>JAGZDZ010000017.1:0-51444 GCA_018368535.1 Collinsella sp. | reverse complement strand
TCGACGAAACTGGAGAGGAGGTATTACGAGCTCCTGTGCGAATTGGAGAGAGCGCTCCCGCAAACTGCCTCTTGACAACTTATAGGAGCGTCGGTTTTAGTTTTCGTTATGCGGGCTGTGCTTGGCTATTGCAAAAAAGTCTACTCACTTAGGTTTGAGGGTCGTTCACTGACGCCTATTTTCACTTGTTTGCCGACGCCGCGACCATCAGAAGCCCCTAGGACTCCTGCGGCAGGCGCTTCTTGCCTTTGCGGGCGCGGTTTCTAAAGTTCTCGACGGCCTCTTCCATGCCCAGAGGTACATAGGTGAGCGCATCGAGGTTTTCGGGCAGGTAGCAGGCAAGGCTTTGCTCCTGCGCGCGGCCCGCCGCGAGCTGTTCATCGCTGGGCTGCGCTCCAGGTGTGGCGCGAATGCCATAGACGGCGGCACCCATCTCGCGCGTGCGGCGCTCGTACTCGGTCTCGGGATGCTCGGGATGGTCGCGGCGTACGTCGTCACTTACCCAAAGCGTGTCGTAGCCGGCCGCGGCAAACTGTCCCAGGGCGTAATCGCGCAATGGTTTGCTGTCGGTGCGCAGCGTGACGGTGGCGTTGGCTGCAAAGAGCGGGCGGTAGAGCATCAAATGGTCGACATGGACGAGTCGTTTTTTGGCGTACTTGGCCTTGGGCTGCGGCGTGGGAAAGTTGATGGTGATGGCATCGAGCTCGCCTGCGGCAAATAGCTGTGGCAGCGATGCGGCGCCTCGGGGCAGGACGAGTGCGTTGGATAGCTCCTGCTCGCAGATTTTCTGCGCGGCATAGGCAATGCAGATGGGCTCCTGGTCCATGCCGATAAAGAGGGTGTTTGGCTCGTGGCCCGCGCGCTCTACAAGGTACGTTCCCTTGCCACAGCCAAGATCCAGGTGAAGGTGCTCGAAGGGCTTGCTGCCTGCGGGCGCACAGGCCTTGCGCCAATCTCCGGCATAAGCCTCGGGGTTTGTCTCAATCGCATCGGCGTAGCGCTCCAGGCGCTCCTCGAGCACAAAGTTCTTAGGCGTGCGAACGTGGACGGCTCCCATGAGGCTCCTTGGTCATAAATATGGAACGCATAGCTGCGCGTTCCGTCAATGGGTTGAAAAGGGGTGGGCATTATTTGCCCGAAAGATGCGGTACGGCTCGACGGCGAGTCGTCGGTGCCTACAGGCGCTTGAGGATCACATAACGGTTGAGCTCGCCGCTGCGACCGTCGGCATGGAAGCGCTCAAGCTCGCGCACGGGGACCTCGCCGCTCTTGTAGAACGTACGGACGCCGCGCACCAGGTCGGTGATCTGCTGATCGTCAAAGTGATGGCAGTAGCGGTAGGCGTGGCGGTCGTTTTGCCAGCCAATGAGGTGGTCGCCGGCTTCAAACTGCGCGGAATCGTAACCCTCAAACGGCGGGGTGAGCTCGGCGCGGGCTTCGGCTCGAACGGCCTTGCGCGCCATGCGCTCGTCGTTCATAAACTCCCAAAAGCTGATGGCGATGATGCCGCCCGGGCGCGTTTGCCGCACCAGGGCGTCGAGCACGCGTACGCGGTACTCGCACGACGGCACGTGGTGCATAAAGCCAAAGCAGACCGAGATATCGGCGAGCGGGGCGTCGAAAAGCACGTCGGGCGTCTCGGCGGGGTTGAGCTTCATAAGGGCGTCAAGCACGTCGAGTTCCTGGAAGTGCAGGTTGGGAATGCGCAGGGCGTGACCGTGCGCATCGATAGCCAAATCCTGACACGAGTCAACACCATAGAACTCAAACGGGCAGCTGGCATCTGCCGAGGGGTTTGCGCCATCGACGCCCTTGGCGGCAAGTGCGCCGCCGGCGGCAAAGTTCTCGAATCGCATATTGCCGCAGGCAAGATCGAAGACGCGGACGGGATGCTCGATCGTGGCGACGTCGAGCTGTTCGAGCGCGATGTCCATGGTGCGCACCCAGCCGGGCCACGGGGCTTGGCGCGTATCGGAAAAGGAGGCGGAGTGCTCGCGATAGAACGTGTTATTGAGCTGGATGAGCGATGAGGCGAAATCGCGGTTCACGGCGCGGAACTCCCTCCGTTGGCGGTGCGGAATAAACAGTACGACCATACTACCGTTAACGCAGCAACGGGGACAACCAAGCTACGGGTCATTGCTTTGTTTGGACACATTTCCGCAGCTCATATGCACCCGCAACCGCCGGTTGTCAAAAATCTCACTAGAATAGGTGGCATGCTTTTAGCGGTGGCGGATAGATTTTTAACTGTGCAAGGCGCCTTAAGAACAAAAACGGTCCGGCGGCACGGCTGGCATCACATAGGAGGAACCATGAATGTAGAAACTGCGCAGCGGCTCGCCGACCTTCGCCGCAGCAAAGGCTTTAGCCAAGAAGGGCTGGCGCGAAAACTGGGGCTGTCGCGCCAGGCGGTCAGTAAATGGGAGCGTGCGGAGAGCTCGCCCGATACCGAGAACCTGATCTCGCTCGCCAAGCTCTATGGTGTGAGTCTGGACGAGCTGCTCAATCCGAGCGATGAGATTGAGGACGATATCGAGTTTGAGAACGAGGACCGCGCTCGTCAGCGCGAGGCCGAGGCGGCAGAGCGCGCCCGCACCCATGAGGCGGCGGCGCGCGCCACCGAGGCGGCAACGCAGGCAAGTGACGCGGCAGCCAAGGCGGCGCAGGCGGCAAGCTGGAGTGCGCAGGCCGCCAATGCCGCTACGGCACAGGCGACGAGTGGCGGCGCAGTTGGCCCGACTCCGGTGAAGGGCCCGTTCCAGTCGTTCCCGTATTGGGCCGTGTGCTGGCTGCTGTTCTTTTTACTGATGTTCCTGTTTGGTGCCTGCCCCTTTGCTGCGCTGATCTTCTTCACGATTCCCATCTATCACTGGGTGGCGCGTGCACTCGATGGTGATTGGGCGCGTGGGGATATTCAGGTTGGTCCGGCACCGGTGGCGGTCAGGGCCCAGGGGAAGGATACTTCTGCGGAACCTGATGCTGACGTGGCTACCGCGGCCACCGCTGAGCCATGTGCCAAAGAAGGTGACGAATGATGAAGCTTTCGCATGAATCCAAGCTGCGCCTGGGCGTCGGCATCGGAGCGTTTGTACTGATTATCGGGCTTGTTTTTGGCGTTTCGCGGACTTTGATTCATTTTGATGGCCCGTGGGATCTCGACGATGTTATACCCGGCTTGTCCGGTATGGACGATGTGGTTGATGACGACGATTTTATGAACGATGGCGGTAACTATTCCGCTCGGCCTCAGCAGCTTTCGTGTACGACCTTTGATGCCGATGAGTTTCGCTACCTCGATTTCGATATCGATGCGGCTACGGTGGACGTCAAGGTTATTGATGGTAACAAGGCTCGCGTTATCGAGCGGGGACGCGTTGCCAATGGTATGGATGCCTCCAAGGCCGCGACGCAGAACATCGCATCCGTCGAGGACTCGACGCTCAAGGTTTCCCAGTTTGGAAGTGATGACGGTAAGGCAATCGATCGCTCAGTTACGGTCGAGCTGCCGCGCCGTGTTGCCGAACATCTGAAGGGAGTCAACGCGCACGTGGGCTCGGGCGATCTGCAGATTGCCGGTGTCACCTGTGATGGTTTCGACCTTTTCCTGGGTGCGGGAGATGTAGAGTTTGCGGGCAGCGTGACTGATGCGCTCAGTGCTGAGGTCGGTTCGGGCGATGTGACGTTCGAGCTCTACCAGGCCCCCGCGAAGTCGATGGACGTGAGTGTGGACTCGGGCGATGTGGAGATGATGGTTCCGAACTCGACGGGCTTTAAGGCGAGCCTTACCTTGGGCAGCGGCGACTTCGAGAGCGATTTCCTTCCGCTTGGCTACGACGGCGAGACCATTTTGAATCTTGAATTCGATAACGGCGATAAGTCTGCTACGTATCGTTTTGAGGTCGGTTCGGGCGACATGTCATTTGATTCAGAGTGACGGGCGGTTATCGAAGACTTATATACCATAGCTGCGCTGTTTGATGGAGGCGCCGGAGCCGTGACGGGCTCCGGCGCCTTTGCCTTTACAATGGGGTCATGGAACAGATTATCTTGAACATACTCGATGCTCTGCGTCGCGGCGAGACCGTGGACGACAAAGCGCTCGTCAAACTGATACATGCCGAGGCGCGCCGTGAGGGTGCCGACAAACGCGATTTGGCCAAGCGCCGTCTGCTGCCGTTCTACCAGCGGGTAAAACGTGAGGAGCCGGCTCGTTGGGCTGGGTGGAATGTCGATGCCGAGCTGGAACGTCGACTGCTGCAGGTGCTGCGTATGAAGCCTCGTCGCACGGCTTCGGGCGTGGCGACCATTACCGTTATCACCAAGCCCTGGCCATGCTCGGGCGATTGCCTGTTTTGTCCCAACGAACTGCGCATGCCCAAAAGCTACCTGCACGCCGAGCCGGCGTGCGCCCGTGCGGAGCAAAATTGCTTTGACCCGTATCTGCAGGTGAGCGCTCGTCTGACCGCGCTTTCGCAGATGGGGCACGCAACCGATAAGATTGAGCTCATCGTGCTCGGTGGCACCTGGAGCGACTATCCGCAAGGGTATCAGACGTGGTTTATGTCGGAGCTTTTCCGTGCGCTCAATGACGATGCCGTCGCCGGCGTGGCGGCCAACCCCATGCTGGCGCGTCCGGGCATCAGCCGTGCCGAGGCGGGGCGCCTGCTCGATGACGCTCCCGCCGATGCGCTGCCGCCGGTGGTAACAGAGCGCCGCGAGCGCTATCGGGTTGCCGGCATTGCGACAGACAAGGCTGAGCTTGCTGCTGGCGTTGCCGACGAGCAGGAGCGTGTGGATGCTGCCGTGGGCGGCTACAACCGCGCGGTGCGTCGTCTGTACGGCCCTGGTACGCCGTGGGGTGAGGTTGCCGAGTGGCAGACAGCAACGATGGAGGAGCTTGAGCGTCAGCAGCGCATCAACGAGACGGCGAAGCATCGCGTGGTGGGGCTCGTTATCGAGACGCGCCCCGATGCCGTGACGCCGCAGACCCTCACGCTTATCCGCTGCCTGGGCTGCACCAAGATCCAGATGGGTATTCAGAGTCTCGACCAACATTTGCTCGATATCAACGAGCGTCGTATTTCGGTGGCGCAGATCGAGCGGGCGTTTTCGCTTGCGCGCCTGTTTGGCTTTAAGATCCACGCGCATTTTATGCTCAACTTGCTGGGCGCCACGCCCGAGGGGGACAAGCGCGACTACGAACGCTTTATGACCGAAGGGGCCTTTATGCCCGACGAGGTCAAGGTCTATCCGTGTGCGCTCATCGAGGGCTCGCGTCTGGTGGGCTGCTACGAGCGCGGTGAGTGGCGTCCCTATACTGAGGAAGAGCTGCTCGATGTGCTGGCCGACGACATCGTGGTGACGCCGGCGTTCTGCCGCATCAGTCGCATGATCCGTGACTTTAGTTCCGACGACATCATGGTGGGCAACAAGAAACCCAACCTGCGTCAGCTCGTCGAAAACCGCTTGGCCGCTCGGGGTGACGGTGCGACGGTGCGCGAGATTCGCTATCGCGAGATCAGCACGGCGGGTGCCGACTTGGATGAGCTATCTCTTGATGAGGAGGTGGCGTACGAGACGCCGGTGACGCACGAGCGCTTTTTGCAGTGGGTGACGCCGCAGGGCAAGATCGCGGGCTTTTTGCGGTTGTCGCTGCCCGACCATTCGTTTGTTGCCGCACATGCGGACGAGTTGCCGACGATGCCGGACGAGGCGATGATTCGCGAGGTACACGTGTATGGCATGGCGGCGCGCGTGGGGTATCAAGGCCAGGCAGCCCAGCACCATGGGTTGGGGCGTCTGCTCGTAGAGCGTGCGTGCGAGATTGCCCGGGATGCGGGTTATACGCGCATCAACGTGATCAGCGCGATTGGTACGCGCGAGTACTATCGCCATTTGGGTTTTTACGATCATGGACTCTATCTGCAAAAGGAGCTCTAGATGAACAAGCCGAGTGTTTCTGCCGGCGTCGTTGTCGGCGTTGCTCTGGGAGCCGCGGCGCTTGGTGCGGCCGCTGTCGCTGTTCGTGCTGCCTGTCTGCAGGTTGCGCGAACCCGCAATGGGTTGGCGCGTGTGAAACGCGTGCACGATGGGGACGGCGATGAGATTCGCGTGTTGGTGCAAGGCGGCGTCTACCAAAGCGCAAGCTACGTTGGTGAGCGTTGGGCGGAGCCCGTCTTTGCGTACTATCGTGCGTTTGACGACGTGTTTGAGTCCGAGGATGCGATGCGCGATGCTTATGGTCACGGCATCAACCGCATGCTTGTGCTGGGTGGCGGCGGGTTTGCCTATCCCAAGTTCGCGCTGATGTCGCACGAGGGCTTGCGCATGGACGTCATCGAGTATGACGGAGAGATTACGCGCCTGGCGCGCCGCTGGTTCTACCTAGACGAGCTGGAGCGCGCGGCGGGCGATCGCCTGCGGGTGATAACCGCTGAGGCTCGCTCGTATTTGGGTGTGACGAGCGTGGGCCATCGTCGCTACGACGTGGTCGTGAGCGATTGCTTTGGCGGTGCCGAGCCCGTACGCGAGCTGGCGACGGTTGAGGCATTGCGTTTGGTGCGGGGCAGCCTAAATGTCGGTGGCGTCTGCGTTGCCAATATCGTGAGCGCAAACGAGGGGAGCGATGTGACGTTCCTGCGCGATTGCGCTGCCACGGCACTCGAGGTATTCGCCCACGCCTGGGTGGTCCCATGTGGCGATGCGAAGTTCGGCGGCGAGGAAAACTACCTGCTCATCGCCAGCGACGGCAACTACGCCTTTGCCGAAGCCGTGCCCTTCGACACCGACTTCCTCGGCACCGTCCTTCACGACAAATAGGTCTCTCCGTCCCAAAAAGACTGGTCTTAGGCGTGGTCGCGCCAGCCGAGAACGCGCTGCTTCATGTCTTCGATGTCGAGCACGCCTTCGGCAAAGCCCTTGCGCACGAGCTCTTCGGGAACAAACTCGTCGTAGCGGTCAAAGTAAGGCACCTCGCCGGGATAGACGAGCTCGATGGGATCGAAGTCCTTCTCGGCCTCGGCGGCGAGCACCTCAAAGAACGTCTCCTCGTCGGCCTTCATCTTAAACTGCATAAAGTACGGACGTGACGGGTCGAGTCCGCGAAGGCCCAGTTCAGCGGCACACTTAATCTTGAGCATGCGCTCGAGCGCCAAAAAGGCGTAGCTGCCCAGCCAGGGGAAGAGCACCCAGGTGTCGCCACCCAGGTTGATGAGCGGCTTAGTTCCCGCGCCCGAAAGCTTGGCCGTATGACGAGCCTGCGCCAAGCGAGCCCGTGCGTTGCCCATGAGATACGGATATGCCGCATGCTCGTTGAGCGCTTTGCGCATGCGCTCGAGTACATGCGTATTGATGTCTCCGGGGCAGTCGCCAAAGTAGGCCGGCACCCGGCCCTTGACCTGCGTGGCAAAGACAGTGTGGCGCTTCCAGTCCACTTCCTCGACAATCCAGCAGTGTCCGGCGATGGCGATGCGCTCACCGGGCGGGGGCGGATTAACAATCGTGCCCAGCTCGGCCGACTCGCTGCGAACGGTGAACTCCTCGTTTTCCTGGAATACGGCGTAGAACTTAAAGTTGTTGATGATGCGCTCGCCCGCGAGACCCACGATGAGCCCGCCACCTTCGGTGACCTGGATATGGTCGATCTTAATGAGGTGACGTAGCAGCACACGGTAATCGTCTGCCGAGACACGGTGGAAATAGCTGAGCGTGAGCACGCGCTGGGCAAGTTCGGCCGGCGTGAGCTCTCCGGTACTGGCAAGCGTCGACATGGTCTGGTGATAGAGCAGGCTGTAGGGGAGTCGATCGAGCTCGGGCGGCTCGACCCACTTTTCCTCGCGATAGAGTTGTACGAGCGCGATACCCTGCAGGAGCTTCCAGGGAATGGTTTCGGGCATCATCGTGCGCGGCTCGGGTTCTTCCTCGCGCATGACAAACCACATCTCGGGCGGAAGGTCGCGGCGTCCCGTGCGCCCCATGCGCTGCAAAAAGGAGCTGACGGTAAACGGCGCGTCAATCTGGAAGGCGCGCTCCAGGCGGCCGATATCGATACCGAGCTCCAGCGTAGAGGTGGTGACGGTTGTCTGCGCCTGCTCCTCGTCGCGCATGAGCTCCTCGGCCGTCTCGCGCAGCGATGCCGAAAGGTTGCCGTGATGGATTAGAAAGCGGTCGGGCTCGTGTCGACTTTCGCAGTAGCTGCGCAGCATGGAGCACACGGCCTCTGCCTCCTCGCGCGAGTTGGCAAAGACCAAGCACTTGCGGCCGCGGGTGTGTTCGAAGATATAGCCCATGCCGGGGTCGGCGTTGTCTGGCGCTGTGTCGGTGGGGCTGAGAAGCGCCTGCTCGGTCGCTCGTGGGATGTCGACTTCGCCCTCGGGGGCCGAGGAAGTGCGACGGTCTTTGGGAGCGTCCTTGCCCCGCGCCTGCTCGCGACGTTGACGACGTTCCGCCTGTGTGAGCTGTCCGCTGTGGCGCATGTCTTGTCCGGATGCGGGCAGCGCCGCGGGTGTCACTGCCTCAATGCGCTCGCACGCAAGCACTTCGGCCTCTTGAGGACCCATGCTCTCGAATCTTCGCTGCTGCGCCTGGGGACCCGAGTTGTAGAAGTGCTCCATGGAGATGCGCCACACGCGGCGCGGCTCCTCAAAACGGGGGATGACGCAGTTGCGTCCCGTCCCCTGCGACAGGAAGGCGCCCGTGCGCTCGGGGTCGCCGATGGTTGCCGACAGACCGATGCGGCGGGGCTGCACGCCTGCCATGCGCGAGAGCCGCTCGATAAGGCAGAGCGTCTGCCCGCCGCGGTCGCCGCGCATGAGCGAATGGACTTCGTCGATAACCACATAGCGCAGGTCGCAGAACATACGAGGGATCGCCATGTGCTTATGGATCAGGAGCGCCTCGAGTGACTCGGGCGTAATCTGCAAGATGCCGCTCGGTTTTTTGATGAGCTTAGCCTTGTGCGACTGCGAGACATCGCCATGCCAGTGCCAGACAGGGATATCGGCTTCTTCGCACAGATCGTTGAGGCGGACGAATTGGTCATTGATGAGCGCCTTGAGGGGGCCAATGTAGAGGGCGCCCACGCTTGCGGGCGGGTTCTCCCAAAACTCGGTCAGGATGGGAAAGAAGGCTGCCTCGGTTTTGCCGGAAGCCGTGGATGCCGTCAGGAGCACATTATCTTGCGTGTTAAAGATGGCATCAGCTGCCGCAACCTGGATAGAGCGCAAGCTCTCCCAATCGTGGGAGTAGATGAAGTCTTGGATAAACGGGGCGTAGCGGTCAAAGGCGTTCACGGGGCCTCCTCTCAAATACGAACCTCTTAACGCGGTGAGCAGTGGCTTGCCGCATCACTGCCTCGACGTTTGCCCAGATAAAGCCTGCCAAAATAAACCTGTCCCTTTTTGGCGGGTTAGATGGTGAATTCGGCGAAATTGCGGTCGCCGCTTGCGGTGCCGGTGTCGCCTGTTGCTGTTGCCGGCGCCAGCGCGTCGCCGCCGACGCTTTGCAGTAGCTCGGCCACGTTGGCGTCGGGGTTTTGGCATAGGATGTCGAGCAGCTCGATAAAGTCACGAATGACCTCACGCGGCGTCAAGTGCGTATCGGCTCCCACGCGGCCAAACTCAATCTTGAGAAAGTCCACCAAGTCGTTCTCGGTAAGCGTGGGCGTCCAGCCAAAGTAGCCGGCATGGATCTGCATGAGTTTTTCGATGAGCACCAGCAGCTCCTCATAGGTGAGTGGCTGCAGACGAATGATGGGCGCGAGCATGTCCTTAAGGTCCTCGCGCGCAAAACGGCCCTGAGCGAGTCGGCTGCGCAGGGCCTCGTAGGAGAACACGCCGCGGCGACGGTCCTCGATGGAGGTTGGCGTGCCACCCATGATCATGCCCAGGTACTGCGCCTTGCCCTGGAGCGTGTCGTTGTACATGGTCAGGATCTTCTCGTAGTTGTACTGGCGCGTAATGGCGTTGGGAATCTTATACAGATTCACGAGCTCGTCGATGAGCACCAGCATGCCCTTGTAGCCACTGCAAACCAAAAAACGCGCGATGAGTTTGACGTAGTCGTACCAGTCATCGTCGCTGATGATGGTTGAGGACCCCAGTTCGGCGCGAGCCTCGCTCTTGGTGCGGTACTCGCCGCGAATCCATTTGGTCACGCGGCTCATAGCCTCTTCATCGCCCTCGGATACGGCCATGCGATAGCGGCGGAGCATGCGGGTGAAGTCGAAGCCGTGGACCATCTCCTCGAGCGGGGCCAGTTGGGCATTGACGACCGACTCGTCGACGTCGGCGCACGAGGCGACCCAGCGATCCAAAATAAGGTTGAGCGCACCGCCCTCGGGGCGCGTCTTGGTCGATATATTGCGGATGAGCTCGCGGTAGGTGGCAAGGCCCTGTCCCTGACCGCCCTGCAGGCGGCGCTCGGGCGACAGGTCGGCATCAGCGACGACGAATCCTTCGCCCATGGCGTGCGTGCGGATGGTCTGGAGCAAAAAGCTCTTGCCGGCGCCGTAACGACCGACCAGAAAGCGGAAGCTCGCGCCACCGTCGGCGATGAGACTCAGATCGGTGAGCAGGGCGCGGATCTCGACCTCGCGCCCTACGGTGATGTAAGGAAGGCCGATGCGCGGGACCACGCCGCCCTTGAGCGAGTTGAGAATGACGGCAGCGACGCGCTTGGGCACGCGGGGTGCTGTGGATGCGGTATCACTCATGGTCTAGGTATCCTCTCACGTCTGCTTCGTAATCCTCGATGATCTGCGGTCCTGCCGCTCCAAACTCGATAACGGTGTCACCCACCAGGTCAAAGAGCGCCTCGTTGATGCTGTCGACGAGCATGTCCTCGCTCTGCTCCGATTGCACTACCGCCAATGTCGCTTGCGCTGCGTTTTGCTCGAGCAGCGCGCGAAGGAAGGCATCTGCGGCGGGCGCGAGTTCGGTTGCGGTGCCAGCGGGTGCAGTCGATACGACCGCTGGCGTCGGTGCGAGGAGCGGTGCCACGACGCCAAACTGTTCGGTGGAAATGGTTGGCTCGTCGGCTTTGTTGCGCTCCGTAGGCGCCGCGATCGGCTCGGCCATCACGTCGGTCGCAGGCTTGGCTTCCGGTTGCTCGGATTCCGCCGTATCGACCTCTGTGGGCACATCGTCCTCGCGCTCTTCGTCGATCAAAAGCGCTTCGCGCGTTTGCGCAGCGGCGCTCCGAATGTGCCCCAGCTGACTCAGATCGATATCGATCTTGACGGGCTGGTGTACGGCGTCCCACGAAAGCCATGCCACAATCTCGTCATCGATAATTTTGGCCAGATATTTGGGAACCTTTTCTTCCTTAAGGGGATGGGCGGGGTCCAGCGCCAGGCGCAGGCGTTGGTCGCAGGCGCGCATCATTTCACCGAGCTTGCTGCTCTTTTGCCTACTACCGTGGATGCGCATGCATTCCCAAAAGTCGTTTTGGCAACGGTAGATATGGATAGGATCCAGGCGATATTCGCAGTCCTCGTGGCGCTCGGGCGCAAAGAATACGGCCGAGGCAAACATGGTGTAGGGCATGGCCGTCTCCTCCCCAAATAAACTCGCCACGATGCCGGTCTTTCGGTGCGTGTCATAGTAGCGCGCCATGCGGACATACACGGCGCATGCCGCGTGGCGCAGATCGCGGTGGTGGCTGCGGTCGAGCCGCGAGTTACTTAGGTTGTACGTGGAGAGGGCGTTGATGGCGGCCATGAGTCGCTCCTCGCGCACCTCATCGGGCGGAAGGGGGAGCGTGGGCTCGGAGGTTTTGCGACGTTTGGGGGTCTGGTCGGACGGTGCCGGTGCCGGTACAAGGTCTCGTGCTGCGCGCCGCAGCTCGATAAGGGCGTTATCGAACATGACGGTTTTAGAGTCACGAAGCAGCTTGGGGTTGAGCCCATGGAATACGGCGTAATCCTGCAACCACACGCGTGCAAACCGATCAATGCCGGGCTCGAAGGCGCGATAGACATCCCAAAAGGCCTTGATCTTGTTAAAACCGTCGAGCGGGTCATCAACGCCAATGCCGCAGATCAGCTCATAGAGATACAGGAAGGCAAAGGACGTAGACGTTTCCTCGACGGTTCCGCGGCGCACTTGGGCGCGCCAGGTAAAGTAACCGCGCAACTGTCGATCGCTCATGGCATTGTAGGTGGGAAAGTACGACTTAAAGGTGCCGTTGTAGGGGCAGTCGTCCTCAAAATCGGCCATCAGCAAGCCTTGGCGGTAGAAAAGCTCGGCCTCCGATAGCCAGCGGCCCGCGCCGCCCTTGGGGTCATCCTGCCAGCGCGATATCTCGCGCATCTTGCGGTATTGGTCGGGGAGGAAATTCTGCATCTGTCGGCCGGTTTTGAGAATCGGCTCGTCTGCGTAGATTTCGTTTGAGAAGCGGGCGGACTGATGGGTCCGGGCCTCGGCCATAATGCGCTCGATGAGCATCTTGATGTCCTGGTCGGCCACCGCTTCTCCTCTCCTAACGCAGCTTCGGTGACCTCATATCATAGCACAGCATCAAACAGGTGTTCGAGATACTGCTGCGTAGATAGATTTAGAACAGGAGGGCGTAGATGACGGCGATGACGACGGAGGGGAGCATATTGGCCGTGCGGAAGGTCTGAGGACGGATGAGGTTGACGCCGACGCAGAAGATGAGTATGGAGCCTACGAGCGAAAGGCTGTCGAGGGCTGCCGTAGTCATGATGGGGGAGAGTGCGCCGGCAAACAGCGTGATCGTCCCCTGGAACACGGCTACGGGCAGGGCCGAGAAGATGCAGCCGCGTCCGAGCGACGCCGTCATGGTGCAGACGATGATGCAGTCCAGCGCTCCCTTGAGGGCAAGCGTTGACCAGTCGCCAAGCAGGCCGTCTTGGATTGATCCCACGATAGCCATGGCACCGATGCAGACGGTCAGCGATGCCGAGACAAAAGCGTTGGTGAACTCGTTATCGCCCTCACTGCCAGTCTTGCGCTTGAGCCATTCGCCAAGGTTCTCGATGGCGGCTTCCAAGTTGACGGCCTCGCCGATGAGCGAGCCGAGGGCGAACGAGACAATGAGCATGGTGGTACCAGTGGTCGCCAGCGCCTCCCCATCGATAAGGAGCATCTTTTGCATGGTGCCGCCAAGGCCGATAAACAGGACGCACAGCCCCGATGCTTTCATGAGCGTGTCTTGGATGCGCGGTGTAATGAAGCGGCCGCCTGCTAATCCCAAAAGACCGCCCGCAACTAAAAGCACAACGTTGATGATTGTTCCCAAGCCCGGCATGAGCCCTCCTGTATTGATGCCAACGTGGCAATCGTAGCAGAACGAAATGCGAGGCACATCGCGACTCATCTAATACGTTATATAAGTGGTGTTAGGAATGATGCGCAGCATTTAAGTCTCAGGTGGTTGTCGGGACATAGGGATAGTAGTCAAAGCGCAGTGTCATAAGCCGCTGTGGGGATTCAATAGCCGCGGCGATGATACTGGCATCGCGGGCACGATCAAACCCTTCGAGTTCGATCTGATACGAGACGTCTTGCATAATGTCCAGACGTCGCCAGGCTAGGAGTGTGTCACCATCGAATTCCAAGGTCTTGCCTCCGTCTGGAGCAACGGCGTATAGACGCAGCTTGGCGGTGGTTGCAGGGTCGACAACCGTGACCTTTTTAATTTCGTTTCGAGTATTCTTGGCGCCCAACAAGGTGAGCAGTGTTGGGGCCACGACCTCGCCCGATGGCAAAAAGACGACTTCGATGGATTCGGGAAATGCGATGATAGCCGACTTGCGGACGGGCTGATTGGCGGCGGCAACTTCGATGTTCGCAGCGCCGATGACCTCTGTGTGGTCGAGCGCGGCAAGCACGCAGCAGTTACCTTCATCGATCTCCTGAGGATCAGCAAGCCCCAGACTGTCCGCGAGCTCGGGATCGTTTGGATCGGTAGCGGGCTCATTCGGTGCTTCGAAAGAAGCTGGGACGCTGTTTGTCGGCGACGGCGTGTCGCCCGCACCTGCTTCTTTATCCGTGCTCTCTTCTTGTATGGTTGCGTTGATGGGTTCGTCGTTTGAGGGGAGCGTCTTGGCGTCAAGCGCGGAGGGGAGAATTCCGATGGCTCCGGATCCGTTCCACTCCATTTCGAGAAGCGCTGGGTCGGCAAGAATGCGTTGCCTGCTTTGCGCGTGGGCATCGATTTCAATAGGGCCTGCCTCTATCCCTCGTGTAAGGCTGAGTGATCCGGCTGGCTTCTCGAAATGAGCGTCTGTGTCTTTGGCGCTGACGGCGTAGAACAGCAGGGACGCTTCTCCCGTCGCGATGGCATCGGTGCCGGCTTTGGTCAGCCGCAACGATGCCGTGAATGAGAGGGTGGGCTGCGTGTCGTCTGCATTCGCGGCGGCGCAGCCCAGACATATACCGCCTCCTTTCTCGAAAAACGTACCGTCGAAGGCGACCTTCGCTCCGTTCGCCGAGTCATCGATCGAAGCGATGTCGATGCGCAGCTCTAAATTGCATGGATCGCCATCTGCATCGAGCACAACCGAGCGCCACGTGCAGACGGCGCACCCCGCCTGGGAGCCGTTTGCCTTGTTCGAACGATTGATATCCACGACTATCGAGCCGTCCGTATTACGACGAAGGCATCCCGAGGCCGAGATTGCAGCCTGTGCGATCGAAAAACGCTTGCATGCAATGGCGCTCGACGGATTTGGTGCAGAACTTAGGGCTGCTGGTAAGGAGTCTGCCATGACGGGAGTCGCCCAAGCGGCGACAGGCGTTCCGGTTGCGAGCGCGCCGCAGAGTGCGACGACGGGCAAAAGGTTCTTCGATGCCATGGGGTCTCCTTAGCTAATTTAGTGCGGCCTGTTCATGTTTTGTTTCTGGCTGTGTTTGATGTGCAGACCGAGGCCGGCGGTTCCCGCGCCTGCTGCTGCGGCGCCTGCTGCCAAGAGCCATCGTTTGTCGCCTGTCTGCGCCAACGGTTCCTCGCGGTCGCTGCGGTCGAGCTCCGAGAGGTCGACCGTCACTTGTGTGGCGGCCTGCGCCTGTTCTTGCTGGGCAAAGGCCATGGCTGGCCCAAACGCTAGGATGCTGACGGCGGCGGCCAGGGCGACGGCCTTATGCCGTGTGCGCACCGGGCTCGACCGTCCAGGTGATCGTTGCAACCTGATCGCCTTCGCCGGTTACGCGGAAGATGTCGCGCGTGACGCGGGCGACGTTTCCGCTTGTCTTGAGCTTAATTTTGTCCGTGCCACCGGCAATGCCCTGGTAGCCCATGTCGAAGGCTGCATTCTTGGAAAGATCGAGGCCCGTTCCCTGCATTGCGGCGCTGGCGTTCTGGAGCGCGCCGTCGGGGCCGACCTTAAAGTCGATGGAGTTCTGTGCGGTTCCGGCCTTGGCGTCGGCGGCAATGGTCCAGGTGTTCATGGCGTCGATCTTCATGTTGGTGACATGGATGCCGTAGGCCGAATGATTGTCGATGGTGGTCGCGTCTTCTGAGGGGCCCTGAAGCGTGCCGTCGGCCTTGGCGACGAAGGGAATAACCGTCGGAACTTTGAACTCAACGTTGTCGATCTCGGTCCTGACCATTACCTTCGTGGTTCCAACGCGCCCGGCTGCCATAGCTGGCGTCGGGGCGGCGCCCATTGCGAGCGCGAGCGCGAGCCCTGCGCCCACGGCGAGCGCTCTGGCTCCGTTCATGTTCCTGGTGATGTCCATGGTCGTTCCTTTCTATTCGCCGCGGGCCGTCCCCGCGATGATTGGACGAATGCTGGTGAATTGCGCGCGGTGCCGCGTCGGCCGGAAAAGCTAGTTCTCGGCTTGCTCAACCCGCACCTTGACACGTGTCGGATTGCCGTGGCTGTCGAGGGTCTTGGCATCGAGTGCCTGGATCTCGATGTACGCCTCGCCTTCTTTGATGTCGCCGGCGGGGCACGTTTCGATTGTCTTGCCGGTCTCGACCACACCGGATTCGTACATGGTCTCGTCGTTTTGGATGACGCGGAATCGCTGGGGAAGTTTATTGTCTTGGACGTTTTGCACGTTGACGCGCAGCTTGCCGTCCTCCTGCAGCTGAGCGACCGGTGCGACCGAAATCGTCATCATGTTGTCGCGGACGATGGCGTCGAGCTCATCTTGGATTTCCTGACGCGTTTTGCCCTCGGCCGTCGTAACCGAAGCGCCCGCCTCGGGTACGGGCTGCGACTGCCAAGCGTATAGTCCTACGGCGACAAGGGCACAGACGATGGCCAAGCAGGCAACGATGAGCTTCTTGCGACGACCCAGGCCTGCAAAGTGGGGTGGCTTCTTCGCGCTCATGCGGCATCCTTGGCGGTATAGATGCGCACAAAGGTGGACGGGTTCGCTCCAAAGAGCATGTGAAGCATCAGGCGGCGTGAGTAGACAAGCTCGTCGAAGTCGGGAGGGAGCTCGATGTCGTGGATATGCGCGATGCGGTGGGCGAGCGCCGAGAACGACTCGGGGTCGCAGATCACATCGGTGGTAACGTGGTAGACCGTCGTATCGGGGAATGCCTCTTCGTCGAAAGGCAGGAGATGGGGATCGTCGTCGACTTCGATGGCGATGCCGTACTGGGGCCAGTAATATGCCATGGGAACCTCCCTGCTTCTGGGGCCAAAACTTCTGTCGGTTTTGGCTGTCGATGCCGACGGTATCAGCCACTACTTGACCAATTGCTGAGCAAATGCTTGACGGATTGGTGTCTCCGCAGGTAAAAGGCGGCAAAAAATACTCCAACTTTTTTCAAGCGACAATCGCGCGGTCGGCGACGGCGGGGCCATATGTGTCAAAAGCATCGTCTGCCGAGGAAATCAAGCCGCTCGCCGAATTGCACGAACGTAAAAATCGCCAATTATGGAGACGGTCTCGAACACGTCGACGAAACGATGCGGTAACATCTCCCTGCAAACACTGTAGTTAGCTAAAGGGGGAGTTCGCGTGTCTGCAACCATCAAACCCTTCACCGACGAGTTCGAAGAGTATGGTCGCGATGAGTCTCGCGCATCGGGCGAGGCCTCGAGCATCTCGTTTCCGACAACGGAAGACGAGGTCCGTGCCATTTTGGAAAAGCTCCATGCCGAGCGTGTCCCGGTAACGGTTCAGGGCGCCCGAACCGGCCTTGCCGCCGGTGCCGTGCCCCACGGCGGGCATATCCTCAATACTTCCCGTATGAATCGCTACTTGGGCCTTCGCCGCGATGAACAAGGCCAATTTCTGCTGCGCGTGGAGCCGGGCGTTGTGCTCTCGGAGCTGCGCAAGCAGCTGGGCAAGAAGGTACTGCCGGCCGCTGGCTGGGAGCAGGCATCGCTTAAGGCCTACGATGAGTTTCAAGATGCCCCCGAGCAGTTCTTTCCCACCGATCCCACCGAGGCATCTGCCTGTCTGGGCGGCATGGCGGCATGCAACGCCTCCGGCGCCCGCAGCTACGCTTACGGCCCCATGCGCCCGCATATCACGGGACTCCACGTCGCGCTGGCTGATGGCGATTTGCTTGAGCTTCAGCGCGGCGAGGTTTTTGCCCAGGACCGTCACCTGTCGCTCGTGACGGCAGAGGGCCACACACTCGAGCTCGATCTTCCTGGCTACACCATGCCCAAGACCAAAAATGCCTCGGGTTATTTTGTTGCGGACGATATGGACGCCATCGACCTCTTTATCGGCGCTTGTGGCACGCTCGGCGTTATCACTGAGCTCGAGATTGCCCTGCAAGCGGCACCTGCGGTCGTTTGGGGTGTGAGCTGCTTTTTCGATAGCGAAGACAAGGCCGTGTCCTTTACCGATTCCGTGCGCCCCGTCCTGTCCCATGCGGCCGCCATCGAGTACTTCGATGCTGGTGCTCTGGATATCCTGCGTCGCCAGCGCGAGCAGTCGACGGCGTTTGCCTCGCTGCCGGCGCTCGACAAAGAGGCCAAGGTCTGTGTCTACGTGGAGCTCGACTGCGATGACGAGGCCCAGGCGACCGAGGAACTGTATCACTTGGGGTGGGTACTAGAGCTTGCGGGCGGCAGCGACGATGCGACATGGGTCGCGCGCACCGAGGTCGATCGCGAGTGTCAGCGATTCTTCCGCCATGCGGTGCCCGAGAGCGTCAACATGCTTATCGACGAGCGCCGCCGCACGGATCCCACCATCACCAAGTTGGGCTCGGACATGTCGGTGCCCAATGCACGTCTTGCCGATGTCGTGGCCCTCTATCGCCGCACGCTGGCGGAAAGCGGACTTGAGTCTGCTGCCTGGGGACACATCGGTAACAACCATCTGCATGTGAACATCCTGCCGCGCGATGCGCAGGACTACCGTCGCGGTGGCGAGCTGTTTGCCCAGTGGGCTGCGGAGGTAACGGCTATGGGCGGTGCCGTTTCTGCCGAGCACGGCGTCGGCAAGATCAAGGCGGGCTTCTTAGAGACGATGTACGGTCACGAGGCCATGGTCGAGTCGGCGCGGCTTAAACTCCAGCTCGATCCCGACGGGCAGCTGGGTCGTGGCAACCTGTTTTCGGAGAAGCTCTTGGATGAGCTCGTCCAGAAAGGGAGTGCGTGAAGATGAGCGATTTCCATATGGTGGTGTGCGTCAAGGCCGTGCCGGGCAGCACCGAGGTCAAGATGGACCCCAAGACCAATACCATCGTGCGCGATGGCAAGCAGGCGGTCATTAATCCCTTTGATGCGAGCGCTTTGGAATGCGCGCTGGCGCTGAAAGACGACTTTATCGGCTTTGGCATGGACGTGCGCGTAACGGTGGTGTCGATGGGCATCCCCGCGACCGAGTCGCTGCTGCGCGACTGCATCGCTCGAGGTGCCGACGACGCGCTGCTGCTGACCGACCGAGCCTTTGCTGGCGCCGATACTCTGGCAACCACCTATGCCCTCAAGTGCGGCATCGAAGCGCTCGACGAGGACTTCGACCTGCTCATCTGCGGCAAGATGGCGGTGGATGGCGATACGGCCCAGATCGGCCCCGAGCTTGCCGGTGCCTTTGAGATCCCCTGCGTGACCGACGTGAGCCGCGTGCAAAGCGCGGGCTTTACGACGTGTGGCTCGCTGGCGCTCGTTCACGGATGCGATGCCGGCGAGGAGACGGTGTACCTGGAGATGCCGTGCGCGATGACGACTGCCAAGGAGATTGGCCAGTTGCGTATGCCGAGTATTGCCGGTATTCGCGCGGCAGAGGAGGCGGACGTGCGCGTGGTCAGTGCCGTCGACGTGAACGCCGATCCCTCGCGTTGTGGCCTTGCCGGATCACCGACGCAGGTCGTGCGCTCGTTTGTGTCCGACCGTGATCAAACGTGCGAGGCCGTTGAGGGAACGGCGTCCGAGCAGGCGGTAAAACTTGCCAAGATTATCGAGGGGATGGCATAGATGAGCGGACTGATTATCGATAGCGAAGCCTGTATCGGCTGCGGTCGCTGCGTTCGCGCCTGTGCCTCGGGCGGCATCGTAGTGGAAGGCGAGCGGCCCAACCGTTGCGCCCGCGTAACCGACGGCTGCATCCTATGCGGCGGATGTGTCGACGCCTGCCCCGTCAACGCTATCTCGATCGAGCGTGACGAGGCCGCTGGTGCGGTGGACCTTGATGCATATCGAGACATTTGGGTCTTCGTGCAGACTGACGAGCACGACGTCGTGGCTCCCGTGGCCTACGAGCTCATGGGCAAGGGGCGCGAGCTTGCCGATGCTCGCGGCTGCCGTCTGGTGGCACTGGTCGGCATGAGCCCCGAGGGCTCGCTCGGGGACCTGGAGCATCTGGTTTGCGCGGGCGCCGACGAAGCCCTGGCCTGTCGCGACGAGCGCCTGCGCCAAAACGATGCGGAGGTCTACACCCGCTTGATCTGCGATTTGGTAGCCGAACGCAAACCCGAGGCCATCCTATATGGTGCGACCGCTTTTGGTCGCGAACTGGCACCCGGCGTTGCCGTGCGTTTGCAGACGGGTCTTACGGCCGACTGCACCGTGCTTTCGATGGATACGGAGACGGGACTGCTGCAGCAGACGCGCCCGGCGTTTGGCGGCAACTTGATGGCCACCATCATTTGCCCCAACCACCGTCCGCAGATGGCAACGGTTCGTCCCGGCATCTTTAAGGCGCCCGACTTCGACTACGGCCGTTCCGGCGCGATCACCCAGGTGATGCTTGCGGAAGACGTTAAGGCCCGTGTCGAGATCTCGATTCCCGCCGAGGAGTGGGGGCAGCAGGCTTCGATTGCCGATGCCGAGCGCCTTGTCGTGGTGGGTCGTGGCATTGGTTCCAAGAAAAACCTGCCGCTGATGCGAAGGCTCGCCGATGCCCTGGGTGCCGAGCTTGGTTGCACGCGTCCCGCCGTGGAGGCGGGTTGGCTGGAGTATCGCCACCAGATTGGCCAGACGGGCGTATCGGTTTCGCCCAGGCTTCTCGTGAGTATCGGTGTTTCGGGCGCCATCCAACATCTTGCCGGCATCGGTGGGGCGGAGTGCATCATCGCCATCAACGAGGACCCGGATGCCCCCATTTTTGGTGCTGCCCAGTACAAGGTTGTCGGTGATGCCGTCGAGGTCGTCGAAGAGCTGCTGGCCCAGCTTGAGCGCTAGGCACGCGCCAGCCAGTCGCGCATCTCGTCCTTTAGGCGCTCCCAGGTCGCTTGCGTGGCGGGATTGGTAAAGGGGCGCGTAATGCCAAAGGGTGCGTCGAGCAGGCGGTAGATATCGCCCTGCTCGCGCGCCAGCGCGCGGCTCGCTGGATAGACGAGCTCAAACATAAAGCAGATGAGTCCCACCAGGTAGTCTGCGGGCTCGTTGCGTTCATCGCGTGCGACGCAGCGGTGTTCGTCAAAGGCGGCAAGTGTCGGCGACGAGAAACGGCTGCCGAGAAACGTCTTCTCGTCCACCTTGAGGATGGTGTCGACGGTGCTGTCGGCGATGGTGCGCATAATGTCGATCTTGTCACCATCGCGCACGATATCGCAGAAGCTTCGCGTGCGCACGTCGAGCTGCGCGGGTAGACGGAAATCACTGTGATAGGCAATGCTCGCTCGGATGAGCTCATCTTCTGCCGGGTCATCGATAAAGTCGCGGATGCTCGTTACGGCGGGTGCATCGGCGGGATTCTCGCCAAAGAGGACCTCGATGCCCAGCGCCGCATGGCTCATGCTCTCGGCGTCCTTAAAGGTGTCCCAGCGTCGCAGCTGCTCAAAGCGGCCCATATCGTGTAGCAGGCCGCAAAGCCATGCCAGGTCAATATCTTCTGACGACCAGCCCTGCTCGCGCGCTACGGCATCGCATGTCTCGGCCACGTGGTACGTATGCTCGATTTTGAGCGCGATGCGTGGGTTGGTGGCGTCGTAGGCATCGGTGTAGCTTTTGAAGGCCGCGCACGCCCGGTCTCGATCGATGGCTGTCATAATGACTTCCTAAAAAGTTGTGTCTTTCGATCCGGTGGCAATTGTAGGTGAACTCGGTTGCTGTCGGATGATGATTCTGCCGTGTCGCTACATGCGGCTCGGAGACCTTGTCAGGATGAGAAGCGTATGGTGCTCAAAATCGTTAGAACCGTCTGGCCGGTGATGCTTACCTATGTTGCAATAGGCGCGCCGTGCGGAATGATCATGGGGCAGACGGGAATGGAGCCCTGGATGGTCTTTGCCCTGAGCAGCACGTTTGTGACGGGCAGCGGTCAGTTTATGATCTGCAATCTTTGGCTGGCGGGCGTACCGGCACCTTCGATTATCGCGAGCGTTGCCGCCATCTCCTCTCGTTTTGCGCTTTACTCGGCATCGATCGCGCCGCATCTGACGGGTGCCTCGAAGCGTCAGACGCTGGCTGTTGCCGCGACACTTACCGAGGAGGCATATGGCATCTCGCTTGCCAAGTTGGTTGAAGGGGAGGATTGGGGCCCGCGCGAGTCCTTTGTGCTCAACGTGATCCTCATCGCAACATGGGGCGTTTCGTGTACGATGGGCGCCATCGTCGGCGCCGTTGTCGATGTTCCCACCGCCATTGCAGGTTTTGTCTGCACATCGCTCTTTATCTGCCTGCTCTTTTCGCAGCGATTGTCGCGCGGCAATGTCGTGGCCGCCGTTTTGGCTGCGGTATCCGTCGCTATATGCAAGTTTTTTGGGTGGACGAATGTCGCTGTGCCGGTGAGCGTGCTCGTCGGTGTCGCCGTGGCGCTCGTGTGCGATGCCCTTACGGATGGAAGGGGTGCCCGCGATGCCCGTTAATGAGTTTTTGGTCCTGTGGCTGTCGTCGTGGGCGGCCATCGCGTTCTTCCGCATCGCCCCGGCGTTTGCCTTGCGTGGACGAACGCTGTCGCCCCGCGTTACCGAGGCCTTGGGCTACATTCCGCCGGCCGCCTTTGCGGCGTTGGTTGCCAACGACTTGATAAGCCCCGGCGCTTTCGACGCCGGCCTGTGGCAGGGCTTGATTCCCTGGATCGCGGCTGCCGGCGTCGTGGTGGTGGCAATCAAGACAAAGTCGATGCTGTGGTGCTGCGTTTCGGGCATCGTGCTCTATATCGCCTTGAGTCTCGTGTAAGAGCAGGGCGCGCTTGCCGCCTTGGCCTAACGAATCGAATTTCTCATCGAGCTGGTCTGCTTCTTCTGGTACCATGGTCAAACTTTACTGTAGCAAAGTGTGACGTGGGCTTTTGTTCCGCGTCAGCGGAAATGGGGGTTTCATGGCACAGGAAGCGACCGCCAACGAGCAAAAGAAATTCAAGGTACCGCGTATCCCGGGCGACATCATGATCTATCCCATGATCGTTGGCCTTTTGCTCAACACCTTCTGTCCGCAGGTCTTTGAGATCGGCGGCTTCTTTACGGCTGCCTGCCGCGGCGGCTCCAACACCATCGTTGCCGCGATTCTGCTTTTTGTGGGTGCCGGCATCAGCTTTAAGTCCACGCCGGGCGCTATCAAGACCGGCATCGTCGTACTGATCCCCAAGCTTGTTGTTGCGGCGGCCCTTGGCTTGGGTGTGGCATATTTCTTTAACGACAACTTCCTGGGCCTGAGCTCCGTGTCTATCATCGGCGGCATCACGTTTTGCAACATGGCGCTCTATACGGGCATCATGGGCGAGTTCGGCGATGAGTCCGAACAGGGCGCTGTCGGTATCCTGTTCTTTACGGCCGGCCCCGCCGTCACGATGATCATCCTCGGTGTCTCGGGTCTCGCCAACATCCCCGTCGGCACCATCATCGGATCCATCCTGCCGCTTGTTATCGGCATGGTCCTGGGCAACTTGTTCCCGTTTATCAAGAACCTGCTGGTCCCCGGCGCCAATCCCGCGATTGCTGTCATCGGTTTTCAGCTCGGTGCGTCCATGAGCCTTTCGAGCTTTATCACCGGCGGCATTTCGGGCATCCTGCTGGGCCTCATCACACTCTTTATCGTCGGCCCTATCACCTTTGCGTTCGAGCGCCTGTGCGGTGGTAACGGCAAGGCGGCCGTTGCCTGCTCCACTATCGCCGGCACGGCTATGACCACGCCGGTCGCCCTCGCCGAGGTCGCTCCGCGCTATGCCGAGCTTGCGCCCACCGCGTATGCGCAGATCGCCACCGCCGTCATCATCACGGCAATCATGGCCCCGATTCTGACCGGCTGGGTCGATAAGAAGTTCTGCCACGGCAAAGAGGATCTGTCGGTCGAAGGCGTCGAGGCTATTGAGGAGGCCGTCGCGACCGACATCGACGGCGAGTAATCGTCGACGCGAGTCAATCAAGCCGGCGTGTGCAATTCGCGCCGTGTGAGCGCCCGAACGGTGACTGTTCTGCAGCAACGTTCGGGCGCTCTGCTATTATTCCCCTTACCCCTGCGGAGTAAGGGGCGTTTATTGCCCAGACACGAATCGGGCGATTCTGACCACTTGGATATTGAGGGGATGGCGTCTAGTGGTTAAGGCACTCAAGATCGAGATATTCCTGCTATGCATGATTGTTCTTATCGGGCTTGCCGCGCGAAGTCGCCACTCCTTGTTCTCGAGTACCCAGCAGTTATTGTTTAGTACGCTCGGCTACACCTCTGCCGCGTACATGTTATTCGATATAATCTGGACGCTTTCGGACGGTGTGGGCGGCACGCTGGGCATTGCTGCCAACTGGATTTCCAACGCGGTTTCGTTTTCGCTCTTTGCCGCCGCGTGCCTCATTTGGTTTATCTATTCCGAGACGGTGCAGGGTTCTCGCCTTTTGACCGCGCGCTATAGGATGGCGTTTGTAACGCTGCCTGCGGTGCTGGTAGTCGTACTGGCGTTTACTAGCTACTGGACGCATGCCCTGTTCTATATCGATGCGCAGGGCGCGTATCGTCGCGGTTTTGTCTATATGATCCAGCCCATCGTCAGCTACTGCTACGTTATATATACGTCCCTGCATGCGTTTATACAATCTTGCAAGGTCGAGAGCCTACAAAAGAAGGCCATCTATCAAACCTTGGCATTTTTCGCCATTCCGGCCTTGGTGGCCGGTGTCTTTCAGGTCTTTTATTCGGGTCCCTGCCTTAGTGTCGGCATCATGTTAAGTATGTTGCAGCTCTACATTGTTTGTCAGGAGCAGCTGATCTCGACCGACCCGTTGACTGGCCTTAACAATCGCAACCGTTTTGAGACCTATATGCTGTCGCTGTTCTCGGGTGCTGATCAGGCCGATGATGTGTATCTGCTTATGATGGACGCCGACGGCTTTAAGCTGATTAACGATCGCTATGGACATGTGGAGGGCGACCATGCTCTCCAGGTCATATCTGCTACGCTCAAAGAGGTCTGCTCGGCGTCTGGTGGTTTTATCGCACGTTATGGCGGCGATGAGTTCGTGGTGCTCCAGAAGGCTGCGGCGGAACAGGACATCATAGACCTGTGTTCGGCGATTAACGACGAGCTCGCTCGTGCCGAGGTGCCGTATGCATTGCGGACGTCCATCGGTTACGCGCGGGTCGGCGATAGTGTTGATACCTGGCAAGACTTACTTCGCGCTGCCGATGCGGAGCTCTACCGCGTCAAGGCCGAGAAAAAGAAAGCCGGCGTCCAGATACGCTAGAAAAAAGGGGCGCACGCTTGTGTGCGTGGCGGCCCTCAGCTCACCGATGTGCTCCATTAAGCTAAAGTACATGAATCCCCTCTGCTAAATAAGGGCAGTTCGTTAAGCTTTTTTGGGTTTGTTGACGATGATGATGCCGCTGCAGACCAACAGCAGGGCAACGATGACGGTAATGGGGCTCGTGCCAGCGCCCTCGCCGAGCAGCAGCGCGCTCAGCAGCACACCAAAGACGGGGTTCATAAACCCAAAGACCGAGACGCGGCTGACGGGGTTGACGGCAAGCAGGCGCGACCACAGCGAGTAGGCGACCGCGGAGATAAGCGCCATGTAGATGATGAGCGCGATGGCGGGGGCAATCGCCGTAGGGGAGAGTGCACCACCCATCAAAAAGCCAATGGCGGTGAGGACCAGGCCGCCGACCAAGAACTGCCACCCGGCAAGCAAGACGCCGTCGTGCTCGCGCGAGAAGATGCCGATCAGGCAGGTCGAAAGGGCACCCGCGACGGTGGAGGCCAGGATAAAGCCCTCGCCGTCGAGCGTAAAGCCAAAGGTGCCGTCCGCGCCCGAAAGGTTGACGAGCGCGACGCCGGCAAAGCCCAGTACGCAGCCGAGCACCTTGGCCGTATTGAGCTTCTCGGTGCGAAACGCCAGGGCGGCAAAGAGGATAGCCAAGAAGTTGGCGCTGGCCTCGATGATGGAGCTCGACATAGCGCTTGCACGGGAGAGACCAAGGTAGAAAAAGAAGTACTGGCCGATGGTCTGGAAGAGCGACAAGATGCAGATGGGCTTGATATCACGCGCTTGCGGAACGAGCGGTCGGTGCTGGACCACGCTCATGCCAATAATGACCAGCATGCCGGCAAGGGTGAAGCGCAGACCCGCGAAGAGCAGCTGCGAGGCGCTGTCGTGCGCGGGAATGCCAAAGAGGCCGTAGCCGATCTTGATGCAGGGGAAGGCGGAGCCCCAGAGCGCGCAGCAAACGAGACAGCCCAGGATGAGTCCGGGCAGGGTGGCGAGATACGGCTTGCGGCTTTCCATGATGTCCTTCCTGTATGCGCGAAGCAAAAAAGAACCCGCCACCGGATGCGTCGGTGGCGGGTGATGTTACCCGAAGGGATTGTACCCGATGGGGAAGGTTTAGGCGAAGTAGGCTACGCCGCTCTCAAAGATTGGCATGAACTTGTCGCCGGGGACATGCTCGGGCACGTTGCGGTACAGGTTGTCGCCGCGACGCTCGGCATGACCCATCTTGCCCAGGACGCGGCCGTCGGGGCTCGTGATGCCCTCGATGGCGAGTGCGGAGCCGTTGGGGTTGACGGAAAGGTCCATGCTGGGCTTACCGTCCTCGCCCACGTACTGCGTGGCGACCTGGCCGTTGGCGATCAGCTGGGCGAGCACCTCGTCGTTGGCGACAAAGCGGCCCTCGCCGTGGCTGATGGCGACGGTGTAGGGGTCGTCCAGGCTACACTGCGACAGCCACGGGGACAGATTGGACGAGATGCGGGTGCGCACCAGGCGGCTCTGGTGGCGACCGATGGTGTTGAACGTCAGCGTGGGCGCATCGGGCGTGGCGTCGACGATGTCGCCGTAGGGCACCAGACCGAGCTTGACCAGAGCCTGGAAGCCGTTGCAGATGCCCAGCATCAGGCCGTCGCGGGCCTTGAGCAGGTCGCGGACTGCCTCGGTGACCTCGGGAGCGCGGAAGAACGCCGTGATGAACTTGGCGGAGCCGTCGGGCTCGTCGCCGCCCGAGAAGCCGCCGGGGATCATGACGATCTGGCTTGCACGGATGCGGCGGGCAAGCTCGTGGGTGCTCTCGGCGACGGCCTCGGGGGTGAGGTTGTTGATCACGAAGGTGTCGGCCTCGGCACCGGCGGCACGGAAGGCGCGGGCGCTGTCGTACTCGCAGTTGTTGCCGGGGAACACGGGGATGATCACGCGCGGGCGGGCGATCTTGGCACCGCCGTACACGTGGATGTCCTTGGCGCGGAAGTCGATGGTCTCGACCTCGGGGGTCTCGCCGGCGCTGCGGTAGGCGAAGACACCCTCGATGCCGCCCTCCCAGGCCTCCTGGAGCTCAGCGAGCTCGATGACCTCGGAGCCGGTGTCGATGACATAGCCCTCGACGGTGGTGCCCAGGGGCTCGACGACAACGCCATCGGCGACCTCGGGCAGCTCGGCGTCCTCGGCGAGCTCAACGATAAAGCTGCCGTAGAGCGGGGTGAAGAGGCTCTCCACGTCCACATCCTCGGCAAGCTCGATACCGATCTGGTTGCCGACACACATCTTAAAGAGGCTCTCGGCGCCGCAGCCGTAGCCGGGCGTGGAGACAGCCAGGGCGTCGCCGGTAGCGGTGAGCGCCTCGACGGCGTCAAACGCGGCGAGCAGCTGCTGGGCGTCGGGACGGTAGTCCTCGCCGTAGGTGGCGGGGGCGATGCGGACGACGCGGTGCGTCAGGCCCTTGAACTCAGGGGAGACGGCGCGCGCCGCGCGGCCCACGGCCACAGCGAAGCTGATCAGAGTCGGCGGAACGTTGAGCTCGCCGGCCTCGTCCTCAAACGAGCCACTCATGGAGTCCTTGCCACCGATGGCGCCAGCACCCAGGTCGACTTGGGCCATGAGGGCGCCCAGGACGGCTGCCGTGGGCTTGCCCCAGCGCTCGGCCTCGGTGCGCAGACGCTCGAAGTACTCCTGGAAGGAGAGGTAGGCGCGCTTGTGCTCAAAGCCGGCGGCAACGAGCTTGGCGATGGACTCGACCACGGACAGGTAGGCGCCCGCAAACTGGTCGGCTTCCATCAGGTAGGGGTTGAAGCCCCATGCCATAGCGCTTGCCGTGGTGGTCTCGCCGTCCACGGGGAATTTGGCGACCATGGCCGAGCTCGGGGTGAGCTGCGTCTTGCCGCCAAAGGGCATAAGCACGGTTGCGGCACCGATGGTGGAGTCGAAGCGCTCGGAAAGGCCCTTGTTGGAGGCAACGTTGAGGTCGGTGACAAGCGAGGTCATGCGCTCGGCAAGCGTGGTGCCGGCCCAGCTGGGCTGCCACACGCTGCGGGCGCACACGTGGGCGACCTGGTGCTTGGGCGCGCCGTTGGAGTTGAGGAACTCGCGGGATAGGTCGACGATGGCGACACCGTTCCAGGCCATGCGCATGCGCGGCTCGGCGGTAACCTCGGCGATAACGGTCGCCTCCAGGTTCTCCTCGGCGGCGTAGCCCATGAACTCCTCGACGTCACCGTCGGCGACGGCGCAGGCCATGCGCTCCTGGGACTCGGAGATGGCGAGCTCGGTGCCGTCCAGGCCGTCGTACTTCTTGGTCACGGTGTCCAGGTCCACGTACAGGCCGTCGGCAAGTTCGCCTACGGCGACCGAGACGCCGCCGGCGCCAAAGTCGTTGCAGCGCTTGATCAGGCGGCAGGCGTCGCCGCGGCGGAACAGACGCTGCAACTTGCGCTCGACCGGGGCGTTGCCCTTCTGGACCTCGGCGCCCGAGGTCTCGATGGACTCGGTGTTCTGGGTCTTGGAGGAGCCGGTGGCACCGCCGATGCCGTCACGGCCGGTGCGGCCGCCCAGCAGGATGATCTTGTCGGTGGGGGCGGGGCACTCGCGGCGCACGTGGTTTGCCGGGGTAGCGCCCACCACGGCGCCGACCTCCATACGCTTGGCCACGTAGCCGGGGTGATAGAGCTCGTTGACCTGACCGGTGGCAAGGCCAATCTGGTTGCCGTAGCTGGAGTAGCCGGCGGCAGCGGTGGTCACGAGCTTGCGCTGCGGCAGCTTGCCCTCGAGGGTCTCGGACACGGGGACGGTGGGGTCGCCGGCGCCGGTGACACGCATGGCCTGATACACGTAGCTGCGGCCCGAGAGCGGGTCGCGGATGGCGCCGCCCACGCAGGTGGCGGCACCGCCGAAGGGCTCGATCTCGGTCGGGTGGTTGTGGGTCTCGTTCTTAAACAGGAACAGCCAGTCCTGGTCCTCGCCGTCGACATCGACCTTTACCTTGACGGTGCAGGCGTTGATCTCCTCGGACTCGTCGACATCGGTCATGACGCCGGTCTTCTTAAGGTACTTGGCGCCGATGGTGCCCATGTCCATGAGGCAGACGGGCTTGGCGTCGCGACCGAGCTCGTGGCGCATCTCCATGTAGCGGTCGAAGGCCTGCTGCACCACGGCGTCGTCGATCGTCACGTCGTCCAGGACGGTGCCGAAGGTGGTGTGGCGGCAGTGATCGGACCAGTAGGTGTCGATCACGCGGATCTCGGTGATGGTGGGGTCGCGATCCTCATCGCGGAAGTACTGCTGGCAGAAGGCGATGTCCGCCTCGTCCATGGCAAGGCCGCGATCGGCGATAAAGGCGGCAAGGCCGGCCTCGTCGAGCTCGCGGAAGCCGTCGAGCACTTCGACGGGCTGGGGCTCGGGAGTCTCCATGTACAGCGTCTCGGGCAAGTCGAGCGAGGCGATGCGCGCCTCGACGGGGTTCACCACGTAGTGCTTGATGGCCTCGATGGCGGCTTCGTCCAGAGCGCCCGAGATCATATAGACCTTGGCGGAGCGCACGGCGGGGCGCTCGCCCTGGCTGATGAGCTGCACGCACTCGCTGGCGGAGTCGGCGCGCTGGTCAAACTGGCCAGGCAGGAATTCGACGGCAAAGACGGCGCCATCGCTTGCGGGGAGCTCGTCGTAGGTCACATCGACCTGAGGCTCGCTAAAGACGGTCGGCACGCAGGAGCGGAAAAGCTCCTCGTCGATGCCCTCGACGTCGTAGCGGTTGATGATCCTCAGGGCCTCGATGCCCTTGATGCCGAGAATCTCGGTCAGCTCGTCCTTGAGCTGCTGAGCCTCGACGTCGAACCCGGGTTTCTTCTCCACGTAGATACGAGAGACCATTGGTTCCTGCCTTCCTGATCGGTTGGGCGTACGGTACGGTATGCGGCAGCGGTCGGTTTGCGGGGTCTGCCCTGCGGTCGCCTTGAGCCACATGTTTGTAAACCTCACTATGATACGACAGCTCGCGGCGCGTTGAGGACGGCGAGGGTGCTACAGTGATGCGCAAACAAGAGAAAGGCATCACATGGCATTCGTTTCACTCGCCATCATCGCGCTCGTGGCCTTTGCAAGCCCCTTCATCGCCTCGGCGATTCCCGGAAAGCCCGTTCCCGAGACGGTCTTTTTGCTCGTGTTCGGTGCGGTGCTGGGACCCCATATGCTCGGCGTCATCCATGTAGATGCCGAGGTCTCGCTGGTGTCCGAGCTGGGTCTGGCCTTTTTGTTCCTGCTCGCCGGCTTTGAGATCGACCCCAAGAGCATCACGGGCGTCGAGGGGCGCTACGGCTTGGCGACGTGGGTCGTCACGTTTGGTATCGCCTGGCTTGCCGTGCGCTTTACCCCGTGGTTCTCGGTCAGTCATTTCGACGGTATCGCCGTGACGCTTGCCCTCACTTCGACGGCGCTCGGCACGCTCGTGCCCATCATGCGCGAGCGCTCGCTCACCGGCACGCGTGTTGGTGACTCGATTCTCGCGTATGGCACTTGGGGCGAGCTCGGTCCCGTGCTCGCCATGTCGGTGCTGCTGTCTGCTCGCACTGGCATCCAGACGCTTGTAATCCTTGGCTTGTTTGCGGTGGTCTGCGTGTTGCTGGCCGTGGTCCCAAGCCGCTCCAAGCGCGTCGGCAGCCGCTTCTTTGCGTTTGTCGAGGAACGCGCCGATACCACGTCGCAGACCTTCGTGCGCCTGACGGTGCTCATCCTGGTCACGCTCGTGGCATTCTCGGCCGTCTTTGATCTCGATATCGTGTTGGGTTCTTTTGCCGCCGGCTTTGTCCTGCGCTATATCATCCCCGAGGGCAACCATACGCTCGAGACTAAGCTCGACGGCCTGGCCTACGGCTTTTTGATTCCGGTGTTCTTTACCGTGTCGGGCGCAAAGATCGACCTGACGGCCGTGGCGTCGCGCCCCGGGCTGCTCGCGGGCTTTATCGTGGCGTTGCTGATCATTCGCGCCGTGCCCATTCTCATCTCTATGAGCATTTGTCCTGCGACACGCGATGTGTCGGCGTATGGTCGCATTACCGTGGCCCTGTACTGCACCACGGCGCTGCCGATCATCGTTGCCGTAACGAGCGTGGCCGTCAACGCGGGCGCGCTGTCGCAAGATATTGCGTCGGTCATGGTTGCCGCCGGTGCCATCACGGTGTTCTTGATGCCATTGCTCGCGCAGCTCTTCTACCGCGTGGTCGACGCCGCGCCGGTCGCCGCCGTGGCAGAGGTTGCCGAGCATCCATCCGATGCACTTGACATCCTACGCGCCCATCACGATTTGGCGAGCCTGCTCGCACGCGAGCATGAGCTTTTGACCTCGCATGGCCATGGGCGTTCGCTCGACGGCATACCTACCCTTGATTCCATTGCCGACCGCCTCTCGACCGAGGCGGCAAACGGGCACATCGATGCCCGTATCGTGGACGCCGCTCATTTGCTGGCCGAGAAAACCTATGGCGACGAGATCGACCCGTCCAAGCTGACTCCGCGCGAGCGTCGCCGCCTGGAGCGCGCCAAGCTCGCCGTGCATGAATATCGCCGCCGCATGCTGGAGCTCTACGCGCGCGATGAAGCCCAGGACGACGACGGTAAGTAGTAAGGAATGCCGGGATACGGGTTCCGTCCAAATAATAGAAGGCGCGCTGTCTGCGGTTGATGCATGCAGCGCGCCTTTTGCGTTGGGCCTCGTTGAGGTTCGAAGTCGTGGCTTGCGACCTTTAGGAGCGGGCGGCTCCGTCGACGGGGAGCACGGCGCCCGTGACATAGGATGACATGTCGCTCGCTAGGAAAACGAAGGCGTTGGCGACGTCCTCGGGCTCGCCCATGCGGCCGAGCGGGATGGTGGCGATGATGGGCTTGATGACCTCTTCGGGCAGGTTGGCGACCATATCGGTCTTGGTTACGCCAGGCGCGACGGCATTGACGCGAATACCCATGGGGGCGAGCTCGCGCGAGAGCGACTGGACCATGCCGTTGACGGCAAACTTGGACGTGGGGTAGCCGACGCCAGAGGGCTGACCGTACTTGGCGACCATCGAGCTCGTGGTGGTGATGGTGCCGCCGTGGCCGGCCTCGGTCATGATCTTGGCGGCAGCCTGGTGGCCGTTAAAGACGGCGACGACGTTGAGATCCATGACTTTGGCGAACTCCTCGGCCGTGTAGTCCAAAAGGGGCGAGCGCTGGGAGATGCCGGCGTTGTTAACGACCGTGTCCAGGCCACCCATGTCGGCGGCTGCCTCGGTAAAGGCCTCGGTTACGGCCTCGAGCGAGGTGAGGTCGCAGGTGCGGCCCCAGACCTTGGCCTCGGGATAGGCTGCGGCTAGCTTTTCAACGGCGGCGTCGGCAGTCTCCTGACGCGAGCCAAAGACCGTGACGGCGGCGCCCTCCTCGATAAAGCGACAGGCGATGGCATAGCCGATACCGCGCGTGCCTCCGGTGACGATTGCTTTCTTGCCCTCGAGCAACATGGTGCCTCCATTCTTCGGGGGTTGGACATACGCAGCACAGCGTAGCGGTAGCCGGAATCGGCCGCGTTTGCATATCGGTGAACGGTAGCCCGCGTTACCGATGAGCGGCTCGCGCAAATGTGCTCTGCCGTTGTGCTTAGGGCAGGAGACAAAAGGGCTCCCGTCCCACATCGGACGGGAGCCCTCAAAGCGCGTATTGCTAGGCGATTGATGGACTAGTTCGCCATGACGCCTTCGGTCCAGGCCTCGACGTCCTCGATACGCAGGACGTTGGCGACCTCGGCCACGCAGTCGACGCTGGCAAGCTCGGCGGCGGCAGCCTGGACGTCCTTCTCGAGCGCGCGGTGCGTCAGGAAGATGACCGAACAGGCATCGTTGACGCCCGACTTGCCGTCCTCGACCTGGTTGATGAGCGAGATCGAGATGTTGTGCTTGGCAAAGATATCGACCGTCTCGGACAGGGCGCCCACGCGGTCGGCGACCTTCAGGCGCACATAGTACTTAGTCTGGAGCTCGTCCATGGGCTTAAAGGCGAGGTTGTGACCATAGGGCTCAATCTCGGGCAGCGGAGCCACGCCGCGGCTGATCTGCTCGGAGAGCGACAGGATATCGCCCACGACGGCGCTCGCGGTGGGGAAGGAGCCTGCGCCCGCGCCGTAGAACATGGTCTCGCCCACGGCGTCGCCTACCACGTAGACAGCGTTCATGGCGCCGTTGACCTTGGCAAGCATGTGGTCGGCGGGGATCAGCGTGGGATGCACGCGGACGTCGACGCCGGCGTCGGTGTTGCGGGCGATGCCGAGCAGCTTAATGGTGTAGCCGAGCTCGCGGGCCTGGGCGATGTCCTCGGCGCCGATGGTGCGGATACCCTGCTGGTACACATCGTCGGTGGTAACGCGGGTGCCAAAGCCGATGGAGGCGAGGATCGCCGTCTTGCTGGCGGCGTCGAAGCCGTCGACGTCGGCGGACGGGTCGGCCTCGGCATAGCCCTTGGCCTGCGCGTCGGCAAGTACGTCGGCGTAATCGGCACCCTCGGCGTCCATGCGCGACAGGATATAGTTGGTGGTGCCGTTGAGAATGCCGGCGATGGTCAGGATCTTGTTGCCTACCAGGTCGTGCTCAAGCGTGCTGACAATGGGGATGCCGCCGCCGCAGCTGGCCTCGCACTTAATCTGCACGCCGCACGCGCGCGCCTTCTCGGCGAGCGTCTCGACGTGACGGCCCAGCAGAGCCTTGTTGGCGGAGACGACATGCTTGCCGTTCTCGAAGGCAGTGGTGAAGATCTCGGTTGCGGGATGCTCGCCGCCGATCAGCTCGACGACGATGTCGACGGCGGGGTCGGTGACGACGTCGTGCCAGTCACTTGTAAAGGCCTCGCGCTCAATACCGGCTGCTTCGGCCTGCTCCCAGGCAAGCGCGCAGGCGCGGGTCAGCTTAAGGTCGATGCCGTAGGCTGCCAGGTACTCATCGTGGTGGCTCTTGATCAGACGGGCCACGCCGCCGCCGACGGTTCCCAGACCGATCAGACCGACGTTCACGGTGCGCAGGGGTTCGCTCATAGATAGCTCCTTCGTGCATCTTATGGATGGATTAACCGCTTAAAGGTTGAGTGCATTCTAGCGTGAACCGAGGGCGCGTGCTCGCCAGGCAACAGGAGTCGCACAAAACGGCACCCCCGAAACGCTGCGGAAACATTGGAAACATGCTCGCTACAAACGAACTTCCGTAACAAACTGTCAACGTTTGCGCCATAAGGTTTGCCCTGTGCGACTGGGGCATGCAGGCGCTCGTCGGCGTGGAATGACGAGGGCCAGGTCGAGAAGCCCGCTACGGCCTATGTGATTCAGGACGGCAAGTACATCGCCGCCTAGGTGCGCACAAAACGCGAGCGGTGGGGTCGTTTTATTCAGGGCGGGGACGCCTGTAACAGAACGGAAACATTACTTTCACACAATAAAGTGGCTAAACTGCATAAACCGACAGAAATACGCATGATTATGGATAAATGAACAAATCCAAAGAAAAGTTGAAATAATCGCCACTTTCCTTAACTAAAGCGTCTAGTATTTTGCGAACGCCGAACGCGGCGAAGGATGGCCTGTCGGGTAACCGAAACCCGACGAGATTTGAGAGGAGAGCCGCATGTCGAGCCTCACCGGTAAGTCATTAAACCCTGTTATGAATCGCAGGAGCGTTATCGCGAGCGCAGCAGGTCTGGGGGCGATGTCCATTCTAGCTGGCTGCTCCTCCAACGGCGGCGACAGTGGTTCCGCTTCGGGCGACGCTTCGTTTAAGATCGGCACCATCGGCCCACTGACCGGCGCCAACGCGTCCTACGGCAAGTCCGTTACACAGGCTGTCGAGCTTGGCTGCAAGGATTTCTCGACTAAGGAACTGCCGCTTGTCAGCAAGGCCGAGGACGACCAGGCTGACGGCGAGAAGGCCGTCAACGCCTTCAACACCCTGCTCGACTGGGGCATGCAGGCCCTTGTCGGTCCGACCACCACGGGTGCGTCGGTCGCCGTTGCTGCTGAGTGCGGTAACGACCCCGAGACGTTCATGATTACCCCGTCCGCGTCCTCCGAGGACGTTACCAAGGGCAAGGATTGCGTCTTCCAGGTTTGCTTCACCGACCCCAACCAGGGTGTCAACGCTGCCAAGTTCCTGGCGCAGAAGTATGCGGACGAGAAGTTCGTGCTGTTCTATAACTCCGGCGACGCCTATTCTTCGGGCATCGCAGATTCCTTTAAGGCCCAGGCCGCTGAGTCCAAGCTCGAGATTGTTGACGAGGAGACCTTTAAGGACGACTCCGCCACGAGCTTTACCAACCAGCTGACCAAGGCCAAGCAGGCTGGCGCCACCATGATCTTTGCGCCGATCTACTACACACCGGCGTCCGTCCTGCTCAAGAACGCCAAGGACATGGGCTACGACGTCAAGATGATGGGCTGCGACGGCATGGACGGTATCCTGGGCGTTGAGGGCTTCGATACCTCTCTTGCCGAGGGTCTGCTGCTCATGACCCCGTTCTCCGCCGACGACGAGAAGAACGCCGACTTCGTCAACGCTTACAAAGATAAGTACGGCGATACCCCCGACCAGTTTGCCGCCGACGCCTACGACGGCGTGCATGCTGTGGTCGAGGCTCTCAAGGAGGCCGGCCTGGGTGTCGACGCCGACCCCACCGAGGTTGCCGAGAAGCTTCCCGAGGCTATGCGCAACATTACTGTTGACGGCCTGACTGGCAAGCTCTCCTGGAACGATAAGGGTCAGGTCCAGAAGGAGCCCACGGCGTACGTCATCACTGACGGCAAGTACGTACAGGCCTAATAGGCCGCCTTACATAGAGCGGTTTTGATCCCAAGCAGGGGAGGTTTTGGCCTTCCCTGCTTGCTTGGTATCTAGGGACGATGTAACGTCCCTGTTTCATACATTAACTGGAAACCTATTCGAAAGGGGGATGTGGAACATGACGGTCTTTATCCAATACCTGGTCAACGGCCTGTCCATGGGCAGCGTCTACGCCATCATCGCGTTGGGCTACACCATGGTCTACGGTATCGCCAAGATGCTGAACTTCGCTCACGGCGACGTCATCATGGTCGGTGCCTATGTCTCGTTCTGCGCCACGTCGTATCTCGGCCTCCCGGGCTGGGCATCTGTAGTTCTCTCTTGTGTGGTCTGTACCGTTCTCGGTGTTCTCATCGAGGGTCTGGCCTATAAGCCGCTGCGCCAAGCAGGCCCGCTGGCCGTTCTGATCACGGCTATCGGCGTGTCCTACTTCCTGCAGAACGCCGCGCAGCTTCTGTGGGGCGCCACGCCCAAGAACTTCACTTCGCTCGTCACCTTCCAGGTGCCGGAGTTCTTGGCCAAGTTCAACGTAAGCGCCGTCTCGCTTGTCACCATCGTCGCCTGCCTGGTTATCATGGCCGGCCTGATGTTCTTTACAGGTAAGACCAAGATGGGCAAGGCCATGCGCGCCGTGTCCGAGGACAAGGCCGCCGCTCAGCTCATGGGCATCAACGTCAACCGCACCATCTCGATGACGTTCGCCATCGGCTCCGCCCTTGCCGCCATCGCCGGCGTGCTCTTGTGCTCCTACTCGCCGGTGCTGCAGCCCACGACGGGCGCCATGCCTGGCATCAAAGCCTTCGACGCCGCCGTCTTCGGTGGCATCGGCTCCATCCCCGGCGCCTTTGTCGGTGGCATTCTCATCGGCATCATCGAGGCGATGGCGCAGGCCTACATTTCCACGAGCCTTGCCAACTCCATCGTCTTTGGTGTTTTGATCATCGTCCTGCTCGTCAAGCCTGCCGGCCTCTTGGGCAAGTACGTCCCCGAGAAGGTGTAGGTGAGCGTTATGAAGTTTCTTAAAGACAAGCAGACGCGTCACGATTTTGTCACGTACGCTATGTGCATCGTGGCCTTCGCCATCGTGTTCTTTATGCAGTCTAACCACATGATTCCGCGCATGATTGCCGGTCAGTTGGTTCCCATTACGGCCTACATCGTCATGGCCATTTCCCTCAACCTTGTTGTCGGCATCGCGGGCGACCTGTCGCTGGGCCATGCGGGCTTTATGAGCGTCGGCGCCTATACGGGAATCGTTACCGCCGTCGCGCTGGAGAGCGCCGTTCCGTCCGACCCGATGCGCCTGATCATCAGCATCGTGGTCGGCGCTATCGCCGCTGCCATCTTGGGCTTCTTGATCGGTATCCCGGTCCTGCGCCTGAGCGGCGACTATCTGGCTATCGTGACCCTGGCTTTTGGCGAGATCATCAAAGAGATCGTCACCTGCCTCATTGTGGGCGTCGACTCCCGCGGCCTGCACGTGATCTTTAACATCACGGGCAACTCTACGATCGACGACCTGCACCTGCTCGAGGACGGCACCGCCATCATCAAGGGCGCCCAGGGCGCCTCGGGCGTGTCGACGTACTCGACCTTCCTCGCCGGTGCCATCTTGGTCATGGTCGCACTCGTGATCGTGCTCAACCTGGTTCGCAGCCGTACCGGCCGTGCCATTATGGCCGTGCGCGATAACAAGATTGCTGCCGAGTCCGTAGGCATCTCCGTCACCGAGTACCGCATGATCGCCTTCGTGGTTTCCGCTGCCCTCGCCGGTGCTGCCGGAGCTCTCTTCGGCGGTAACTTCTCGCAGCTCTCCGCCACCAAGTTCGACTTCAATACCTCCATTCTCATTCTGGTGTTCGTGGTCCTGGGCGGCCTGGGCAATATGCGCGGCTCCGTTATCGCCGCGGCGCTGCTCACGGTGCTCCCCGAGCTGCTCCGTCAGTTCTCGGACTACCGCATGCTCATCTACGCCATCGTGTTGATCCTGGTCATGATCTTTACCAACAACCCGCAGCTCAAGGCGTTCTTCGGTCGCGTCAAGGACCGCTTTGCTTCCAAGAAGGAGGTGGCAGCCGATGCCCAGTAAGTTTGAGTTCAAGAAGGGCAAGATGGTCCCGTATCCTTCTGGAGCCATCGTTCCCGACCGCGACCTGGGCGAGCGCCCTGCACTCGAGTGCATCCACCTGGGCATTGAGTTCGGTGGCCTTAAGGCAGTCGACGACTTTAGCCTGACTATCGGCAAGACCGAGATCGCCGGTCTGATCGGCCCCAACGGTGCCGGTAAGACCACGGTCTTCAACCTGCTCACCAAGGTGTATCAGCCCACGCACGGCACCATCCTGCTCGACGGCGAGGATACCTCGGGCAAGTCGGTCTATCAGGTCAACCGCATGGGTATTGCCCGTACCTTCCAGAACATTCGCCTGTTCAACACCATGACGGTGGAGGACAACGTTAAGGTCGGTCTGCATAACCAGGAGCGTTACTCCGGCTTTGAGGGCGTGCTGCGCCTGCCGACGTATTGGAAGCACGAGAAGGCCGCCCACGAGCGTGCCATGGAGCTGCTGTCCATCTTTGATATGGAGCATCTGGCAAACGAGCAGGCCGGCTCGCTGCCTTACGGCGCCCAGCGTCGTCTGGAGATCGTCCGCGCGCTTGCCACCAACCCCAAACTGCTGCTGCTCGACGAGCCTGCCGCCGGCATGAACCCGTCCGAGACCGCGGAACTCATGGAGAACATCGTCAAGATTCGCGACACCTTCGGCATTGCCATCATGCTCATCGAGCATGATATGTCGCTCGTTATGAACATCTGCGAGGGTATCTGCGTGCTCAACTTTGGTAAGGTCATCGCCAAGGGCACGGCAGAGGAGATCCAGAACAACGATGCCGTTATCGAGGCGTATCTGGGCAAGCAGGATAAGGGGGAGAACTAAATGGCAGAGCCGATGCTTTCCGTCTACAACATCAACGTCTGGTACGGCGCCATCCACGCCATCAAGGACATCTCCTTTAACGTCAACGAGGGCGAGATCGTGGCCCTGATCGGTGCCAATGGCGCCGGTAAGTCCACGACGCTTAAGACTGTCTCGGGCCTGCTGCGCTCTAAGACCGGCTCCATCAAGTTTATGGGCGAGGACATTACTCATACGCCCGCTGATAAGCTGGTTGGTAAGGGCCTGGCTCAAGTTCCCGAGGGTCGTCGCGCCTTTTTGCAGATGACGGTTGAGGAGAACCTGGAGATGGGTGCCTATACGCAGCCCAAGTCCACGGTGGCTCCGGGCCTGGAGCGCGTCTACGAGCAGTTCCCGCGCCTGAAGGAACGTCGTCGCCAGGTCGCCGGTACCCTTTCAGGCGGCGAGCAGCAGATGCTCGTTATGGGGCGCGCCCTTATGAGTAACCCCAAACTGCTTATGCTCGACGAACCTTCCATGGGTCTGGCGCCGATTCTGATCGAACAGATCTTCCAGATTGTCGAGGACCTGCACAAGGCCGGCACCACGGTGCTTCTGGTCGAGCAAAACGCGCAGATGGCGCTTTCCATTGCCACACGCGGTTACGTGCTCGAGACCGGCAAGATCACCATGACCGGCACGGGCCAAGAACTCCTGCACGACGATAACGTCCGCAAAGCCTATCTTGGTGGTTAATCCATTCAACAAAGGGGCGCTGACTATCCCGGTCAGCGCCCCTTTTTAAGTTGCGGTGAAATAGGGACTAAATAGGGGTTCTAGACGCCAAAACAGTCCCTATTCCACCGCAACTTCATTGGGGCGTGCGACGATGACCTTCCCAAATTTGCACCCCTGCACCAAGCCAAGGCCCCGTTCCGGAATGTGTCGGAACGGGGCCTTGGTGGTTGGGGGCTATTGGGTTTTGTTCGCTAGTCTACTTTTTGTCCGCATGTTGGACAGAACTGGGCTTCGGGTACGAGCGGGGTTCCGCAGTGACGGCAGAAGCGGGCGGGCTCGGTCGGGTTCGCTGGCATTCCCGGTGCTGTGGGCACTGCGACGTTGAGCTGGGCGCGCTTCTGGCGGCGACGCTGCTTGCGCTGGGGCTTGGGCGTTGCGGCTGCCATGCCGTTTGCTGTCCTCGTGCGCTTCTTGCGGATGCAAAGGATAACGATCGCGCCACCGATGATGAGGACGATCGCCACGCCACCGCCAATAACAAACGGCAGGTGAGTCTGGACAAAGTAGAGAACATCATCGGGTAGTGAATGGGGAATGTTCGACTTGTAGATGTTCACGTGAAGCGTGGTGGAGTCATTCTCGTCGAAATAGGTTGCCAAAATCTTGCGATCGCCGTTCATGAACCGAAGGTTGCACAAATGAGAGTCAAACTCGCTCTTTGCCCCGGTCTGAGCATCGACTAGGCATGCTGAGGACCTGTCGTCGTCTGAGTATCTCCCAAGTAAGATGCCGCCATCATGCGAAATATCGTTGAGGTAGCCATTGCCAAAGGGGAAGGCAATCGAGCTGATGACCTTGCCACTATTCAGGTCGCAAACGCCAAGGCCGGCATCCTTTTCATTCAGGTAGTAATCCCCGTCATCCTCTTCAAAAAGATCGTTCGATCCATTTTTAACGTAGATAGAAAAAAGCTCAGCTGATGCTGATGAATAGAAATCAGGGGAATGATCATAATCGTTAAATAGAACGCTCATGTTCCCATCGTGGTCGGCTTTTATCAACGTGATGTCGTTTGAAAGATAGATATCATCCGAGTTAGAGCTTGGGGTAATGTAATCGATGTCCGAAGACCTGTCGTCTTTTTTCACGTTAACCGTTTTCAATTCCGTTGACCCCGTATCGCAGTTGAAAACCCTAAGCGAAACAACGCCTTTGTCAGTATTGTCCGGCAAAGTATAGAGACGGCTCATGTCTTTTGAGTAGCTGTACCAAGAGTCATCTTTATTAGATTGATATGTTTGAATTAACTTGTCGGTTTTAAGGTCATAAATTTCGACCTTTTTGGGCTCGTATTCATAATCATAATGTTCCACGGCTGCTCTTTTACCGTCATTGGAGACGGTTGCATCGGTGTGGGCATATTTCGCCGAATTGATAGGATGGGCTGTCTGGGTTTGGTTTTCAGGAGAGAAAACGACCACATTGTTTCCGTCAACCCAATAGAGTTGGTTGTTGCCCGTGCGGTATGCGGAGTCAAGGCTTTTCTTTGGGATGGCAATGGGACTCGAGCTGCCATCATTGAGATTGATGAGGACTATGCTCTTTAAGTTGGCATCGTCGTCGTAATCGTACAAATAGCCGAACATTGAATCGCCGCTCTTGCCGATGCCAGAATAGTCGCTGCTGGTTTTAAAGCTATACGACTTCTCCAGCTCGGGCGTCGGTACGCTGCCGCCGGCTAGTGCTGCGGGAGGGGCTGCGAGCGGAGACAAGGCCGCGATCAGGCCGATGGCGACTGCTGCGATCCTTCCGCTCTTTTGGATGCTCTTAAACATGGCAATCCTTTCCTCTGGATCCGAATATCGATACTGCCATGGTTGACCAAGATTTGCGAACCATGTTGCGCAACATTCACCATCGGCAACATTTTTCGGCCAGCCGCGCCGTTCCCAAGGGATCATTCTAAGTTGCGGTGAAATAGGGACTAAATGGGGGCTCTAGACGCCAAAATAGTCCCTATTCCACCGCAACTTCATGGGGATGTGTGACAATGCCCGTCGGAAAACATCTGCTGTCTTTGGGGGCCTATCTATGCTGTACGAGTTTTGTGCCGAGAACTTTGAGCGGGTGCCGGCGGCCATCGAGGCCGGTGCGGGGCGCATTGAGCTGTGTGACAACCTCGCCGTCGGTGGCACCACGCCTTCCGCCGGCGTTATTAGCGCTACAGTCAGCTACGCTCACGAGCACGACGCGCGAGTGATGTGCATGATTCGTCCGCGTGGTGGCGACTTTCATTACAACCAGGACGAGCTGCGCATGATGGAGATGGACCTGGGCCTTGCTGTGAGCGCCGGCGTTGACGGCCTGGTCTTTGGCTGCTGCAAGCCCTGTGCCGGCGGCTGGGCGCTCGACGAGCTCACCCTCGGCGCCCTCGTTATGGCTACGGGCTGCGCGACCGAAGAGTGCAAGCGCGAGTCCCTTGACATCACCTTCCACATGGCATTTGACCAGCTCTCGCCCGAGGCTCAGCTGGACGCCATTGATACACTTGCCGACTGCGGCGTTACGCGCATCCTCACGCATGGCGGTGCTGCCGGTACGCCGATCGAGGATAATTTCAATCACCTGGCTCGTTTAATCGAGTATGCGGGAGATCGCTTGACCATCCTTCCCGGCGGCGGTATCACTACGGCAAATCGCGACGCGGTCGCGGCGGCGCTAGGCGTCTCCGAGCTCCATGGCACCAAGATCGTGCCGCTGGAGGTATAACTCGTGGCGCTGGTATTTGACGTTCAGCAGGCGAGCGGTAAGCCCGACGACAACCGCCGCCCCGGTACCGCGTGCCCCTTTTGCGACACGGAGGGGCTCGCCAACATCATCCAGCGCGATTGTGACTGCATCTGGCTCGAGAATAAGTTCAAGACCTTGCGGGCCACCCGTCAGACCGTATTGATCGAGTCGGCCAATCACGACGCCGACCTGGTGACCTATGAACCGGACGAGCTGCATCATGTGATGCGGTTTGCCCTGGGCTGTTGGCAGCAGATGATCGATTCCCAACAGTACCGCAGTGTGCTCATGTACAAGAACAAAGGCCCGCTTTCGGGCGGCAGCCTCGTCCATCCGCACATGCAGATTGTGGGCTTGGAACAGGAGGACGGCTATGCGGCGCTGACCTCAGCCAACTTTGAAGGCATCGATGTTTGGCGGCACGGGAGGGTTGCGGTCAACATCTCAACCGAGCCGATCATGGGATTCTTTGAGGTCAACGTCTCGGCTCCACAGGGAATCGCCGCCAGCGACGACGCCCGCGACCAAGCCGAGGCGGACCTGTTTGCCGATGCGATTCAGGTGGCCCTGCGCTATATCCTGAACGAGCACCATGGTGGTCGCGCAGAGTCGTACAACTTGTTCTTCTATCACATGGACGGCCGGACCATTGCCAAGGCGCTGCCACGTTGGGTGGTATCGCCCTACTTTGTGGGCTATCGTCTGGCCCAGGTCAATGCCGAGACAACGCTCGATATCGATGCTGAGTGCCTGCACGCGCATCTGGAAACGCTCGTGTAGCAAGGCGAGCGCCTGCAAATAGTGTGTTGCCTAGCGTGCCATGGCGTCGCGACCGGCCTCGACCCGCTTGCGCTGTTTGGCGCGCTCCTCGCCGGTTAGGCGCTCAAAGAGATGCCCGATAATCGAGGCGAGCACCTGCTGAAACAGCGTTCCGCACATGACGGGGAACACGACTTCGCCCGGAAAGTACTGCGTGGCGATGACGGCGCCCGAAGAGATGTTACGCATGCCGCAGGTAAAGCACATGGTAGTCGTCTCGCTATACGGCAGATGCAGCGTACGGGCGACCAGAAAACCGATGACAAAGCCGCTGATGGCGAAGACCAAAATAAAGAGGGCGACTTCCAGGCGCACCGTGTTCATGTGCAGCACGTACTCGCTCATGGCGGTGGAGTTGGACGCGATGACCCCCATCATCATGAACTTGCAGGCGGGCGAAAGCGTGGGGGAGAGCTTCTCGTGTCCCCATCCACGCGTGAGCTCGTTGATCACGATGCCGAGCACGGCGGGGATGGCGATCATAAAGGCCATGTCCTGCATCATGCTCGGCACATCGATCGAGACGGTGGCGCCCAGCAGGAGCTTGAGCGTAAGAGGAATCGTTAGAGGTGAGATGACCGAGGACGTCAGGATGATGGTGAGCGCGAGCGGGCCGTTGCCGCCGAACATACTAATCCACATAAAGGCAGTGACTGCCACGGGTATGCTGTACTCGAGCACGATGCCGCAGACAAGGTTGGGGTTGGAACCAAAGAACAGCGAGCCCATGGCATACGCCGCGATGGGGATGAGCACAGCCGAGACAATTAACGCCAAAATCAAATGCAGGGGACGGCGGAACACCTCAGCCACCTGGTGAAAGGTGTTGCTGAGCGCACCTTGGAAGGTCATAAAGGCAAACAAGGTGGGAACGATGGGCTTGAGAACGCCGATCTGCTGAGGAAAGAGCACGCCGAGCGCCACACAAATCGGAACGATGATCTGCATGTGCCCCGCGAGAAACTTGCCCAGTCCAACCCATTGCTTCATATGCTCTTGCGACTCCCTTTGCTCGTGAATCCGTTTTGAATGGATATGCTAGACGCTCGCATGCGTTCGTGCGTCAGAAACGCTCGAATATTTCGAGGCTATTACCGGCATCGTTTACCGAAACCGCGGCGTGCTGCGGCGATTTGCGTCCGCGCTGCACGGTATAATAAATCCGTTCAACAGATCTGCCTGCCGAAGCGGGCATACACAGAGGACTCATCGCTATGAACCGTGAGAGGTATCGCGGCGACCTGCCCCTATCGGGGGTGGGCGCCTATGTCATCGCTTAAGACGACGCATCGCTGGGCGGTCGCTCAGCAAAACCCCGAGCTCGAAAAGGAGCTTTCGGCTGGCCTGGGCATACCCGGGCTGGTGGCGCGCATTATGGTTGCGCACGGCATTACATCCATCGAGGAAGGCCAGCTGTTTTTGACGCCTTCGCTCGATCGCGACTGGGCCGACCCGCTCATTATCCCGGGCATGTCGGTCGTTGCCGACCGCGTCGAGCGTGCTATTCGTAACCACGAGTACATCGCGGTCTTTGGCGATTTTGACGTTGACGGTATTACGTCGACCTGCCTGTTGACCGAGGCGCTGCGCACGTTTGGCGCCGATGTCACGCCGTTTATTCCGCATCGCTTTGACGAGGGCTACGGTCTTTCGCGCGCGGCGCTCGACCGCGTTAACGAGCTCGCTCGCCCCCAGCTGATCGTGACTGTCGATAACGGTATTGCCGCCAAGGAAGAGGTTTCCTATCTGGAGAGCCTGGGGATCGATTTGGTGGTCACGGACCATCACGAGCCCTCCGATCAGGTGCCGCAGGGCGTGCCCCTGACCGACCCTAAGCTCGAGGACGAGGGTCCTTCGCGTGAGCTTGCCGGTGCCGGCGTGGCACTCAAGCTGGTGCAGGTCCTGGGCGAGCGTCTGGGCAAGCCGTCGTATTGGCGTTCGCTGATCGAGGTCGCGGCGCTTGGTACCGTGTCCGACATGATGCCGCTGACGCCCGAGAACCGCGCGCTGGTCGCCGAGGGCATCCAGCAGATGCGCGTGACCGCCCGCCCCGGCTATATCGCGCTGGCCGCGCTCGCCAAGGCCGACCTCTCTAGTATTACGGCCGATGGCCTGTCGTTTTCGCTCATTCCCCGCTTGAACGCCGCCGGCCGCATGGCCGATCCCAAGCTGGCGCTCGACCTGCTGCTTGCCCGCGATCCCATCGAGGCAAGCGCGCTGGCGGCCGAGCTCGAGGAGATTAACCGTCAGCGTCGCGAGATCGAGGCGGAGCTCACGCGCGATGCCATGGCAAAGGTCGAGGAGACCTATGATGGCGGTCGCGCAATCGTCGTGGGTGGCGAGGGCTGGCACGAGGGCGTCAAGGGTATCGTAGCGAGCCGCCTGACCAACCGTTATCACGTGCCGGCGCTGCTGTTCTCGATCGAAGACGGTATCGCTCGCGGTTCGGGTCGCTCGGTGGGCAAGGTCAACCTGTTCGACGCCGTAGAACGCTGCTCGGATCTGCTGATTCGTCGCGGCGGGCATGCGGGTGCGGTGGGCGTGACCATCGAGGCATCCAAGCTCGACGAGTTCCGTCGTCGCCTTTCCGCCGTGCTGTCCGAGCTTCCCGCCGAGGACTTTGAGGACACCGACGAGGTTGCCGCCACCGTCGACCTCTCCGAGCTGAATATCGAGACCATCGAGCAGATCTCCCGTCTTGAGCCGTTTGGCCAGGGCAACAAGGTGCCGCTGTTGGCGGCCGAGGGCGTGACAATGTGCGATCGCGCCGTGGTGGGCAAAACCGGCGAGCACATGCGCTTCGTGGCGACCGATGGCGCCGCGAGTGTGCCGGCCATTATGTTCCGCGTGCCGCAGATCGATAAGCTCATCAATTGCGATAGCGCTGTCGATTTGGTGTTCGAGGCCGTGGCCGAGCATTGGCAGGGACGTGTGAAGCCCAAGCTCATGATCAAAGATATCTTGGTGCGCGATACCACGGCGCCCAATATCGACGATCCGACATGTGAGCTTCGCCGCGGCGTGCAACCGGCGGATTCTGGCCCGCGCCTGGAGTCGCGTAAACGCGAGACGCTCGCCCAACTTTCTTATACCGAGCTCACGCGCTCGCTTATCCATAGCTTTATCGGCTCGAACCAGCCGCATCGCGCGCAGGTCGAGGCACTCGACGCGCTCGCCGACCACCAGAGCGTCTTGGCCGTTATGGGGACGGGGCGCGGCAAGTCGCTCATCTTCCATGTGCACGCCGCGCGCGAGGTGGTCCTTCGTGGGCGGGCGAGCATCTTTGTCTATCCGCTGCGCGCGCTCGTTGCCGACCAGGCCTATCACCTCTCGTCGACGATGGCTGCGCTCGGCATTGGCGTGGGCGTGTTGACCGGCGAGACCGTGGAGGCAGCGCGCGATGACGTGTTTGCCGGCCTGGCTTCGGGCCGCACCGGTATCGTGCTCACGACGCCAGAGTTCCTGTCCATTCACCGCGACCGCTTTGCGCGCTCGGGGCGTATCGGGTTTGTCGTCATTGACGAGGCGCATCATGCCGGTCTTGCCAAGGGCGGCGACCGAAGCGCCTATCTCGACATGCCCGATATCCTCAAGGCCCTGGGCGATCCGGTCGTTCTGGCCGCGACTGCCACCGCAACGGCTCCGGTTGTAGCCGAGCTTGCCCGCGTGCTGCCGATTACCCGTACGGTGGTCGACGAGACCGTGCGCGAGAACTTGCAGCTCGAGGACGACCGCGATCTTGCGAGCCGCGAAAACCGCCTGGTGTCCATCGTCGCGACGGGAGAGAAGACCGTCATCTACGTCAACTCGCGTGATCAGTCCGTGGCGCTTGCCAAGACGCTGCGCAAACGCGTTCCCGACTGCGCGTCGCATATCGCCTTTTACAACGCGGGCCTTACGCGCACCGACCGCCATCGCGTAGAGGAGGCGTTTCGAGACGGCAGCCTCAGCTGCATCGTCTCGACATCTGCCTTTGGCGAGGGCGTCAACCTTCCCGATATTCGTCATGTCGTGCTCTATCACATGCCGTTTGGCGGCATTGAGTTTAACCAGATGAGTGGCCGCGCCGGTCGCGATGGCCAGCCCGCCGTGATCCATCTGCTCTATTCGTCGCGCGATGCCCGCATTAACGAGCGCCTACTCGACTGCTATGCGCCCGAGCGCGACGAGCTCGTCACGCTCTATCGTGCGTTGCAGACCATGTGGCGCTCCAACCGCGGCAAGACCGGAGACGAATCGTTTAGTGCGAGCGATATCGACATCGCGCAGATGTGCCTTGCCATCGATGCCCGCACGCCGGTCGACGAGCGCTCGGTGGAAAGCGGCCTGGGAATCTTCGAAGAGCTTGGTTTCTGTCGCGTTTCGGGGTTTGATGACACCCGCCGCATCGCGATGGCCGAAAACCCCGGCCGTGTGCAATTGAGCAGGTCAATTCGCTATTTGGAGGGCCTGCGCTCGCGCATGGAGTTCTCGGCTTTCCGGAGCTGGGCGCTCGATTCGTGTGCTTCTGATATGCTAGCCAAAGTTAACCGCCCGATCGTACCGCGGGCCTAGGGGAAGGGGACCTCGATGGATGCCGCAGCCCGTACCGCCCATGATTCCACCCTCCAGCCTTTTTCGGAGATGGAGCACTATAAGCATACCGATGAGCTGCCGCCCGAGATTATGGCGGACAGCTACGACAAGCTGGAGCGCCTGTGCCTCAAATATATGAATGAGGAGGACTTCTCTAAAGTGGAGCAGGCCTACTGCTTTGCCGCCGAGAAGCACTGCAACCAAAAGCGCCGTTCGGGCGAGATGTACATTAACCATCCCGTCGAGGTTGCCATCATTTTGGCCGATCTCAAAATGGACTGCGATGTGGTGTGCGCCGCGCTGCTGCACGATACCGTTGAGGATACCGAGACCTCGCTTGCCGATGTTTCCGGCCTGTTTGGCGATACGGTGGCCGAGCTCGTCGATGGCGTGACCAAGCTCACCAACATCGAAGTCGACAGCATGGACGAGAAGCAGGCCCTTACGCTGCGCAAGATGTTCCTCGCCATGTCTAAGGACATCCGCGTCATTATCGTTAAGCTTGCCGACCGTCTGCACAACATGCGCACCCTTGCAGCCCTGCGTGAGGACCGCCGCCTGTTTAAGGCTCGCGAGACCATGGACGTGTATGCGCCCCTGGCTGACCGCCTGGGCATGAGCTCTATTAAGTGGGAGCTCGAGGACCTGTCCTTCTTCTACCTGGAGCCCGACGCCTACCAGCGCATCGCGCGCATGGTGGCTGAGTCGCGCGAGGTTCGCGAGCGCTATCTGGCCGAGACCATCAAGACGCTCACCGATGAGCTCAACCGCATTGGCCTGAAGGACTTCCGGATCAACGGCCGTTCCAAGCACTATTGGTCCATCTACCAAAAGATGAAGCGCAAGGGCAAGGAGTTCTCCGAGATCTACGACCTGGTGGCACTGCGCGTCATCACGCATTCGGTGCGCGATTGCTACTCCACGCTCGGCGCGGTGCATACGCTGTGGCACCCCATGCCCGGTCGCTTTAAAGACTATATCGCCATGCCCAAGGTCAATAACTACCAGTCGCTCCATACGACGGTTATCGGCCCCACGGCCCGCCCGCTCGAGATTCAGATTCGAACCTACGAGATGCATGAGCAGGCCGAGTACGGCATTGCCGCCCACTGGCTCTATAAGAAGTCGGGCGGATCGTCTGCGTCTAAGACCAATGATGCCCAGCGTCTGGACGACCAGATCAACTGGCTCAAGCATTCGCTCGATTGGGCGGCTTCTGACGAGATTACCGACGCCAAGGAATACCTGCACTCGCTGAAGGTCGATCTGTTCGACCAGGAGATCTTTGTCTTTACGCCCAAGGGCGAGGTCATGGCGCTTCGTGCCGGCTCCACGCCGCTCGACTTTGCCTACGCCGTTCACACCGAGGTGGGCAACCACTGCGTCGGCGCTAAGATCAACGGTGCGGTGGCCCCGCTCACGCATGAGATCAAGACGGGCGACCGTGTCGAGATCCTGACCAACAAGAGTTCCAAGCCGTCGCGTGATTGGCTCAAGATCGTTAAGACACCTTCCGCCAAGTCAAAGATCCGCCGCTATTTTGCCGCCGCGACCAAGGACGACGACGCTGCTGCCGGCCGCGATATACTGGCCAAAGACCTGCGCAAGCGCGGGTATGGCATCTCTACGCCGCGATCCACGCGTGCGCTCAACGCCGTGGCGGAGCAGCTGAACTTCAAGCAGCTCGAGGACCTGTTTGCCGCCGTCGGCGCCGGCAAGGTTGCCCCGCGCGCTGTGGGTAACAAGGTCGAGCAAATCTTGGACCCCAAGCCCGAGGAGCAGCTCACCAAGGCCGAGGCTATCGCCGAGGTCGTCAAGCAGCCGGCCCGAGGCTCCAACCGCAAGCCGCAAAAGCGCGGCAAGAGCGCCAGCAACGGCATTATCGTCAAGGGCGAGAGCAACAGCGGCCTGCTGGTCCGTCTGGCGCATTGCTGCAATCCGGTGACGGGCGACGATATCGTCGGCTTCATCACGCGCGGCCGTGGCGTTTCGGTGCATCGCGCCAACTGTCCCAACGTCAAGGGCCTTATGGAGCATCCCGAGCGCATGATCGAAGTGGAGTGGGACGGCGCTGCCGACACCCTCTTCCAGGTCGAGATCGTGGTCGAGTGCCTGGACCGCATGGGCCTGCTCAAGGATGTCACCATTGCCATTGGCGATGCGGGCGGCAATATCCTTTCGGCCGCCACGTCGACCAACCGCGAGGGTATTGCAACCCTACGCTTTATGGTCGAGATCTCGGATGCGAGTGGCCTGGATCCGCTGCTGGCTTCTATCAGCAGCGTTGACTCGGTCTACGACGCGCGCCGCCTGATGCCCGGCGAGGGTGGAGCCCAGCTTAAGCGCCGCGTTTAGTCGCGACGAATGTGCCACATTATCGATATTCGCTACACTCGAGGCATCGTTTGATGCCTCGAGTTCTATAGAGAGGAGAGGGACATGAGTGCTGTGTCCTTGGATGTAACTCCCAAGGGATCGGTCGAGATCGAGACGCTCGTAAACGGTCCCATTCAGACCAATAGCTATGCTGTTATTTCGGACAATGAGTGCGTGATTATCGACCCCGCATGGGAAGGCGAGCGCTTGGTGGAGCATATTCGAGCCGAGCATCCCGGCGTACGCATGCTTGGCGCCGTTTGCACTCATGGCCATGCCGATCATGTTGGTGGTGTTGCCGGCGTACGAACCGCCGTTGGCGAGGGCTGCCAGTATGAGCTGTGTGCTAAGGATGTGGCGGTGCCGCATGCGAACATCGAGGAACAGCGAGCTATGTGGGGCATTGAGACGCCCGACCCCGGGGAGCCGACGCGCCTACTCGCCGAGGGCGATGCTCTCGAGGTGGGCGATATCTGCCTGCAGGTGATCGAGACGCCAGGGCATACGCCGGGCGGGTTCGTCTTGTTTGCTGCCACCGAGCAGGGATGCATCGCCTTTGTTGGCGACACCCTGTTCCCGGGTAGCCACGGCCGCACCGATCTTGCCGGTGGCGACGAGGCGGCGATTCTGCGCTCGCTCTCCAAGCTCGCCCGGCTTCTCCCGCCCGATACCGTTTGCCTAACCGGCCATGGCGATTCGACCACCATGGCACGCGAGCTCATGCAGAACCCTTTCATGCAGGTGTAGCTTTATAGTCAGCTTCTAAAGCACGAGAAGCGTCCAAACGTCAAGCTATTTTTCCCCAACGGGTCAATTTCGTAGGGCAAACGGTCAAAAAAGTCTGTTTGGACGATATTCGTGAACAAACGAACGTTTATGCTCGGGTGCGCCGTGGTAAAATCACAGGCGTTATCGGAGCAACCTTACAGGAGGTTTCTTTTATGCTCGTCAACGCAGCAGACATGCTCAAGAAGGCCGAGGCCGGCAAGTACGCTCTCGGTGCCTTCAACACCAACAACCTCGAGTGGACCCTGGCTATTCTCCAGGCCGCCGAGGAGGCCAAGTCTCCGCTGATCCTTCAGTGCACCGCTGGTGCCGCTAAGTGGATGGGCGGTTTCAAGGTCTGCGCCGACATGGTCAAGGCTGCCGTCGAGGCCACGGGTGTTACCGTTCCCGTCGCCCTTCACCTCGATCACGGTTCTTACGAGGACTGCTTCAAGTGCATCGAGGCCGGCTTCACGTCCATCATGTATGACGGCTCTCACGAGGAGACCTTCCAGCTTAACCTCGACCGCACCAAGGAGCTCGTTGAGCTTGCCCACTCCAAGGGCATGTCCATCGAGGCCGAGGTCGGCGGCATCGGCGGCACCGAGGACGGCGTGACCTCC
>JAGZDZ010000061.1:0-2722 GCA_018368535.1 Collinsella sp. | reverse complement strand
TAAAAAAGCACCGGGGCCAGTGTCGGCCCCGGTGCCCAAGCGCGATATCGGCGGTGCTGTTTCGCGATATTCAACAGCGCTCAAGCGAGCAAATACTCAACTTTATAAATGATAGTAGCGATTTCCGGGTTCTCCCACGCTGAAATTTGGGTTAATGTACGGATCGCCTTCGACATAGTATTTTGCCCAGCGATAATTCATGTATGCGACTTCTTTGTGGAACCGAATCTGCTTTTCCGTATTGTTTTCAACGCCTCTAGAAATCGACTCGTAGTGATAGAGCTCGACTTCGGGCGTGTATACGATCAGGTCGTTAATCTCGCGTAGCTTTAAGCAAAAGTCAACATCATTAAATGCAACTTGAAGCTCTTCGGTGAAACCTCCGACTTTCTCATATTCGCTACGCTTGGTCATTATGCAAGCTGCAGTGACAGCGCTGAAGTCTTGTTGCGCATCGTTGAGTGCAAAGTAGCCCCAATTATTCCTTGGCATGCTTTGGCATAGATGTCCCGCTACGCCGCCAGTGACGCATAGGCCCGCGTGCTGAATGGTGTTGTCGGGATAGTAGAGTTTTGCACCGACTGCGCCAACATCCTCACGTGCGCAGATGCCAAGCATGGTCTCGATCCAATTGGGCGTAATTACCTCAGTATCGTTATTCAATAGCAAGAGATAGTCGCCCTTGGCGTGAGCAACGCCAAAGTTCATGAGCTTGGAGAAATTGAATTCGTGTTCCCAAGTTACAAGACGAACGATGTCAGGATATTTTGCTTGCAACTTATCGTAATAATCGAACGTCGCCTTTTCTGTGCTGTTGTTTTCGATTATGACGAGCTCGTAATTGTCGTACGTTGATTTCTCAACAATTGATGTAATGCAGTTGTTCAGAATGTCGGCGTGGTCTTTAGTCGGGATGATAATTGACACGAGTGGGTGGGAATCTGGCACAGCGTAGGTTACTTTATATGTAAAGGGACGACGCGCTTGTTCGACCTTCGCATTGAGCCCAAGCCTGTCCAAATGACTCTGGACCGCTTTGATACCTGCGATAGTGGCATACGGCTTGCTATCGGCATTTGCTGCGGTGGAGGTCTCGCTTAGGCGCCAGTGGTATAGAACCTTCGCAACATGATGAACTTTCCTTGACTTTTCCACGGCGCGGAGAGTCAGATTATGATCCTGTGCTCCATCGAACTCTTTTGTGTTAGGCTCTAGAGTGTCTAGCAGGGACTTACGGATGGTAAGCATGTGGCAGATATAGTTATTGTTTCTGAGCAGGTCGATATTGAAATCCGGCTTAAAGAACGGCTGCGCTAGCTTTCCATCGGGCATGAGTTTATCTTCATCACAATATAGAAGATCGACGTCATTGTTGTTTTCAATTGCCTCGGCATATGAGAACAACAAGTCCGGTTCAAGAATGTCGTCATGGTCAAAGAAGCTAACGAAATCGCCCGAAGCTACGGCAACGCCTGCGTTTGTGTTTTCGGAAATACCCTTATTTTCGGTAAGATTAATTGACTTAATTCTGTTGTCGCGGGCTGTCTCCTGCTCAACGCGAGCCTTTAGTTCCTGATTGTCAGGGCTTGCATTAACTAGGAGGAGCTCCCAGTTTGCATAAGACTGGTTTTTTACGGATTCGACCATATCGTTAAAAAACGAAATGGGCGTGTTGTAAAGAGGGACAATGATGCTGAATTTCGGAGCGCTATTGAAGACGATTTTTCTCTGCTTCTCCAGTGCGCCAATGGTTGCCTTATGCTCTGTAAACCATTCGGGGTATTCAGGGTCAAACTGCGCATGGGTAAAGAGGAAGTTGGTCTCCTCAAGAAGCAAGCCTAATTTATCAGGCGTTAAGCAGTCAAATGCACTGAATGAAGGGTGATTTTGATCGTCAATTATAAAGTAGTAACGATCAAACGCCTTTGGCATGCGGATCGAGAGCTGTGTTTCAAGTTGTTTTTTCTCGGATGTAAATCCAACGCTCGTTACATTTGAGCCGAAGTTGACTATGCTCAGCTCAACCTCATTGAGGAATCGATCGAGGCAGCGAAGTTTGATTTGCGAGTCGTTGCGGTACGGTGTTCTAATCGTGCACCTCAGGATATACTCGTTTGAATCTTCGATGCACTGCCAAAAATCAATCGTTGCCATCTCAAACTCTGAAACGTCATCGTAATTTCGGAGTTTGCTGCACATGTCAGGTTTAATTTTGTAGTTAAGACGCGACTCCCATTTGATGTTCTTGCAATTGAGCGAAAGGGAGTCGCTGCTCAGGTTGCAACCGTCTTTGCCGATTTCGTTAAACTCAATTTTAATGGCTCGGGTATCGGGGTCGGGGATTACAAGAACGTATGAGTTCGATTCGCCGTTATTGTCCTTGAATTTTAGAAGAGACAAAGGTAAGCGGCGGTCGTCATCCGTTGCCGCTTGAGCTTTTATGCTGGAGCCTTCATGGATGCCTTCTATTTTAAGTTGCTGGTAGATTTTCCAGTTTCCTCTGCATACTCCGGTTGTTTCGACTCGCATTGTTTGCCTTTCGTTTGTTGGACACTGCTCATTGTACTTATTCATTTCCTACCTCGCGATAAATGCAGAGAGGAGTTCCGTGATTTCTGGCATTGGTTGATTTCCGATCTCAGCCGAACACATTGAGCAAATAGGCCATTCCCGCAGTTAGCCGAACGCCCCCGCGGCCCCTTCTGGGGTCCGGGGGCGCCGT
>JAGZDZ010000016.1:0-55236 GCA_018368535.1 Collinsella sp. | reverse complement strand
AGGGCCTGGACCTTCTCGTCGTGCCCTCCGCCGAGCTCTCCCGCGGCCGCGGCGGCCCGCGCTGCATGAGCATGCCCTTCTGGCGCGAGGACCTCTAAGTCTTTAACGTTCCGGTGCGGTCCCCCTACAACCGCACCGGTTTCGCCCGTCAAACGGGCAACACTAATATTTACGTAATTCATTTCTTCGAAAGGAATCGAACCATGGGTGTTAACCTCTCCGGCCGTAGCTTCCTCAAGCTTCTCGACCTCACCACCGAGGAGATCGAGTACCTGCTCAAGCTCTCCAAGAACTTCAAGGATATGAAGCGCGCTGGCGTTCCGCACCGCTATCTCGAGGGCAAGAACATCGTTCTGCTCTTCCAGAAGACCTCCACTCGTACCCGCTGCGCCTTCGAGGTCGGCGGCATGGACCTGGGCATGGGCGTGACCTATCTCGATCCCGGTTCGTCGCAGATGGGCAAGAAGGAGTCCATCGAGGACACCGCCCGCGTTCTTGGCCGCATGTATGACGGCATCGAGTTCCGTGGCTTTGCCCAGGACGACGTCGAGGAGCTCGCTGCTAAGTCCGGCGTGCCCGTGTGGAACGGCCTGACCACCGAGTGGCACCCCACCCAGATGCTCGCCGACATCCTGACCGTCCAGGAGAACTTCAACTACGACATCAAGGGCAAGACCCTCGTCTTCATGGGCGACTGTAAGAACAACGTTGCTCGCTCCCTCATGGTCGTCTGTTCCAAGCTCGGCATGAACTTCGTGGCCTGCGGCCCCGAGGAGTGCATGCCCGCTGACGACGTCATCGAGGCCTGCAAGCCCATCGCCGAGGCCAACGGCTGCACCATCAAGCTGACCACCGACGTCAAGGACGGCGTCACCGGTGCCGACGTTATCTACACCGACGTGTGGGTCTCCATGGGCGAGCCCGACGAGGTCTGGGCCGAGCGCATCGCTCAGCTCACCCCGTATCGCGTTACCTCCGAGGTCATGGCTATGGCCAACCCGGGTGCCATCTTCCTGCACTGCCTGCCCAGCTTCCACGACACCAACACCACGATTGGCGCCGAGAAGTGCGAGCAGTTCGGCATCACCGAGCAGGAGGTCACCGATGAGGTCTTCGAGAGCCCCGCTTCCAAGGTCTTCGACGAGGCCGAGAACCGCATGCACACCATCAAGGCTGTCATGTACGCCACGCTCAAGTAAGAGCATCTAGCATCTCGCTCGGGGTGTCTTGCTACACACCCCGAGCGGCTTTGTCTGGTAAATATCTCGCGTCGGGCGGTGGGCACGGCACGGAAGATCCGCTTCGCGCGAGAAAGTTAAATGATTTATGAAGGGGGGATGAGAACCATGACTGAGGCCGCTAAGAAAAAGCGCGGTATGCCTTCATCGTTCACCATTCTTCTAGCTCTGCTGGCAATTGTTGCAGTGATTACCGTTATCGTCTCCGGCACGTCCGGCGGCGCGGTTACTGCCGCCCGTCTGAGCGATTTCTGCACCGCCCCGATCCTGGGTTTCGCTGACGCTCTGCCCGTCTGCCTCTTCGTTATGATCCTGGGCGGCTTCCTCGGTATGATGACCGAGACTGGCGCTCTGGACAACGGCATCGCCGTTCTGGTGCAGAAGCTTAAGGGCAACGAGATCATGCTCGTTCCTGTCCTTATGCTCATTTTCTCCCTCGGTGGTACCACCTATGGTATGTGCGAGGAGACCGTTCCCTTCTACGCCCTGCTCGCCGCTACCATGATGGCTGCTGGCTTCGACCCCATGGTCGGCGCCGCTACCGTCCTGCTCGGCGCTGGCTGCGGCTGCCTAGGCTCCACGGTTAACCCGTTCGCCGTCGGCGCTGCCGTCGACGCTCTGACCGGCGTTGGCATTGAGGTCAACCAGTCCATCATCATCGGCCTCGGTGCCGTCCTGTGGATTGTCACTACCGCTATGTCCATCGTCTTCGTGATGAACTATGCCAAGAAGGTCAAGGCTGACAAGGGTTCCACCATCCTGTCGATGCAGGAGCTCAAGGACGCCGAAGAGGCTCACGGCAAGGCTGCTTCCGAGGTCCACAAGGAGGTCAAGCTCACCGGTCGTCAGAAGGGTGTTCTGATCGCCTTCGCCTTCACCTTCGTCGTCATGATCGTCGGCTTCATTCCGCTGGCCGACCTCAACGAGGGCGTCGCCAACTTCTTCGACGCTGGCGCTGTCTACGACGCCGACGGTAACGCCGTCGTCCAGGGCTGGTCTGCCCTGATCACCGGCCTGCCCATTGGCCAGTGGTACTTCGACGAGGCTTCCACCTGGTTCTTCCTCATGGCCGTCCTGATCGGTATCATCGGTGGCCTGTCCGAGAAGCAGATCGTCAACACCTTCATCACCGGCGCTGCCGACATGATGTCCGTTGTTCTCGTCATCGCCCTCGCCCGTGGTATCTCCGTCCTCATGGCTAACACCGGCCTCGACGTCTTCGTCCTCGACGCTGCCGCCAATGCCCTGGCTGGCCTGTCCGGCGTGATCTTCGCTCCCATGAGCTTCCTGGTCTACTTCGGCCTGTCCTTCCTGATCCCCTCGACCTCCGGTATGGCCACCGTCTCCATGCCCATCATGGGACCGCTGGCTGTTAAGCTTGGCTTCTCGCCCGAGGTCATGGTCATGATCTTCTCCGCCGCCATCGGTGTCGTGAACCTGTTCACCCCGACTTCCGGCGCCATCATGGGCGGTCTCGCCCTGGCCAAGATCGAGTGGACGACCTGGCTCAAGTTTGCCCTTAAGCTCATCGTCGCGCTCTCCGTCGTCTGCGCCGTCATCCTGACCGTCGCCTGCGTGCTGCTCTAAGTACCCAACGGGTACCCCACGGAAACCTTGACGATCCTGTAAAGGATCACCTGGTCATCGTCTGTCCGGTGGGGTAAACCCACCGGTAGACTCCTACCTTTAGCCCCCTTCCGTTCATGCGCGGGAGGGGGCGCTCTTGTGTTCCGGCGTTTTACCAAACGCCGGAACCGCTCGACGCTGCAAGCCCGCCAGAGCGGCAATCTGACGTTCAATCGTCGGGCATGGCCAAAAGGCCTATGCCCTCCTCTTTCACGTCACCTTGCTCGCTCTGGCGGGCTTTCGCTGGCTTATGCTCAACCTGCGGCGCTGCCATCGTTGGTGCTGAGCGACTTGTTCCCCGCCTCAAATTAGCCATCCTGGGTCCCCGGTGGTTGCGGTGGGCGTGTTTGGTTGGTGCCTGTTGATGGTTTGGGTATCGGGGAGGGCGGGCTCCGTTATAATCGCCTAGAACATTAAATGGAAACGGGACGGGAGCCATACATGCGCCAGGGTTTCGACAACGCGAAATATATCGAGCTGCAGGCCGCTCATATTAAGGAGCGCATCTCGCAGTTTGGCGGCAAACTCTATTTGGAGTTTGGCGGCAAGCTGTTTGACGACTATCACGCGAGTCGCGTGCTGCCGGGTTTTGAACCGGACAGCAAGTTCCGCATGCTCAAGAGCATTGCCGATGACGTTGAGGTTATCATCGCGATCAACGCGAACCACATCGAGAAAAACAAGGCTCGTGGTGACCTTGGCATTACCTATGACGAGGATGTGCTGCGCCTGGTTGACCTGTTCCGCGGCAACGGCTTTGCCGTCGCGGCCGTGGTCATCACCCAGTACGCCGGCCAGCCCGCCGCCGATGTGTTCCGCAATCGCCTGAACGCGCTCGGCATTCCCGCCAAGCTGCACTATCCCATCGAGGGGTATCCGCACGATGTCGATCTGATCGTGTCCGACGAAGGCTACGGCAAGAACGAGTTTGTCGAGACCACGCGTCCACTCGTTGTCGTGACGGCACCCGGCCCCGGCTCGGGCAAGCTCGCCACTTGCCTCTCGCAGCTGTATCACGAGCATAAGCACGGTACCGCCGCCGGCTATGCCAAGTTCGAGACCTTCCCGGTCTGGAATCTTCCTCTGACGCATCCGGTCAATACTGCCTACGAGGCCGCCACGGCTGACCTCGACGACGCCAATATCATCGATTCGTTCCACCTTGAGGCCTACAACAAGACCACGGTCAACTACAACCGCGACGTCGAGGCCTTCCCGGTAGTCCGTGCCCTGATGGAAAAGATCTTGGGCAAGAGCCCCTACCAGAGCCCTACGGACATGGGCGTCAATATGGTCGGCTTTGCCATCACCGATGACGATGCCTGCCGCGACGCTTCCAAGATGGAGATCGTCCGCCGCTACTTTACCGCGGTCGAAAATGTGCGCCGTACCGGCGTGGGCGATGAGCAAGTCGACCGTCTCAAGATTATTATGAAGAAAGCCGGCATCGATAAGAACTATTCACCGGCGCGCTCGGCGGCCCTCACCAGGGAGCAGCTGACGGGTGGTCCCGTGGGTGCCATGGTCATGCCCGATGGCTCCGTGGTGACCGGTAAGACCTCCACGCGCCTGGGCGCCGCAAGTTCGCTCATTATGAACGCCCTCAAGCATGTCTCGGGCGTCGACCTTGAGCTCGAGGTCATTAGCGATGAGGCGATCGAGCCCATCAGCAAGCTCAAGACGTATTTCCTGGGAAGCAAAAACCCGCGCCTCCACACCGACGAGACGCTTATGGCGCTGTCGATCACCTCGGCCACGAGTGAGACGGCCGCTCGCGTCCTTTCGGGCCTGGAGCAGCTGCGCGGTTGCGATGCCTTCTTTAGCGTGATCATCTCGCCGACGGACGAGACGGTACTGCGCAAACTGGGTATCAACGTGTGCTGCGAACCCAAGTTTGAGCGCCGCGGTTTCTTCCATCGCTAAGTTTGAAGCACCGCGGTAATTGCATTGCATTTTGGCCGTATCGGGTTAGCGCCCGGTACGGCTTTTTGATCAATAAAGCGCCTATTTCGGCGAAAAATAGCTGTTTACCTGCCTAGAAACAATTTGAGCGGTATACAATAACCGTAACTGTTTCATCCTTAGCGGGATGCCGCATGATGGATATTACCTGCCATCGTGAGGTGTGTCGGTCGCGCACGGCGCGTTAGATGCTCGTGCTCGGTTTGAGGAGGCTGCTATGGCGGGCAAGGGTCGTGCGAGTGTCAACGATATGAAGCGTGTCGAGGTGCTGGTGTTGATGGAGATCGACCAGCAAACCGAAGACAATGGCGGGCCGTATGGTTTCTCGCGCAAAACGCTTGCCGAGCGCGTGGGGGTTTCGCCGTATCGTGTCCGCGCCGCAATCGATCGCTTGGATTCCGAAGGCATGATTGATGTCGTCTCGCGTTATAGCGACGACGGCGGTCAGCTTGCAAATGGCATTTGCCTCACCGAACGTGGCGAGTGGTATCTTGAGGGCGTCCGTACCGGCATGCTCGTTCAAGAAATGCTTGAGGACGAGGTTGCTGATCGATAGCAGCATGTAACCCTTGCCACAGCGACGTCGCCTGGGAAACCGGGCGGCGTTTTGTTTCAAGATTGAGAAATGCAATCGCATGCGAGAAAAATTGCGAACGGTCCGCGGCGCGAGTATTACAATGAAGACCCGTAAGATGTGGATAAACAACTTCTACGGGAAGCGCAGGTAACTCAATATGACCAAGCATGTGTTCGTAACCGGTGGCGTGGTTTCGTCCTTGGGCAAGGGTATCACCGCGGCCTCGCTGGGCCGTCTGCTCAAGTCGCGTGGCTACAAAGTAACGATGCAGAAGGCCGATCCGTATCTGAACGTCGACCCCGGTACCATGAGCCCCTTCCAGCATGGTGAGGTCTTCGTTACCGAGGATGGTTACGAGTCCGACCTGGACCTGGGTCATTACGAGCGCTTTATTGATGAGAACCTGACCCGCGATTCCAACTTTACGACCGGCGCCATCTATAAGAGCTTGATCGCCCGCGAGCGTCGCGGCGACTTTTTGGGCGGTACCGTGCAGGTGATTCCTCACGTCACCAATGCCATTAAGGACAAGTTCCGCCGCATCGAGGAGCAGACCGGCTCCGATGTAGTCATCACCGAGCTGGGCGGCACGATCGGCGACATCGAGTCGCAGCCGTTTGTCGAGGCCATCCGCCAGTACCGCAAGGAGGCCGGCCCCGAGAACGTCTGCTACATCCACGTGTCGCTCGTTCCCTATATCGCCGCCGCCCACGAGGTCAAGACCAAGCCCACGCAGCATTCCGTCAAGGAGCTCCGCAGCTTTGGCATCCAGCCCGATATCATCGTGCTGCGCTCCGACCACCATATCGATGACGCTATCCGCGGAAAGATCGCAAGCTTCTGCGACGTCGACACCGATTGCGTCTTTACCAACGAGGACTGCGCGAGCATTTACGATGTTCCGCAGCTGCTTGCCGAGCAGGACTTTGACCTGCGCATTTGCGAACGCCTGGGTCTGGATCCGCGTGAGCGCGACATGAGCGAGTGGAACGAGTTCCTGCGCAAACAGAATCACGCCAACCATCACGCCGACAAGGTGAAGATCGCCGTCGTGGGTAAGTACACGCAGCTGCCCGATGCGTACCTGTCGGTTATCGAGGCCCTGCACCATGCGGGCGTCTTCTACGATCGCCATGTGGACGTCCAGCTGGTCGACGGCGAGAGCCTCGACGAGCAGAATGTCTCCGAGGTTCTGGGCGACGCCTCGGGCATCCTGGTCCCTGGCGGCTTTGGCAAGCGCGCCCTGGAGGGCAAGATCCTCGCGGCCGAGTTTGCCCGTGAGCACAAGATTCCGTATCTGGGCATTTGCCTGGGTATGCAGGTGGCCGTGTGCGAGTTCGCCCGCAACGTCGTCGGCCTTGCCGGCGCCAGCTCCTCCGAGTTCGATCCGGACGGCCCGTTTAGCGTCATCGATCTGATGAGCTCGCAGGAGGACGTGACCGAGAAGGGCGGCACCATGCGCCTGGGCGCCTATCCGTGCAAGCTCGCCGCCGATACCCTTGCTCGCGAGGCATATGGCGAGGAGCTCGTCTACGAGCGTCACCGTCACCGCTTTGAGTTCAACAACGCCTTCCGTGACCAGCTCGAGGACGCCGGTTTGGTTATCTCGGGTCTGTCGCCCGACGAGCGCCTGGTCGAGATGGTCGAGCTGCCGCGCGACGTGCATCCGTGGTATGTGGCAACCCAGGCTCATCCCGAGTTCAAGAGCCGCCCGACCAACCCGCAGCCGCTGTTCCGCGAGTTCGTGCGCGCTTCGATCGGCCAGCACGAGGGTGTCGACCGTCTGCAGGTGACGCCCATGAATCTCGCTACGGACTAAGGGTGCCGGCGAATAAGGAACATACCGAAGCTACTCCCTCGTCGCTCGCCGTGGCGGCGGGGGAGTATCTCGATTACCTCGCGGTCGAGCGGGGTTTGGCGCGCAACACGATTGCGGCCTATCGTCGTGACCTGACGACGTACTGCGCCTATCTGGAGCGGGCGGGTATTGTGTCTTTTGAAGAGGTGACTCGTCAGGTCGTGGAGGGCTTTGTCGCCGACCGTCGCGATGGGGGCTATTCGGATGCCTCGGTGGAGCGTGCGCTTGCGGCCGTGAAGGGCCTGCATGCCTTTTTGGTGCGCGATGGGGCTGTGGCCCAAAATCCAACGGCGGCGTTGCGCCTTCCTAAAAAGGCTGATCGTTTGCCGGAGTATCTATCGGTGGAGGATGTCTCGGCGCTGCTCGATCAAGACTTCCCCGAGGGCGAGATGGGCTTGCGCGACCATGCCATCTTGGAAGTGCTCTACGGATGCGGTTTGCGTGTGAGCGAGTTGGTGGGGCTCGATGTGGGCGATATCCATATCGACGATGGCTTTGTACTCGTTCGCGGTAAGGGCTCAAAGGAACGCCTGTCCCCGCTGGTGGGAAGCGCGGCGCGAGCTCTGACGCTCTATGTAACTGAGGGACGTTCTCGCTTGGCGGCCCATGCCCGCGGAACCGAGACCTCGGCGGTCTTTTTAAATAAGAACGGCCGCCGTCTGTCGCGCCAGGGCATCCATGCCATCTGTGAGCGCTACGGGCGCCAGGTGGGACTGGTGGGACTCCATCCCCATACGCTGCGTCACTCCTTTGCCACCCATATGCTTGCGGGCGGCGCAGACCTCCGTGTGCTACAGGAGATCTTGGGACATGCCGATATATCGACCACGCAGGTCTACACGCATGTCGATCGTACGCAACTGACCGAGGTCTATCTGGCAGCGCACCCGCTGGCGCATCGTTAACATATCGCTGGCCTGCATATTTATAGGTATTTGGGGACGGGCCCCAGATTGCCGAGACGCACTTTTGCGCGCATGGGCAATCTGAGGCCCGTCCCATTTTTCGCCAGACACCGACGCGGTGGTGGGCCGTGTGTACCGTGGGTGGGGGAGTTTGGGGGCGATGTGAACGGCATGTAAGGGGACGCAAAAATCGCCTCAAGGTCAACTTGAAGGTTGAGGTTGAAAGGCGGGGTGCCACAGGTGGCATCCCGTCGTTGCTGTAAACACAACATATTGTGTTTTCGAACATATGCTTGGGGGTGTTTTGCAATATATGGAGGGTGGAGTGGTGGGGCGGGGTGGGGGAAGGGGTGGGGAAAGGTGTTGAAAAATGGGGCGGTTCCCCATATTATTAATGACGTCGACAGGCGGGGTGGTTCCCCGCGTACGTGCCATCTGAGTAACCGAGGGGAGGGCGCACATGGGAATGACTGGTGCATACGAGCGCAATCTCGATGCAAAAGGTCGTCTGTCCCTGCCTGCACCCCTTCGCGAGGAACTTGGAGAGCACGTTCGCGTGTTCAAAGCCCTGGATGTCGATGCTCTGTACGTGTTCTCTGCCGAGGCCTTCGATAAGTGGGTCGAAGGACTCTTCGCGGGTCGTGAGGGCCACGAGGGTTTTAACCCGCGTGACATTAACGACCAGAAGCTCATGAGGGCGATCAACAAGCGCACCACGTCGATGGACGTGGACGGCGCCGGTCGTATCGGTCTTTCCGAGTCTCTCCGCAAGCAGGCGAACCTCGACCGCGAGGTCACGGTTGTGGGCAACTACGACCACCTTGAGGTTTGGGATCGCGCCGCGGCCGATGAGGACGATGACGATGAGGCCCTGCTGGACCTCTTCTTCTCGTAAGGGCAAGGCACGGGTAACGGATGGAGCGTGGGATCTTGACACAAGAATATCGGCATGAACCTGTCATGCTCGGCGAAGTGCTTGAGTCGCTGCGGCTAAAGAGCGGCTCCGTTGTCTGCGATTGCACCCTTGGCGGTGCCGGCCATTCGGTAAAGATGGCCGCGCAGGTGGGGGAGACGGGCCTTTTGCTCGGCGTCGATCAGGACGACATGGCCCTCGAGGCCGCTGGCGCCCGTCTGGACCGCGAGGTTCCCGGCGTCCCGCACCAGCTGCTGAAGGGCAACTTCGGCGACTTGGACGAGCTGCTTTGCTCGGCCGAGGTGCCCGGGGTCGATGGCTTCCTGTTTGACTTGGGCGTTTCGTCACCGCAACTCGATATCCCTGGCAGGGGCTTTTCGTATAACGAAGATGCCCCATTGGACATGCGGATGGATCCGGGTAACAACACCCTAAACGCAGCTGAGGTCATCAACACCTATAACGAACACGACCTCGCCCGGATTCTACGCGTCTATGGCGAAGAGAAGTTCGCCTCGCAGATTGCGCGCGAGATCGTGCGCCGTCGCGAGCAAGAACCGATCGAAACCACCGGTCAATTTGTCGAGATCATCAAGGCTGGCATTCCGGCTGCCGCTCGTCGGCATGGTGGACACCCGGCCAAGAAGAGCTTCCAGGCCATTCGCATCGAGGTCAACCACGAGCTCGATGTGCTCGAGAGGGGGCTTGACGCCGCCACCAGGTGGCTCAACCCGGGCGGACGCATCTGCGTCATCTCGTATCACTCGCTCGAGGACCGTATCGTAAAGAACCACTTTAAGGAGATGAGCCAGGGGTGCACGTGTCCGCCGGAGATTCCGGTGTGCGTGTGCGGCAACGTGCCGATACTCAAGGTCATCACCCGCAAACCCTTGGTTGCCCAACCCGATGAGGTCGCGCGCAACCCTCGGGCGAGATCAGCCAAAATCCGCGTGGCGCAGCGCCTGTAGGCGCGACCGCGCGAAATTGGACCTCCCGCTCGCACCATAAACGAAGCTTAAACACACTACCAACGTACTCGGGATGGGAGGCGGCATATCATGGGCTATAACACCTCAAACGCAGCACTCGCCTATGATATGAACGCCATGCCCGCCTACCGCGAGGCACCGCAGGCGCCCGTTGCCCCTCGTGAGCAACGCACGCCGCGTTTTGATGTCTACACGGGCGCGGGCCGTCAGGCAAACCAGGCGGTAAGCCCGGTTTTCATGAGCGTTCTTAAAACGGTTTGCATCATTGCGGCTGTCTTCATGACGATCGGTGTCGCGCGCGTGGCGCTTGCCGGTGTTACGGCCCAGGTGCTCAACGGCAACGCAGAGCTTACCAACACGCTCGAGAAGGCGACCGACGAGAGTTCTAACCTTGAGGTCATGCATTCGGTCTATGGTGCCGACACGCGTATTCGCGATCTTGCGGGCGCCTATGGCATGGTGGAGCCCAGCGAGAGCGTTACGCTTGACTTTTCGCAGGATGCAGCCGCGGGCGCTAGCTCGACTGCGGCCGCTCAGTAAATAAGACGGTAGCTGAGTATGACAAATGACTATCGCCGCGGTTCCGACGGGGACCACGGGTCTGGACGTCCCTCCTCGCGGGGACGTTCTGGTTATCAAGGAACGGGTCGGCCATCTTACAACGCGGGGCCGTCCTATGGCAACGACCCTGCGTCGCGTCTTCGTGGTTCGGGCGGACCTCGGGTGCGCAATACGGGCGCGCGCAAGGGGTCGTCGTCTGAATGGGTTACGGGAACGCCGCTGCCTCGCCGCGATGTCGTTATGGGCTGTATCGGGGTTGGCCTTGCCGCGGGCGTCTTCCGTCTTGCCGAATACCAGATCGTGAATGCTGACAAGCTGCGCGAGCGCGCGGACGCGCGTCGTCTGCTTTCACAGACGCTCTATGCCAAACGTGGCACTATCTACGACCGCAACGGCAACGTGCTGACGTCGTCAGTCGAATGCCGCAATGTCGCCGTGAACCCTCAGCTTGTCGAGGACGTCGACAAGACGGTCTCGGCGCTGGTCAAGGCCACCGGTATCGATAAAAAGACCTGTCGCAAGCTGGTACTGTCTGATGGTTCCTGGGTGTATATCAAGCGCCAGGTCGACGAGGATGACGCTGCCGCCCTGGAAAAGAAGAATCTACCCGGCGTGCTCTTTGAGCAGGCGATGAAGCGGGTTTACCCGTATGGAAACCTGGCTTCTCAGGTGCTGGGCGTCGTGAACGTGGACAACGCTGGCCTGACTGGACTCGAAAAACAATACGATGAGCTTCTGACCGGAACGAATGGCTCTCTTGTGCGCGAGCGCGCAAGAGATGGCGGCTACATCGCGGGCGGTGCCTATAAAAAGGTTGCCGCGATTGATGGCGTGGATATCGTGACGACGATCGACGTCAACATTCAGCGCGCCGCGGAAGATGCCTTGGCCGAGGCGGTCGAGAAGACGAAGGCCAAAAACGGGTCGGCCCTGGTGACCGACCCGACGACTGGAGAGATCCTGGCCGCCTGCTCGTATCCGACCTACGACCAGACCAATTTGGAAAACGCCAAGACCGAGGACATGAACCTTCGTCTGGTGACGGATGCCTACGAGCCCGGCTCGGTCTTTAAGACGCTGGTTGCGGGCGCCGGATTTGATTTGGGCGTTGTGCGCCCGAGCACATCGTTTGAGGTTCCCGCGAGTATCAAGGTGGGCGACGATACCGTTACCGATGCCGACAAGCGTGACTACACCATGACAATGGACGTACGCGAGATGATGCGCCGTTCGTCCAATGTCGGTTTTGTCCTGGTGGGGCGCAAGATCGGTGCCGATGATTTTGCCACCTATGTGGACAAGTGGGGTATCGGTCATAGCTCCGGTGTCGATTTTCCGGGTGAGAGTCTGGGCATCGTCAAGGAGCGCGACCAGTACGATGGTGCCACCTTGGGTGCTATGAGCTTTGGCCAGGCGCTGTCCGTCTCGCCGATTGAGGTCGCACGTGCCGTGGGCGGCATCGCGAACGGCGGCGTGATGATGACTCCGCACTTCTATAAGTCGAGCAAGGGCGATGAAAAGGATTGGGGCGAGGGGGATCGCGCGATTTCCGAGGAGGCCGCCTCGCAGGTGACATCGTGCATGCAGACGGTCGTGTCCGAGGGAACGGGCGTTGGCGGCGCGGTTGACGGCTATGACGTGGCGGGTAAGACCGGTACGGCCGAACGAGCCGACGAGAACGGCGGCTACCTCAAGGAGAACTACATGTCGTCCTTTATGGGTTTTGCACCGGCACAATCGCCCAAGGTGCTGTGCTATATCACGCTCGACGGAACGCCGAGCGGCTCAGATGCCGCTGCGGTGCCGTTCCAGTCCATTATGGCCAACGCGCTCGACGTGCTGGGTATCCCGCACACGAAGTAGGGGGTTACAATCTTTGGGGCGTGGTTTGTTGTCCCATATGAGGGGTGTTCACATGCCCTGCACCACGCATGCGCGGCGCTGGGATACAATACGCCGATAGCATTATTAGGTTTACAGGGGAGCTGCAATGATAGAGATCGCCGTCAACAACCTCGCGGCCGCAACAGGGGCCCGAACCGTGACGGGAGAAGCCGATCGGGTATGCCGCGGGTGCGTTATCGACTCGCGCCAGGTCGAGGAAGGGACGATTTTCGTCGCCTTTCCCGGTGAAAACGTCGACGGCAATGATTTTGCTTCCCGTGCCGTCCAGTCGGGTGCCGGCGCCGTCGTGATGACGCGTGAGCCCGAGGCCGAGCTGGTCTCGCTGGCGCAGGACAAGGGCTGTGCCATCTTGCTGACCGATGATCCCGAGGAGTTTCTGCTGCGTTTGGCGCACACGTACCGTCTGGAGCTTGGCTGCCTGGTCGTTGGTATTACCGGTTCCATCGGCAAGACGACGACCAAGGACGTGCTCGCCGCTGTGCTCGCCAAGCGCTATCGTGTCTGGGCCACCAAGGGCAATTTCAATAACCTGATCGGCATGCCACTCACGGTGCTTTCCGCTCCGGCCGATACCGAGGTCCTGGTGCTCGAGATGGGCATGAACCATTTCCACGAGATCGAGCGCCTGTCCCAGTCCGCCAATCCCAACCTTGCCATCGTGAGCAAGATTGGTACCTCTCATATCGGCATTTTGGGTAGCCGCGAGAACATCGCCCGCGCTAAGGCCGAGATTGTCCAGGGTATGTGCGCCGCTGGCGACTTCTTGCCGCTGCTGGTTTTGGGCGGCGAGGACGACTTTACGCCGTTCATTCGCGATACGTTCGCCCAGCCTGCTGGTATCGACGTGATGCTGGCCGGCGTCTCGGACGATGATGAGGTCCGTGCCCGCGACGTTCGAGTTGATGACGAGGGCCGTCCGGTCTTTACGCTCGATTTTGGTCAGGGCGAGACAATCGATACCATGCTTGCCATCCCCGGCGTGCAGTCCGTCCCAAATGCCGTTAAGGCCGCCGCGGTTGCCTATCGCCTGGGCGTGACGCCCGAGCAGATCGATGCTGCCTTTAGGGGCCTCACGATCACCGGTCACCGCCAAGAGATCAAGCGCGCCAAGAGCGGTGCCCGCGTCATCGACGATTCCTATAACGCCAGTGCCGAATCCATGGCTGCTGGCCTCGATCTGCTGTGCTCGCTTTCGTGCACGGGGTCTCGCATGGCGATCCTGGGCGAGATGGGCGAGATGGGCGATGAGGCTCCTCGCATGCATGAGCTCGTGGGCGCCTATGCCGCCGCCAAGAAGCTCGACATGCTGGCGTGCGTGGGTGGTGAGCTGGCCCAGCTTATGGCCGATGCCGCGCGCATGATGGGCATGGACGAGGACCGCATCCAGGTGTTCTCCGATTATCAGCAGGTGCTCGACCGCATGGGCGGCGCGCTTGAAAAACATGATGTTGTACTGGTCAAGGGTTCCCGTTTTGTTGAGCTCGACCGCTTTGTGGAAGGTGTGTGCTAGCCCATGTTCGGCAATCCCTCGTATCCAACGTATCAGGCTTTTTTGGGGCTTGGCATCGCCGCTGCCATTGCGCTGCTGCTCATGCCGTGGTGGATCAAGCTGCTCAAGGTCGAGGGTATCGGCCAGCAGGTTCGTGCCGACGGCCCCAAGCGTCATTTGGTTAAGCAGGGAACGCCCACCATGGGTGGCGTTGTCATCCTCGTCGCGATCTCGCTGACCTGCCTGCTGATGGGCAAGCTCACCACCGAGCTCGTGCTCGTGCTGCTCGCCACGCTGGCGACCGGCGTGCTGGGCCTGATCGACGACCTGACCTCCGTTACGCACGGGCGCTCGCTCGGTCTGACGCCTCATGCCAAGATGATCGGCCTAACCATTATCTGTGTCACCTTTACGGTACTTGCCGTCAACTGGTGCGGCGTCGCCCCCGAGATTCGTTTTCCCGGCGGCCTGACGATTGACCTCGGTGTTCTTTCGACCACCATCTGCGGCCTTTCGTTCCCGTGGCTCTACGTTGTCTTTTGCTGGCTGATGATCGCCGGTCTTTCTAATGCCGTGAACCTGACCGATGGCCTTGACGGTCTTGCTGGCGGCACCTCCATGATCGCCATGCTCGCCATGGCTGCCATGGCGTTTTTACACGGAGACGTGAACCTGTCCATCTTCTGCACCGCGTGTGCCGGTGCCTGCTTGGGCTTTCTGTGGTTCAACTGCTATCCGGCGAGCATCTTTATGGGCGATACCGGCTCGCTTGCCCTGGGCGCCGCGTTTGCCTGCACGTCCATCATGACCAACACCGAGGTCGTCTCCCTCATCATCGGCGGCCTGTTTATCGTTGAGACCCTGTCGGTCATGATTCAGGTTGTCTACTTCCACTTTACGCACAAGCGCGTCTTCCTTATGGCGCCCATCCATCATCATTTCGAAAAGAAGGGCTGGGCCGAGACCAAGGTCGTCATCCGTTTTTGGATTATCGCTGCGGCCTTTGGTGCCGTTGGCCTTGCTTTTTTCTTCCAGTTGGGATAGTGGTCTTTCATGCCTCTTGCTGATGTCTTTAGCCTGCTCGTTTTGGGTCAGGGCAAATCCGGTCTCGATGTCGCCCGCTGGGCGCTGGCACATCCCGAGCGCGTAAGCGCCGTTACCGTGTATGGCGGCGGCACCTCTGAGCCCAATGACGCCACGCGTGCGCTCGAGGCTGCTGGTGCGTCGTTTGTCTATGGGGCCGAACAGGTCGAGGGCGCCTATGACGTGTGCGTGACATGCCCGGGTATTTCGGAGTTCTCGTCCTTCTTTAAGGCGGGGCGTGAGCATGCCGCTCAGATTATGGGCGAGCCCGAGTTTGCCTATCGCTTGTCTCCCCAAAATTGGATTGCCATCACGGGCACCAACGGCAAGACAACTACCACGTCGCTGACTGATTATCTGCTCAAGGCCGCCGGTGAAGCCAGCGTGGCCGTCGGCAATATCGGTGAGCCGCCCGTGAACGAGATCGACGGCCGCGCACATAATGAGTGGTTTGTGGCCGAGCTGTCGAGTTATCAGATTGCTACGACCGCCGAGCTTCATCCTCGCGTGGCGGTGCTGCTCAACATCACGCCCGACCACCTGGGCTGGCACAAGAGCCACAAGAACTATGCGCTTGCCAAGATCAAGTTGTTCGAGAATATGGTCGACGACGACCTCGTGGTTATCGACGTTGAGGATGCCGGCATCCATGAGTTCGATGAGTACATCTACATGCCGGGCCGCCGCATCTGCAAGGTCGCTTTTGACGAGCCCGAGGGTGCAGACGCCGCCTTTGTGCGCGACGGCAAGTTGGTCGTCCGCCTGAAGGGCGTCGAGACTCAGCTTGTCGCCACTTCCGAGCTCAAGATCTCGGGCCATCACAATGTCATCAATGCCCTATGTGCTGCCACGGCTGCTTTGGCCGTCGGTGCCGATCCCGAGGGCATTTGCCGTGGTTTGGCATCGTTCCAGCCGCTGGAGCACCGCGTTGAGCCCTGTGGCGAGATCGATGGCGTGCGCTACGTCAACGATTCCAAGGCAACGAACACCGATGCAGTCGAAAAGGCCCTGACGGCGTTTCCCGACGACGATGTGATTTTGCTGCTCGGCGGCCACGATAAGGGTACGCCGCTTGCGGACTTTGCCCGCGTCGTTATGGACAACGTGCGCTCGGTCGTTTGCTTTGGCGATGCGCGCGAGCGCTTTACCGCCGCTATGGACGAGGCCGATGTCGATGGTGACGTGGATATCGCCCAGGCGGATGACCTGCGCGATGCCGTGGACGTCGCCCGTTCGCTGTCGAGCCGTGGCGACGTGATCTTACTTTCTCCTGCCTGCTCTTCGTTCGATGAGTTCTCGGGCTATGAGGAGCGCGGCCGCGTGTTTAAGGACTATGTGGCCCAGCTTGCCGCTGCGGCGAAATCGCAAATGGAATAGGGGTTGCCGGTGAGAGAGGAGAGCCCCCGACAAGGTATGAGGAGGCCCGACTCGGACCGTGCTTCCTCGCGGCGCAGCACACCGCGTTCCGGTCGCGGCAGGCAGACGTTTAGCGAACGCTATATTGCCGGCGTTCCCGCCCGTATCATGCGCCCCCGTTTGATATTCATGGCCTGCCTGTTTACCTTGGTGTGCTTTGGCCTGCTGATGGTGTACTCGGCGTCTTCGGTCGAGGCGCTGCACGAGAATGGCTCGGCGACGTTTTTTCTGTTTCGACAAGCCGCGTTTGCCGGAGTTGGCGTGCTGGCTATGGTTGCCATCGTGCGCGTTTTGCCGGACAGCTGGTTTGGGGAGGATGTGCTCAGGATCTTCCTCATAGGCATGATAGGGCTACTGTTTCTGGTGTTCTTGGTGGGCAGCGGCAGCCGTGGCGCCACGCGCTGGCTCAACATCGCCGGCATTCAGTTCCAGCCTTCCGAGTTTTTAAAGCCATTTGCCATTGCGTATTCGGCCATCATGCTCGATCGCTTCTTTTCGCCCGGTGGCAACATCAACGAATTCCTTCGCAAGATGGGCATCTACCTGGGCATTTCGCTCTTTCTGATCTTTATCCAGCCCGATTTCGGTACTGTCCTGATCATCCTGTTGACCCTCATGTGCATGGCGTTGTTTGCGGGTCTCGACCCCAGATTTATCATCGGCGTGCTAATCTTCGGCATTCTCGTGATCGTGATTGCGCTTGTCGCAGAGCCGTACCGTATGGTGCGTATTCAGGTTGCCTTGAACCCTTGGGCCGACGAGTATGGTGACGGCTATCAGGCCACGCTTGCCATCATGGCCTTTGCCTCGGGCGGTCTGTTCGGCCGTGGCATCGGCAACTCAACCATGAAGTACTCGTATCTGCCCGAGGCGCACAATGACTACATCCTGGCTATCATTGGCGAGGAAGTCGGCTTTGTCGGAACCGTGCTGTTCTTCTTGGTGTTTGCGATGCTGATCTACTCGGCGTTTCGCATTGCCGAGCAGGCGACCGATCGTCGGGGCGCGCTCATGGCGTCTGGCTCCGCGGTCATTCTCGCAGTGCAGTTTTTGATTAACGCGCTGGGCATCCTCAACGTGTTTCCCATGACGGGCAAACCGTTGCCGTTTATTAGCTACGGCGGTTCGTCGATTATTGTGTCGCTTATGCTTGCCGGGTTGATCCTGCGCGTTTCGTACGAGAGCGCCCGCCGCGATGAGTATGACCGCCGCCGTGAGAGCTTTGCCGTTATGGACGAGAGCACCGCCGGCGTAGCCCATGTGCGCGGTGAACGACCTTCGCGTAGCGGCTTTACCGTTCTGGATGGTTCTGCATCCGAGCCGGCAGCTCGTCCACGCCCGCGAATGGCTCCGCAAGGTCGTCCGCAGCGCCCCAGCCCTCGCAACGCGGGCGGCGGATATAATCGAATCGATTTGAACTCGGACCCGTCGGCGCGTCTGCGTACCGACGACCAGGGACCGCGTGTACGAAGGGACTACCATGACCGATAAAATGACCGTTGCTATTGCAGCCGGCGGCACGGCAGGACACATCAACCCCGCGCTCGCCTTGGCCGAAGAGCTGCGTGACCGTGGCCACCACGTTGTGTTCGTGGGCCAGTCGCGCAAGCTCGAGGGTCGTCTGGTCCCCGAGGCTGGGTTTGATTTTGTGCCCATTACGGTCACGGGCTTCGACCGCTCCCGTCCTTGGACGGCGCTGACCTCGCTGTGGCGCGTCAACAAAGCCAAGCGTGCGCTCGCCAGTCATTTCTCAAAGGTCGGCAAGCCCGATGCCGCCATTGGTTTTGGTGCCTATGTCGAGGTTCCGCTGCTGGGGTGGTGCAAGGGCGCGGGCGTTCCGTATCTGCTGCATGAGCAGAACTCTGTTCCGGGCCTGGCCAACAAGATGATGAACTCCCACGCCGCCCGCGTGTGCATCTCGGTGCCGGCAGCGCGTTCGGTCTTTGAGCGCGAAGGTGACCCTGACCACGTGCTCATGACCGGCAACCCCGTACGTCGCTCGGTGATCGAGGGCGATCGCGCTCGCGGCCGCAAGGCACTTGGCGTTCCCGAGGACGCTACGCTGCTGCTCGTCTTTGGCGGTTCACTTGGCGCCCAGCACCTCAACGAGCGTGTGGCTTCGCTCAAAAACGAGCTGCTTTCGCGCAAGAACCTCTATGTGTTGCATTCGACGGGTGCCGACGGCTTTGAGGAGACCGAGCGCGCTTTGGCGCTGACGCCCGAGGAGGCGAAGCATTACCGCGTCCAGCCTTACATCGACAACATGGGCGATATGCTGGCTGCTGCCGATTTGGTGCTCTCGCGTTCGGGCGCATCGAGCGTGGCCGAGATCGCTGCACTCGCCGTGCCTTCGGTGCTCGTGCCGTACCCGCATGCGACGGCCGACCACCAAACCACCAATGCCCGGTATCTGGTCGACGCCGGGGCCGGCGTGCTCTGCGCCGATGCCGATATCGACGGTTCTGCCTTTGCCGATGAACTGCTGCACCTGGTCGATGACGCGGCGGCGCGCGACGCCATGCGTCAGGCGGCGCGTGGTCTGGCTCAGGATAGGGCCGCCGCTCTTCTGGCGGATGCGGTAGAGGGTTTGCGTTAGTTAGACGGGATATCGTCGGTCGCCCTCGCGCTGATGCGGTAGGTGCGGTACAGTTAACGGGTTACAGGCAGTGTTTACGCAAGGAGTACACGAGCACATGGCTGATTCCCAGACTGCAACCTCCGCGCCCGAGTTTAAGAGCGCCCACTTTATCGGTATCGGCGGCGCCGGCATGAGCGGCATCGCCCTCGTTCTGCACGAGCGCGGTTATGCCGTTACCGGCTCCGACCTTAAGACGTCACGTTATATCCGCCAGCTTACCCGCGCTGGCGTGAAGGTGCATGTGGGCCATGAGGCCGCCACGATCGACGAGGTCAAGCCCGACGTGGTTGTTGTCTCCACCGCTATTCCGGAGTCCAACCCCGAACTCGTGCGCGCTCGCGAGCTTGGTATTCCCGTGTGGCCCCGTGCCAAGATGCTCTCTGCTTTGGGCCACGGCTACATCACCGTCGCTGTTGCCGGCACGCATGGCAAGACCACCACGTCTTCGATGTGCGCCACCATGCTCGACCGCATGGGTCTGGATCCGAGCTTCTTGATCGGCGGCATCGTCGAGGGCTATGACACGAACGGCAAGAACGGCTCGGGCGACTACTTTGTCGCCGAGGCCGACGAGTCCGACAGCTCCTTCCTGTTCCTGAACCCCAACGTAGTCATTGTGACCAACGTCGAGGCCGATCACCTCGATCACTACTCGGGTATCGAGGAGATCGAAGCGACTTTCGCCAAATTCATGAGCCTGGTGGGCGAGGACGGCACCGTCATCGTCTGCGGTGAGGACCCGCATCTGGTCGAGCTCGCCAAGTCGACGGGCCGTCACGTGCTTTCCTACGGCTTTGCCGAGAGCAACGACATCGTCTGCATGCACCCGGATGTCAAGGGTATCCAGAGTGACTTTATCGTTCGCTTTGAGGATGGCACTGAACATGCCGTGGAGATCAAGAGCAATCCCGGTCGCCACAACATGCTCAACGCCACGGCGGTGCTCACCGTCGCCCATGTCCTGGGCCTTGACATCGACGCCGCCGCCAAGGCGCTCTCGAGCTTTGAGGGCGTTCGCCGCCGCTTTACCCACGTGGGCGATATCGATGGCATCACCGTGGTCGATGATTACGGCCATCACCCCACCGAGATCAAGGCGACGCTTGCTGCCGCTTCGTCGCTGGGCTACAAGCACGTCGACGTCGTGTTCCAGCCGCACCGCTATTCGCGCCTGCAGGCCCTGTGCGACGACTTTGCCGATGCATTTGCCAATGCCGATAAACTGCTGCTGATTGATGTGTTCTCGGCTGGCGAGATGCCCATCCCGGGTGTCACCTCTAAGATGCTCGCCGATACCGTGCGCGCCAAGCATCCTGGCAAGGAGGTCGTGTACTGCTCCAGCCGTCTTGAGCTCAATCAGGAGCTCGAGCAGATGGTGGGCGAGGGCGACCTGCTGCTCACTATGGGTGCCGGTGACGTTACGACCGTCGGTCCCGAGTTTATCGAGTATCTGACTGCCAAGAAAGACGCTTAAGTCTAATGGGTCTGTTTAACGCCGTCATGGCGCTCTCGGGCATGATCGACACGGATGTGATCGAGGACGAGCGCCTTGCGCGTCATACGAGCTATCGTATCGGCGGCAAGGCCGACCTCTTTGTGACGTGCCATAGCTATCATGCCCTCCGCCGCGCCGTGGCGGTGCTCGATCGCGAGCAGGTGCCGTGGGTCATCATCGGCAAGGGCTCCAATCTGCTGGTTGCCGATGGCGGTTATCGCGGCGCCGTCATTTCGCTCGGACGTGAGTTTCAGCGCACGGTTGTTGCCGATGACGGTTGTACGCTGACGGTCGGTGCGGGCGTGATGTTTGCGCGCCTGGTCAACGATGCCCTGTCGCGTAGCCTCTCGGGCCTTGAGTTTGCCGTTGGCATCCCTGGTTCGGTCGGCGGTGCGATATCTATGAATGCCGGCACACGGACCGAGTGGATTGGCTCGCTGGTTGAGGATGTCGTAACGTTTGACCCGGCATCCGGTATCAAGCATTATGCGGGGTCCGAGATCACTTGGGGCTACCGCGAATGTAGCCTTCCCCGCAATGAGATCATCCTCGAGTGCGTGCTCAAGCTTAAACCGGCGCCCAAGGCCGACATCCGCGACCGCATGGAACGGTACCTGACGAGGCGCAAGCGTACGCAGCCCATGGGTCGCGCATCCTGCGGGTCGGTCTTTCGCAACCCGCCCGATGCGAGTGTGGGCAAGCTTATCGAGGATTGTGGATTAAAGGGTTTTTCGATTGGCGGCGCGGAAGTTTCGCCCGTTCACGCTAATTTTATCGTTAATAACGGAACTGCCTCGGCCGATGACGTTGCCGCGGTTATCAGACATGTGCACGGAAAGGTGAGGGAGGCGTATGGCATCGAGCTCAGACCGGAAGTTAAATTCCTCGGCTTCTAGAGCATCGAAACCCACCTTCCGCCGCGCCGGAGGGCGTTCCGGCGCGCCTGCCAAACCTCAACGCAATACCGTCGCGCATTCTAAGTCTGTCGGGCATGCTCGACAGACCAGTCGTCCGGTCGTTGGCTCGCAGCTCGGTAATCGTCCGGCCGCAAAAAAGTCCTCGCGTCCCTCGGTGACGTCAAAGCCTGTTATGGGCGCCAAACCTGCCCGTCCCATGGCAACTCCTAAGCCCTCGACGGGAACTAAAGCGCCGCGTCCAGGTCGCACGCTGGGCGCATCGAAACCACGCTCGCTGACATCGGTGCCGGCTACCGCTAAGAAGCCTTCGGGTAAAAAAAGCGTCAACCCGTTGTCTTCACTTGGGGCGATGGTAAATAAAACATCAGACGCCGCTTCTGTCGTTACAGGCAAAGGCAAAATCGTTGGCGGCGTTCTGGCCGTCTTGGCCGTGCTCGTCGTCGTTGCCATCGTGGTGATTAACTCTGGATTGTTTACCGCCACTGATATTCAGATTCAAGGCAGCGAGCATGTGACGAAGCACGATGCTATCCAGCTGATCGATTTGCCCGAGGGAACGTCGCTTTTTAACGTCGATCCCGACCAGATTACCGAGGACCTCAAGCAGAACCCGTGGGTCTCGGGCGTAGATGTCCAGCGTCAGTTCCCGCATACGCTCATCATTACGCCGATGGAGCGCAAGGTCATCGCAATTGCCTATATCAGCTCCGATGACCTTGCCTGGGCCATCGGGGATGATGACACCTGGATCGCCCCGCTGTCGACGTCGGTCGAAGTGGATGACCAGGGCAACGTCATCACGACGGGGCAGGGCTCAAATACCCTGACCGGCATTGATGCCGCGCTGGCGCTCGCTAAGCACTATGGCGCGGTGTTGTTGACTGATGTCTCGGCGGATGTCGCTCCGGTTTCCGGCCAGGCGGTGAGCTCCAAGGCCGTTAAGGCTGGCTTGGATTATGTGCGTGGTTTTTCGAGCGAGTTCTTGGGACAAGTCAAGGATATTTCCACGCCTTCGGTCGAAGCCATCTCGGCAAACCTCAATAACGGCATTGAGGTGTCGCTGGGCGATTCGGACGATATCGTCAAGAAGGAACGCGTAGTTACCAAGTTGCTTTCGCAGGTAGAGGGCGTAACGTATATCAATGTGCGCTCTCCGGGTAACTATACATTTAGGAACGCTCCGACCTCGTAGCGCTGGTTGATGCTTTGTTGAGGGGCCATACCACGCCGTTTATCTGGTTTGTTTGGTTTTCACGGTCAATTATTTGACTGATACGTTCATAATGTGCAAACATAATACGGTTTACCTTTGCATTTACTTTCAACCTGAAGGTTAATGTGCGCAGGGGTCGACCCATGCTATGGCTATAACCTTTGTTCGGAGGACCGACATGCACGAGACAGAGATCAACAACTACCTTGCCGTCATTAAGGTGGTCGGCGTCGGCGGCGGCGGTACCAACGCGGTCAATCGAATGATCGAAGAGGGTATCCGCGGCGTCGAGTTTGTTGCCATCAACACCGATGCTCAGGCACTCGCGATCTCTGATGCCGATATCAAGGTGCACATCGGCACCGACCTGACCCGCGGCCTGGGCGCTGGCGCCAACCCCGAGGTCGGCCGTAAGGCCGCCGATGAGTCCCGCGACGACATCGCCGAGGCGCTCGCTGGCGCCGATATGGTGTTCATCACCTGCGGCGAGGGCGGCGGCACCGGTACCGGCGCTGCCCCCATCGTTGCCGATATCGCGATGAACGAGGTCGGCGCGCTGACCGTCGCCGTCGTGACCAAGCCCTTTACGTTTGAGGGCCGCAAGCGCAAGAAGAGCGCCGAAGAAGGCATTAAGACGCTTTCCGACTGCGTCGACACCATGATCGTTATCCCTAACGACAAGCTGCTCGACATCGCCGAGAAGAAGACCACCATGCTTGAGGCCTTCGCAATCGCCGATGGCGTCCTTTCCCAGGGCACCCAGGGCATCACCGACCTCATCACCGTCCCCGGTATCATCAACCTGGACTTCGCCGATGTTAAGACCATCATGAAGCAGGCCGGTACCGCCATGATGGGTATCGGTACCGCTTCTGGGGACACCCGTGCCGTCGACGCTGCCCAGCAGGCTATTTCCAGCCCGCTGCTCGAGAGCTCCATCGATGGCGCTACGCGCGTCCTGCTTTCCATTGCCGGTTCCAAGGACCTGGGTATTCAGGAGATCAGCGACGCTGCCGACGTTGTCGCCAACGCCGTCGACCCCGAGGCCAACATCATCTTCGGTACCGTTGTCGACGAGTCCCTGGGCGATCAGGTGCGTATTACCGTCATCGCTACGGGCTTCTCCGACTCCAACGTCAACCGTCAGGACGAGCTCTTCGCTGCACAGCAGTCCCAGAGCAAGGCCGCTGCTTCTACCGAGCCGCAGCGCACCGCTCCTGCCACGAGCCCGGCTCAGGCTGCCCCGACTCGCAACGTCGGTGGTACCGAGCTCCCCAACTTTGGCAACGACCAGTTTGAGCTTCCTGACTTCCTCAAGCGCGGCAGCTTCTAGTTCGTTTTTCTCAGCGACCTGTATGGGGTGCGTCCGATTGGGCGCACCCTTTTTGTTGTGTTTTGCCTTTGTAAACGAAAGCCTCCAATCTCCTTACGTTCCCCTTACGTTTAGCCCCTACCGCTGCGGGTATCCTTTTGATGAAGTATGGCAGCCGTGTGGCACGGACTGCTGCGGCGTCGCCGCGATACTTGTGTTATTAGGAGGCTTTAGTATGGCAGCACGTGCGGACAGCGTTTCGCGTGTCGACCATGATGGAGTTACGTTGGTAGAGGGCGCGACGCACGATGTTCGCTTTGCTTTTACCGAACGCGCCGGCGGTGTTTCCGAAGATGCGTACTCCTCACTCAATCTGGGCTCGCATGTTGGCGATGACCCCTTTGCCGTTCAAGAAAATCGTCGCCGCGCACTCGAGGCCTTGGGTGCCGCCGAGTGCGAGCACAACCTGCTTGTTCCCAATCAAGTACACGGTGACCATGTCGTGACGGTGACCTCGAACGGTGCTGATGATCTCGAGAACATTCGCGAGCAGATTGCCGAGGGCTGCGATGCCATCGTCTGCATGGCCCGTGAGGTACCCGTGATGCTCTGCTTTGCCGATTGCGTTCCCGTGGTGCTGGTGGCTCCCGGCGGCTTTGCCGTGGTGCACTCTGGCTGGAAGGGCACGATTGCGCGCATTTCCGCCAAGGCGTGCCAAGCGCTCTGCGAGGCGGCTGGCTGCAAGCCGGACGACATCTCTGCCTACATTGGGCCCCATATCCTGGGCGACGAGTACGAGGTGTCCCAAGAACTTATGGATCGCTTTGCCGCCGAGTTCGCGTGCATCGATGCCTCTGCTTCTCGTATGCTCGATCTTTCCGCCGCCATTCGCGAGGCGCTGATGGACGCCGGCGTCGAGGCGAGCAGCATTGTGGACACCAAGCTTTCCACCGTTCGTCAGAACGACCGCTTTTATTCCTACCGCAACGAGGGCGGCACCTGTGGGCGCCATGCTGCGATCGGCGTGATGCTATGAGAAAGATCGCATCGGTCCTGAGTGCAGCAGTGCTCACGCTCACGCTGTGCGCCTGCTCCTCGGGATCTTCTACCTCTTCCATCACCGTTGCCGGCTCTACGACGTGCCTTCCCATTGCCGAGATCGCGGCCGAGGGCTTTAAAGAGGAGACCGGCACCGACGTGCTCGTCTCCGGCCTTGGCTCATCTGCTGGCATCGAAGCTGTTAGCGCCGGCACCGCCGATATCGCCAGCTCCTCTCGTGGCCTCAACGCCGATGAGCAAGACCTGGGTCTGACGCCTATCGTTATCGCGCACGACGGCATTGCAGTCATCGTGAACGACGACAACCCGGTCGATAATCTCTCGACCGAGCAGCTCCGCGATATTTACGCCGGCAAGATCACCAACTGGAAGGAAGTCGGCGGAGAGGACCTGAAGATTCAGGTTATCAACCGCGACGAGGCGTCCGGTACGCGCGAGGCCTTCCGCACTATCGTGATGGACGGCACGCCGTTCGATCGCCGCTCGGCTGTTCTTTCGGGCACGGGCCAGGTGCGCGATGTCGTGTCTCGCTCGCGTGGCGCCATTGGCTACATCTCGCTGGGTTTTGTCGAGAGCCTCAACGCCAAGACCTCGGTCAAGGCCGTTTCGGTCAACCATGTCGAGGCATCCGAGAAGACGGTCGCAAGTGGCGGCTATCCCATCTCGCGTGACCTTTACTTCTTTGTGAAGGGGACGCCTTCGCAGCAGGCGCAGGATTACATCGACTATGTGACGTCCGAAAAGATGGACAAGCAGATTCGCGAGGCGGGCTTTATTCCCGTCACCAACGACGGAAAGGGGAGTGAGTAGCGTGGAAGCACAGGAAACCCCCCAGATTGAGCAGGAGACCCGGGTGCCCAAAAAGCGTGAGTTGGCGTTGGTGTCGCGCAGCACCTATCTTAAGGAGAAGGCGCTGCAGTGGATCTTCTTTGCCTGCGCGTTCTTGGCGGTCGTCACCGTCATCCTGATTTTTGTCTTTACCACGTACTCGGCGCTGCCGGTCTTTACCGACATCGGCCTGGCGGACTTCTTTAGCTTTACATGGGCACCCTCTGAGGGCCACTACGGCATTATGTCGCTGCTGGCGGGTTCTGGTCTGGTGACTGTCGGTGCGCTCGCCATGGGTGTGCCCCTGGGTGTGGGCACGGCTGTGTATCTGGTCGAGATCGCCAGCAAGCGCGTGCGCAGGCTCATCAGCCCCGCCGTCGACCTGCTGGCGGGCATCCCCTCCATCATCTACGGCTTCTTTGGCATGGTCATCATCCGTCCGTTTATCGCGCAGCTGACCGGCGGTCTTGGCTTTGGCGCGCTGACGGCGTGGTTTGTGCTTGCCATCATGATCGTTCCCACCATTACCACGCTCACGATCGATGCCCTCAATTCCATCCCCATGGGCATTCGCGAGGCGTCCTATGCCATGGGTGCCACCAAGTGGCAGACCATCTACAAGGTCGTGCTGCCTGCAGCCAAGCTGGGCATTGTCGATGCAATTGTCTTGGGTATGGGGCGTGCCATCGGTGAGACCATGGCCGTGCTGATGGTCGTGGGCAACGCCCCGGTCATTCCAGATAGCATCTCGAGCCCCATCTCGACGCTCACGAGCCAGATCGCACTCGACATGAGCTATTCCTCGGGCCTGCATCGCTCGGCTCTGTTTGGCATGGGCGTGGTCCTGTTTATCATCTCAGCTGCACTGGTGGGTATCGTTCGCCTGATTTCAAAGAAGAGGGGGTAGGCTATGTCCGATTCCGTTGACACGACGGTCGATGCGACCTCGTCGCGCGAGCTCATCAAGCGTGCCCTTTCCCATGGCAAGAAGGGCCGCATCAACAAGGACCTGTCCAACAAGATTATGCTCGGCGTGTTTCGCGCCGCGGCCTATATCACCACCCTGGTGTTGCTCGCCATCATCGCCTACGTGGTCATTAACGGTCTTCCGCATATCTCGCTCGACTTTATCTTCGGCTGGCCGCAGGGCGTAAACGCCGAGGGCGGCATTTGGCCCACGATCGTCTCGACTATCTACGTGACGGCACTCGCCATGCTCATCTGCACGCCGGTTGCCGTCTTGGCTGCGGTCTATCTGGCTGAATACGCCAAGCAGGGCAAGATTGTCGACATCATCCGCTATGCTGCCGATGCTCTGGCCTCGGTGCCTTCCATCGTTATGGGCCTCTTTGGTTACGCCTTGTTTGTTGAGGCCATGGGCCTGGGTCTTTCGATGGTTTCGGCCGCCCTGGCGCTGGCGCTTCTGATGCTGCCCATCGTCATGCGCACCACCGAGGAGGCAATCCGCGCCGTTCCGCGCTATATCCGTTGGGGCGCATATGGCCTGGGCGCCACCAAGTGGCAGGTCGTCTCCAAGATCGTGCTTCCTTCGGCCTTTGGCCGCATTGCCACCGGCATCGTCCTTGCCATCGGCCGCGCCATCGGCGAGACCGCGGTGGTGCTCTACACCATGGGTCAGGCCATCAACCTGCCCATATCGCCGTTCGATTCCGGTCGCCCCATGACCGTTCACCTCTATTTGCTTGCCAACGACGGCATCAACATGAACGCAGCCTACGGCACCGCGCTTTTGCTGATGGCGATTATTCTGGCCTTCAACCTGTTTGCGCGTTATCTGTCGCGCAAGCGCCGCTAGTTAAGGAGTCCCATGTCCGTCTATCAGTCCGCTCCCACGCCGGAGCAAGCGGCCATCACGGCCAAGGATTTCAACTTTTGGTACGGTGACTTTCATGCGCTGACGGGGCTCGATCTCAACATCGCCAAAAACGCCATCACCTCGTTTATCGGTCCTTCGGGCTGTGGTAAATCGACGTTTTTGCGCTGCATCAACCGTATGAACGACCTTATCGAGGGTACTCGCGTCGAGGGCACCATGACACTCGACGGCAACGATATCTATGCCGAGGGCGTCGACCCGGTCGACCTTCGTCGCCGCGTGGGCATGATTTTTCAGCAGCCCAACCCGTTTCCCAAATCCATCTACGAGAATGTCGCTTTTGGCCCTCGTCTGCAGGGCGTGACTAGCAAAAGCGACCTCGACGACATCGTGGAAGAATCGCTCAAGCGCGCCAACCTCTGGAAAGAGGTATCCAATCAGCTCAACAAGGATGGTTTGGCGCTCTCGGGCGGTCAACAGCAGCGTCTGTGCATCGCGCGTGTGCTTGCGGTGCAGCCCGATGTCCTTCTGATGGACGAGCCCTGCTCCGCCATCGACCCCACGTCCGTATCTAAGGTCGAGGATCTGATGGCCGAGCTGGCGCCCGAGATGACGATCATCATCGTCACGCATTCTATGCAGCAGGCCGCTCGCATTAGCGACTACACCGCATTTTTCTTGCAGGAAGTTGCCGGTGAGCCCGCCACGCTCATCGAGTATGGTCAAACCGACGCGATCTTCACCAGCCCGGTGGATTCGCGGACGGAAGACTATATCACCGGCCGCTTTGGCTGATCGGTGCGACTAGTCCCAAGCCGATCGGACCTGGTCCGGTGCGTATTCACTGTGCGGGCGGCATGACCGCACCCAACTGATTGGAGTGAACCATGCGCAAACTGTTTTCCCGTCAGCTCATCGAGGCCCGTCACGAGATGTTGAGCATCTACGAGGCCGTCGATCTTGCCCTTCACGACGCCGTGAAGGCCTATGTGACCGACGACCGCAAGCTCGCCACTAAGACCAAGAAGCGCACGCTTTCGATTGATGTTCGCTGCGCCAACTTGGAGGCCGTGTGCTACAACCTGATCGCTACGCAGTCGCCGGTCGCCTCCGACTTCCGCCTGCTGCAGACGATTATCTACGTCGACTTTAACCTGCAGCGCATGACCGATAAGGTTCGCCAGATCTGCCGCGCCACGCGTCACATGGTCAAGGCCGACATCTCGCTGCCTCAGGAGCTCGTCGGCACGGTTGAGGCCGAGGCCGAGGCCGTGTACCAGGTGCTGGGCTCGTCGCTGTCCGCGCTCGTCACCAACGACATGTCCATCATCTGCAACCTGGCCGTTGAGGATGAGCCGGTACATGCGGCGTACGAGAAGTTCTTCCGTACCTTTAACCGCATGGACACCGGCGATTTTATGGACGACGACAGCAACTATGACGACCTGCGCCGTGCCATCATGGTTTCGCGCTACCTCGATCGCATTGCCTCGATTTCCATCGATGCCGCCTGCCGTCTGACCTTCCTTTTGACCGGACAGCGTATGACTGCCGGCGATATCGCCTGTACGGATGAGGACGAGCTCGAGAGCATGCGCGTGCCTTCGGGCGAGGGCGTCATTATGAGGCCCGCCGTGAATGCACGCTTTGTTGCCAAGGTGCCCGCTAACGAGGTGAGCGAGGGTCTTCGCTACCTGTTGGATCATCTTGAGGACGAGGATGATGCCGAGGACGACGAGGAGTAGGGTACCCCGTTCGTTGAGAGATTGTAAATACCTAAGGGAGCGCGGCCTTGCGGATGCGGGGCTGCGCTCTTGCGTTAGCATGGGACTACTTGTTGTGCTGTTAGCGGAGGCGATTGGCAATGGATAACTATTTGAATGTAATGCGCGCTCGCCGCGAGCAGATACTCGAGCGTTTCTATGCCGCGCTCGATCGCGCCGGGAGGCCCCGTGATGCCGCGCGTTTGATTGCCGTGTCCAAGACCGTCGGCGTCGATGAGACCATCGCGGCCATCCAGGTGGGATATCGCCATTTTGCCGAGAACCGCCCGCAAGAGCTCGTCCGCAAACTTGCAGGTCTGGCGGATCATCCGGAGCTGCCCGAGGTGCGCTTCGACATGATTGGCAACCTTCAGACCAACAAGATCAACGCGGTGTTGGGCTCGGCCGAGCTGATTCATTCGGTGGGGTCGCTTCATTTGGCGCAGGCGATCTCGAGCCGTGCCATTCGCAAGATCGAAGCTGGCGAGCTCGCCGCCCCCCAGCAGGTGCTGATCGAGGTTAACGTAAGCGGCGAGGAGTCCAAGGGCGGTTTTTCGCCCGATGAGATTCGTGGCGCTGCCGGCGAGCTTGCGGAACTTGAGGGAATTTGTGTGCAGGGCCTTATGACTATGGCCCCTCGGGGGAACAAGGATGTGGCGCGTCGCACCTTTGCCGGGCTGCGAGAGCTGAGGGATGAGTTGGAGGCGGCGCATCCCGATCTGAGGCTGCCCGAGCTTTCTTGCGGCATGAGCGAGGACTTTGAGCCTGCCCTTGAGGAGGGCTCTACGCTCGTTCGCCTGGGCAGGGTAGTATTTAGCCCGGAGTTTGCAGTAAAATAGGGCTCTGAAGTGCGCACTGGTTTACAGGGCGCCTGCACTAAACCGTGAGAGGACACAACCATGGGCTTCCTTGACGAGATTAAAAATAAGATGCACCTGGGCGGCCAGCAGGGTTACGACCAGAGCTATGACCAGGATGACGACTACGGCTACGATGACGGCTACGATGATGGCTATCAGAACAACGGCTACAGCGGCGCCTCGGGCGAGGGCTTCTATACCCAGGACGAGCCGAGTAACGGCCTGCTGGGCCAGACGCGCCGCGGTGAGGCCGAGTCGGTCGCGGTGTACACGCGCTCCGGCCAGCTTGTCGGCGACGACTCCCGTCATGCAACGACGTACAATCCGCCGTCGCGTTCTCAGGATAGTGTCGCGGGCGGCTATCGCCCCGGCGCTTACGACACGCCATCGAGCTATGCCGAGAGTGCTCGCGCTCGCGCCGCGGCACCTGCGCCCGCTTCTGCGCCGAGCGACGCCTCGGCCTATGCAAACAACATCATTAACGCCACGCCGCAGCTGCCTGCCTATGTCCTGCGCCCCGAGAGCTACGACGATGTCGAGACCGTTGTCCGCCGCGTGCGCACCAAGCAGCCCGTTGCGCTGATTTTTGTTGGCGTTCGCACCGAGGTCGCCAAGCGTGTCCTGGACTTTAGCTATGGCTTTGCCTGCGGCTTGGGCGCTACGGTCAAAGAGGTGGGCGATCGCGTGTTTATGGTGCTGCCCGCCGGCTGCGAGGTCAAGGATTCGGACCTCAAGAAGCTGCGCGCCGACGGCTACCTTAAGTAAACCCAAGACGAGGAGATTCTCATCAACATCTACACCATTGTCCAGCTGGTCAACACGCTGTTCAACTTCTACTCCACACTTATTGTGGTCTATTGCTTTATGACGTGGATTCCCATGAAGCAGGGCGGCCTGCTGCAGGATATCGCCGCGGTGCTCGATAGCGTCTGCGGTCCGTGGCTCAACCTGTTTCGTCGGTTTATTCCGCCGATGGGCGGCGTTGATTTTTCGCCGGTCGTTGCGATTATTGCGTTGCAGTTGGTGCAGAGGCTGATTCTGCAGCTTCTTATAGGTATACTCGTATAGTACTGGCTCAGTAACTTACGTCGGGCGCCCGGCGCCAAGGCGATGATAAAGGAGAACTTGTTATGGCTATTACCCCTGCTGACATCCAGGCTCAGACTTTCTCTGAGGCCAAGCGCGGCTATGATCCCGCCGAGGTCGACGTCTTTTTGGAGACGCTGTCCTCCGAGGTTGACGCTATGCTTGCCAAGATTGTCGATCTTAAGGGTCGTCTGACTGCCACCGAGCAGCAGCTTGCCGACACGCAGGCCCAGCTTGCCCAGGCTCAGGACGCTGCCGCTCAGGCCGTTCCCGCCGCTCCTGTGGCCGCTCCCGCACCCGACTTCTCCGCTCAGGAGCGCCAGATCTCCGCTGCGCTGATCGCTGCCCAGCAGACCGCCGAGGGCATCGTCAACGACGCCAACGAGAACGCTGAGCGTATCCGCAACGAAGCCGACGCCAAGGCCCGCGAGGTCATCCGTCAGGCCCTGACCGAGAAGCAGGCCGAGCTCGAGGAGATCGACCGTCTGAAGGCTTCCCGTGAGGAATTCAAGGCCGAGTACCTCAAGCTCATCCAGCACTTCATGGACGATGCCCAGAATTCCTTCCCCGCTGATCTTATGGCCTCCACGCCGGTTGGTTCTGCCGCTTCTCCTGCGGTGACCGTTCCCGCCGCCGAGCCGCTGCCTGTCGCTGATCCGGTTGTCCCCGTGGCTGACCCCTTCGTCCCGATCGACAACTTTGCTGCCGACGACCTGGACTAGCTCCAGAGCTACAATCTCGTGTCCTTAAGAGGAGCTCGCACCTGCGGGCTCCTTTTTTGTGGCTGCATACGGGTTGGGAAACAAAACGCCGAGCTCTGCGTGTGATAGGGCAGAACTCGGCAAAGGGCGCGCGGTAAAAGGTAGATTTTAGGGCATGTGCCAAAAACTACTTGAGGAGGAAGTCGGAGAGGGGAATGGTGCGGGCATCGCGATGCTCGGGATCGGCGATGTGGTCGGCAGGATAGCCGCAGACGAGCATGTGATAGGGATAGACGCCCTCGGGCAGGTTGAACTGCTCTCGGGCTAGCTCGGGCTTAAAATGGCATACCCAACACGTTCCCAGACCCTGCTCCTCGGCCTCCATCATCATTTGATCGCAAACAATCGAGGTGTCGATAGCGCTGGAGTTCATCTGGTCATAGGGGCGAACCCAAGCGTCGTCGGTAACGCTGCAAATGAGGAAGATGAGCGGAGCGCCAAAGATGGACCCATCACGAGCAAACCGAGGCTGACAAGCAGCCGCCTTCTCCAAAAGCTCGGGCGTATCCAACACCATCACACGGGTTGGATGATTATTACAAGCAGAAGGAGCAATACGCCCAGCCTCAACAATGGCATCCACCACAGCCTGCTCCACAGCCCGAGCCTCAAACAAACGACAAGAATACCGAGACCGAGCCAGATCCAAATACCCCATAACCAAACCCTCCAAAGTCAGCAAATCAATCCAAAGTAAAACAAAGGGTACCCAAAGCCCCATCCAGCCAAACGTTTAAGGCGGCCCCAAAGTTTCCAATCGGGCCCCAAGGCCCTGCCAACAAAAGCCCCATCGCTTTCAAAGTATCAGCCAAAGTTTCCAATGGTGGTACGTAAGGGAGCGGGCCCGACCACTAATAACCTTTTGAACGACTCTGCTTGCAGCCGGAGTGAAAAAGGTTATTAGTGGTCGGGCCCACGACCGCCGGGACACGTACCCCCAATTAACTGTTCTTCATGACAATCGAATCCACGACATCAGCCACATTCTCGCAGCAGTCGGCGCAGTACTCCAGGAAAGCGTAGACGTCACGCCAGGCGATGACCTCGAGCGGATCCTTGCCGTTGACATGCAGGTTGCGCATAGCGTTGATGTAGAGCTCATCGGCCTCGGACTCAATGGTGTTGATCTGGATGACCAGCTCGCGCAGGGTCTTGGACTTGCGGTAATTAGGCAGCTCGACCATAAGGTCCTTCATGGCGCGGCAGGCGTCGGTCACCTTGTGGGCGATGACAATGGCATCGGGGTGGATGCTCTGGATGTTGGTGAAGTAGACGCGCTGCACGACGCCCTCGATACGGTCAAGCACGGTGTCGAGCGAGCAGCTCATCAGGTCCAGATCCTCGCGCTCAAGCGGGGTGATAAAGGCAGTGAGCAGGGCATCCTCGAGCTCATGGTGCTTCTTGTCGGCCGCATGCTCAATCGCATGCATCTCTTCGAGCATGCCGTGGATCTGCGCGGGATCAAAGTTCTCAAAAATCTTGATGAGCAACTCTGCGGCCTGGACAGCAAGGTCGGCGCAGGCGACGTAGTTGTCAAAGTAGAACGAATCGGGTTTCTTTGCCATGAGTGGGTCCTTTCGAGGCGAAGACGGGTGGGCGAGGTATTGCGGTCCGGATGGCCGTTCGGTTTGACTAGATGAACATCATGAACAGCTTGGCCATGACAAAGCTGATGAGTCCACAAGCGGGGAAGGTGAAGAACCAGGTGAACATCATGTCCTTGACGACACCGAAGTTGATAGCCGAGAGGCGCTTGACGGCGCCGACGCCCATGATGGCGCAGGTTTTGATGTGGGTGGAGGATACGGGGATGCCGGTAAGGGTGGCAAGTAGCAGGTTCGCGGCGCCCGCCAGGTCGGCGGAGAAGCCCTGGTACTTTTCGAGCTTGACCATGCTCTGACCGACAGACTTGATGATGCGCTCACCGCCCACGCTGGTGCCGATACCCATAGTGGCCGAGCACAGCAGCATAATCCAGATGGGGATGCCGGCATCGCCGACGCTCGTCTGGCCGCTGGCGAAGGCCACTCCTAAAAAGAGCACGCCGATGAACTTCTGTCCATCCTGCGCGCCGTGCATGAAGCTCATGGCCGCAGCGCTCGCGATCTGAGCGTATTTAAAGAAGACGTTGGCACGTCGCCTGTTGGCGGCGGCGAAAAGAATCGAGACGAGCTTGCACAGGACCCAGCCCATGACAAAGCCCAGGCCGATGGAGAGCGCCAAGCCGTAGATGACCTTCATCCACTCGTGGACGTTGACGCTGCTCGCGCCGCCGAGGGCGATTGCGGCACCGGTCAGGCCGGCGATAAGGCTGTGGCTTTGCGAGGTGGGGATGCCAAAACGCGATGCCGTGGCGCCGTAGACGACGATGGAGAACAGCGCCGCGCAGAGGCATGCGAGCGCCATGGTGCTGTTTCCGCCAAAGTCGACGATATGTGAGATGGTGTTGGCGACGCTCGCGTTAAAGTGCGTCATGATGAGCACGCCGAGGAAGTTGAATGCGGCGCTCATGAGAATGGCGGCGCGGGCGGGCATGCAGCGCGTGGTGACACAGGTCGCGATGGCGTTGGGCGCGTCGGTCCATCCGTTGACGAAGATAGCGCCGAGTGCGAGGATCACGGTGACGGCAAGGACTGGGTTCGACACAATTTGGCCGAGGAAGGCTGAGAACGTTACGTCCATATATGGGCTTTCTCGAAGTTTGCAGGCACGTTACAAAAACATGATAAATCGTATCACCTCCTGCGGGTTTCTTTACCGAGTTCTGATGGGAGAAGTGAATTTTTTGGCACTAACATTGAATATTTGCCCTGTTGACCGCGGGTGTTCTTTTTGCTAGCACGCCATGAGGACACGTGCGCGCCCCAACATCCCAAAACCACAGCCTGTTCGCTTTACAATGTGCAAACATGCGTTCGATAATAGGAGGCATGGAATATCGACAGACAGATGGTAAAACTCGACGCGTGCACAAGCAGTATGTGGACGTCGTGGCCCGCATCCTCGCGGGCGGACAAGTCGTGCCGGTTACCGTCTGCTGGGTCGACGGTCGCTGTTTTACGATCGACGAGATTGTCTCATCCACCGGTTTTGGCCTAACGGTTCACGGCATTCGTACGGCAACCTATAAGGTTCGTTTTGGTGGGCATGCGACCGAACTGTATCTGGAAGAACAGGCGCGCGAGCGACCGGATGGCTCGCAGGCCCATCTGATGCGTTGGTGGGTGTGGGCATTCGACCGTACGCTCGAGAGTGGGCGCCGCAGGTAAGAGCGCGCGGCATTCGGGTACAATGGCAGGAATCTTGTCACCTACGGCGCTGTCGCGGCGCTTTTGAAAGGATGAAGTATGAACGATATCCAGGGTTATCAGAACGGCCCCATTGAGACCGGCGCAAGCCGTGCCAAGGAGATGTCGCCGCGCGCGTACAACCTTGTCATGTCTGCCCTGATCTTTTTGGGCTTTTGCGCCATGGGCGCCGGTGCTTACTTTACGAGCACCATGTCGTTTGCGCGCATGATGATGAGCGGCGCCGCCTTGCCGCTGGTCTTTGGCTCGTTTATTTTGACCACCGTCGGCATGGTCATGATGTCGGCCGCCGCGGGCAAGCAGTCTGTGGGTCTGTCCCTTGTGGGCTACGTAATCTTTGCGAGTACCTTTGGCCTGGCCGCGTCGTTTGGCCTTGCCAATTACGACCTGCCCACCATCAACACTGCCTTTATCGCCACGGCCGCCATCACCTTTGTCTTTGGTGCGCTGGGCGTGACCTTCCCCAAGTTCTTCCAGCGTGTGTACGGCATTGGTTTTGGCATCCTGCTTGCCACGATTCTGGTCGAGATCGTGCTGATGTTCATGGGCGTCTCGCAGTCCATCACCGACCTGATCGTGATCGTGGTGTTCGCCGGCTTTATTGGCTATGACACCTATGTGGCCACGACGGTGCCGCCCACGCTGCCCAACGCCGTGCTCATGGCATCCAACCTGTTCGTGGACATCATCAACGTGTTCCTGCGCATCCTGAATATCCTTGGTCGTCGCGATTAAAGCGCGGCATTGCGACGCTTCCTGCCGGACACGGTAAAACGATGCGAAAGGCGGTCCTTCGGGGCCGTCTTTTTTGTGCGCGGCGGGGTATGATGGATGGGAAAAAGCCGATAGCGGCAGCGACAGGAAAGGTGGCCACGAATGGCAGATGTCGACAACAGGAACCGTAACCGCAGGTCTAACCGAGCGGGTCAGCCCAATCCCAAGCGCGAGGCGCGTGCCAAGGCCGCCGAGCGCCATGTGGTGGCTGTGTCCGAGGCCTGCGCCAAGGACATCGAGCGTTCGCTTGCCGGCGTGCGCGAGTTCGATGGCATGCCTGCCGGATTTATCGCGGCGATGAAGGCCAAGGCCCACGCGGCCGACGCTGCCGAGGAACAGGTTGCCGAGGAGTCTGAGGCCGCCGAGGAGCCCGAGGTCGAGGCCGCTGAGGCTGCATCCGTCGAGACCGAGGTTGCGGCCGAGCCTGCACCCGCCGAGGAGGCCACGGAGACCGAGTCCGCGCCTGCCGCCGAAAAGCCCGCTCCGGTCCTGCCCGAGGTCACCGTGCTCGACGCCTCTGCCACGCAGGCCATTCTGGATAACGGCCGAGGCTACGCGCAGTTCTGTGACATGGCCGTGCTTGCCTTTGCCTCGTTCACCAACCCGGGCGGTGGCTACATCCAGGGCTATCTGGGCCAGGAGGCCACGCTCTGTGCCGATTCGTACCTGTACAACGTGCTCGATAAGCAGCGCAAATGGTACGGCGAGAACCGTCGTCGCAACATCAACTGCGAGCTTTACCGCAACCGTGCGCTGGTGGTGCCTGCGGTGCGCTTCGACCGCAATCACGTACATGCATATGCTGACGTGATCGTTGCCGCCGCGCCCAACGCCAAGCGCGCTCGCCAGGAGTATCGCGTGGGTGACGATGCCTTGCTGGATGCCCTGCGCGATCGCATCCGCTTTGTGCTTGCCATCTGCGATGAGCTGGGTCGCGAGAAGCTCGTGCTGGGCGCTTGGGGCTGCGACAACAACGGCTTTGATGCCGAGACCGTGGCCGAGCTCTTCCGTAAGGAGCTCGCGTCGGGCGACTTTAAGGTCAAGCAGGTCTTCTTTGCCGTGCCCTCTACGCGCTGGGACGAGGATTTTGCCAAGTTCGAGCACGTGCTGGCAAACTTCCCCGAGCGCAACGAGGAGTCCTATGCCCAGGTGGCCGCCCGCGCCGCGGCCGCCCGTGCCGCCGAGCAGGCTCAGGCCGCTGCTGAGGACGATGAGGATGACGACGACTGGCGCAAATACCTGTAATCGGTATGTGCTGACAGATAGGTCGATCCGGCAGGAGAGACTGCTCCCGCCGGCTTTTTACTAGAGGAAGGGCTTACGATGAAAAACGTTCTGTGCTTTGGCGACAGCAATACCTATGGCTATGATCCGGCGGGCATGCGCGACGGCACCGCGGTGCGCTATGCGCACGATGTGCGCTGGTGCGGCGTGGCCCAGCGCGACCTGGGCGAGGGCTGGCACGTGATTGAGGAAGGCCTAAACGGCCGCACGACGGTGCGCGACGACATGTGCCATCTGGACACCAATCTCAACGGCATCCGCGCACTTCCGATGCTGCTCGAGGCCCATAAGCCGCTGGACGCCATTGTGATCATGCTGGGCACCAACGACTGTAAGACGGTCTTTAACGTGACAGCTTCCGATATCGCCCGTGGCGCCATGGCGCTGATTCGCGCCGTCCGCGCGTTTCCGTGGACCGACGCTGCGCCTTGTCCACGCATTCTGCTGATGGCGCCTATCAAGATTAAGCCGCAGATCGCCGACGTATATATGACCGATTTTGACGAGCATTCCGTAGAAGCCTCGGAACATTTTGGTGAGTACTACGCGCATGTGGCTGAGCAGTTTGGCTGCGACTTTTTGAATGCAGCCGACTTTGCCGAGCCGGGCGATATCGACTATCTGCATATGATGCCCGAAAGCCATGAGAGCCTGGGTCACGCCGTGGCGGCCAAGCTCCAAGAGATGCTCGGAGAGTAGCGCGACCCCAAACCACCACAGAAGTTCCCCTTGTGGTGGCTTGTTTCGTTGCTTTGTCTCGATCTGTGACAGTTGTAAGGCCGAAAACGGGCTAGATGTTACAGATTAAGATTATTTAGGCCGATATCGGTCGTTTGTCTCGATCTGTAACATCTAGGGTCGATTTTGCCGAGTTACTGTTACAGATCGAGATTTTCTTCTCAGCGGAATTTGAATGTCTCAATCTGTAACAGGTGGGTCGAAAAATGGGCTCTAACTGTTACAGATTGAGATATATGCAGGAACCACCGTAAAGGTGCTTGTCCCCTTTGCGGTGGCTTGGGCTGCGAATCTTAATACTGCCACATGTGGTTGACAGGGCCGGAGCCTTTGCCCATGTTCAGGCCGGCGGCCAGAGCGCCTGTCAGGTAGGCCTTGCCGGCATTGATGGCGTCGGCAAGATCCATGCCCTGCGCCAGCGCACAGGCGATGGCGGACGAGAGCGTGCAGCCGGTGCCGTGCGTGTTGTCGGTCTCAATACGCTTGTGGCGGAACCACGTGGTGAGCGGATCGCCTAGGTGGTTGCCCTCATCATCGAGCGGCGCGGGTTCGGCCAGTACGTCGTTGGCCTCGTTGACAAAATGCCCGCCTTTAACGAGGGACGCGCAGCCAAAGCGGCGGGTGAGGAGCATGGCAGCGTTTTGCTGTGTGCGCTCGGAATCGACCTCGTAGTCGAGCAGCGCCATGGCCTCGGGAATGTTGGGGGTGATGACGGTCGCCAGCGGGAACAGGCGACGCGTAAGCGCTTCGGCGGCATCCTCGGCAATGAGGCGAGCGCCCGACGTGGCGACCATAACGGGGTCGACGACCACGTTGGTTGCGTTCCATGCGCTCAGGCGATCGGCGATAACTTCGATAATCTCGGTGGACGAAACCATGCCGATTTTGACTGCGTTGGGGCGAATATCGTCAAAGACGGCGTCAATTTGCGCAGCGACGATATCGGGGGAGATATTCTGCACAGCGGTGACGCCCAGCGTGTTTTGCGCCGTGATAGCGGTAATGGCCGTCTCGGCATACAGGCGATGTGCCGTGATGGTCTTGATGTCGGCCTGAATGCCGGCGCCACCGCTGGAATCAGATCCTGCGATGGACAGAACGGCAGGTACCCTACTACGATCCATGTTCGCTCCCTTGTTCGGTCGGATTCAAATGGGTCTTTAAGCCAGCATTATAAAGATGCCCGGGCCGACTCTATGTCGAACCCGGGCGGGCGATGCAATCTTTACGCAAATGAAAGCAAATGTTCACACGTCAACAATTGACGGGCGTCAACTCGCTTCTAAAGCGATCGCAGCGAGGGACCTAGTCCTCCATACCGAGATCGATCGTCGTGCCCTCGAACACCTTGTTGACAGTGCGGACGGCGCACATCTTGCCGCACATGGTGCAGGTGCCTTCGGTGGCAGCGGGGGACTCCTCGTAGCGCTTCTTGCCGGTGACCGGATCGAGAGCGCATTTCCACATGGCGTCCCAATCGAGCTTGCGGCGCGCCTGGCCCATCTTGTCGTCCAGATCGCGGGCGTGCGGCACCTTCTTGGCGATGTCGGCGGCATGCGCGGCGATCTTGGTTGCCATGAGGCCATCGAGCACGTCCTGGGCGTTAGGCAGGCACAGGTGCTCGGCGGGCGTCACGTAGCACAGGAAATCGGCGCCGGAGCTCGCGGAGATGGCGCCACCGATGGCGGCGGTGATGTGGTCATAGCCCACACCGATATCGGTCACCAGCGGTCCGAGTACATAGAACGGGGCGTTGTGGCACAGGCGCTTCTGCAGTTTCATGTTGGCAGCGATTTCGTCGAGCGCCATGTGGCCCGGACCCTCGACCATGACCTGGACGCCCGCGGCCCAGGCGCGCTTGCACAGCTTGCCCAGCTCGATCATCTCGGCGGTCTCGGTGGCATCGTTGGAGTCGTAGAGGCAGCCCGGGCGGCAGGAGTCGCCGAGTGAGATGGTCACGTCATACTCGTGACAGATCTCGAGCACCTCGTCGTAGAACTCATAGAACGGGTTCTCGTTGCCGGTGACTTCCATCCAGCCAAACAGCAGCGAGCCGCCGCGGCTCACGATGTTCATCAGGCGGCCGGTCTCCTTAAAGGTCTTGATGACCGACTTGTTGATGCCGCAGTGGATGGTCATAAAGTCTACGCCGTCCTCGGCATGCGCGCGTACGACCTCGAGCAGATCGTCCTTGGTCAGCTTGACCAGCGGCTTTTCCATGTAGCCGATGGCGTCGTACATGGGAACGGTGCCCACCATGAGCGGCGTCTCGTCGATGAGCTGCTGGCGGAACTGGCGCGTCTTGCCCGAGTTGGAAAGGTCCATGATGGCGTCGGCGCCAAAGTCCTCGGCGATCTTGACCTTCTTCCATTCCTCGGCGGCATCGGCTTTATCGCCCGAGATGCCCAGGTTGACGTTGACCTTAGTAGACAGGCCCTCGCCGACACCAAAGGCGCGCATGCCTTTTTTGATGTGCACGATGTTGGCGGGAATGGCGATGCGGCCGTCGGCCACGCGCTCGCGGATGTACTCGGGGTCGCGATGCTCGCGCTCGGCGACTTCCTTCATCTGCGGCGTGATCTGCCCGGCGCGGGCGAAGTCGATTTGCGTGACGAGCTTGGGCTCGGTCTGTGTGCTCATTGGCACGGCTCCCTTCGTTGGCATTACCCATATCAGGTTTGCGGGTCAGGGCGGGCGCGCCCAGTCTCAGCCTGCCGTCTTGTCCTGCAAGCTCCCCGTTTATGTAATGGGCTCAAGTATAGCTCGAATGGGTACGATTGGCCTAACGAGCGTGCCTGTGGGGAGGCGAACATGGAAGACAAGCATCTATATCGAGAGACGCAATGGGATGTTACGGCCGAGGAAAGCCGTGCGCACCATGGCCTGGTCGCGATTGGTTTTGCGGTGCTTGCCGCGCTGGTGATTGCCTTTTGCATCTGGACGTTTGGTGGTCGTGGCGGCGCTGTATGGGAGTTCGAGGCTGATGATGGCCTACCGATTATGACGGTGAGGAGTACCGGCGGTAATGCCAATACGCTCGCCATTCCGGGCGATTATTGGTACCCGCGCGATGAGTTTGTGCAGTTGCAGCTGAGTGGTGGGTCCATTCCAGGTGAAGAAATCGAACGCGTGACGTTTGACGCGGCGCTCAAAACGCTGACGGTGAAGCTCAAAGATCAAGGAGATGTGCCCACGACCATGGATATCGCCCTGACGGAATGGCGTCTGGAGCCTCCGACGGGTGTTGCGGTTTCCGAGGTTGAGCACGTCAAGATTGTCTATCAGGACGGTTCGACAAACGGGATTGCAAAGGCCGACGGTCTAGCAGAATAGGTGTCGAGCCTAGCCAGCCAATTCATAAAAGTTGCGGTGGAATAGTTCCTGATTGTGCGATAAAAGGCTCAAATAGGAACTATTCCACCGCAAGTTATATAGAGAAGGCTGAGCGGGTCAGTTTTGGGTGGCGGGTCTAGAGCATCTGTTCGTTGATGAACACGAGGGTGCCTGGGTATGAGATCTCGGGGGCGTGGCGATAGTCGATGTTGAACTCGGTAAGACCAGCGGCGTCCTCGAGCTTGTTTTCTGCCATCCAGCGCACCATGGAGCCGCGCGCCTTTTTGCTGGCGGTCGAGCGCTGGATGGGCTTGCCGTTGCGGACACCTTCGCCAAAGAGACAAGTGACGGTTGTGGCGTCGCCTGCGAGATGGGGTAGAACGGCCTTGGCGTACTCCGCGCTGGCAAGGTTGACGACCGTGGTGTTGGAGCCGGTCGGCGCAATGGCGCATGCAAGTTTGTCGCCCCAAAACGTATAGAGATCGCGAGCGCCGTCGACGGCGAGCTTGGCTCCCATTTCGAGCCGATAGGGCTCAACGCCATGGAAAGGCCGCACGCATCCGTACAATCCGGAGAGGATCCAGAGATGGTTTTGCAGCCAGTCGAGCTGTGCAGCATCCATGACCTCGGGCGCCATGCTTTGGTATTGGATGCCGTGGTAGGACATGACGGCGGGGGAGATTCGGCGCGCGAGATCGGGATCGGCGAGGTCGGCATCGCTCAGGACGGGCATAAATTCGTGAAGCGTATCCAGGCACGTTGTAAGCAGCCTGTCGCTCACGTTCCAAAGGGCCTGAAGACCTGCCGCGCCATCCTCGCGTTCGATGCCTAGCAGTGCCTGATGGAGCCGGGCCGTCTGATGTGCAAAAGGCGGTATGCCCAAAACGTCAAAGGCATCTTGAGCTGTCCGCATCTGTTTGGCGGGCGAAATGACGACCTGTAGCACGGAATCCTCCTTCCGCTAAAAAAGTTGCGGTGAAGTACAGACCGCTTTCCCCGTTGGAAGCCCTGATGAATCCGTATTTCACCGCAAGTTACAAGGGTTGGTTAGGCGCGCTCGAGGAAGGCCCTGTAGCCGCGATAGGCCTCGTAGATGTCGGTCTTGTTGGCGACCTCCCACAGGGCGTGCATGGACAGGACGGCAACGCCGGAGTCGATGACATTCATGCCGTACTTGGCCATGATGTAGGCAATGGTGCCGCCGCCGCCCGCGTTGACGCGACCGAGCTCACAGGTCTGGAAGTCCACGCCGGCTTCGTCCATGATGTCGCGGACGAGGGCTACGTACTCGGCATCGGCGTCGTTGGAGCCACCCTTGCCGCGGCTGCCCGTGTACTTGTTGAAGCACAGGCCGCGACCCATAAAGGCGGCGTTCTTGGTCTCGAACTTGCCGGCATAGCCCGGGTCAAAGCCGGCGGACACGTCAGAGGAGAGCATGCGGCTGCGGGCGAGCGCGCGGCGCAGGGCCAGCGGGCTGTCTTCGCCGGCGAGCGTCATGATCTCGGCGACGGTGTTCTCGAAGAAGCGGCTCGTCATACCGGTGGCACCCACGGAGCCGATCTCCTCCTTGTCGACGATGAGCGTGATGCTCGTGCGCTCAACGTTGGCGACGTCGATCTGGGCAAGCATGGAGGGGTAAGCGCAGACGCGGTCATCGTGGCCATAGCCCAAAATCATGGAGCGGTCGAGGCCCATGTCGCGGGCGGGACCGGCGGGCACGACTTCGATCTCGGCGGAGAGGAAGTCCTCCTCCTCGACGTCGTACTGCTCCTTGAGGATGTCCAGGAACATCTGCTTGACGGGCTCCTTGGGAGCGTCCTTGTCGTCCTCGTCAAACTTGACAGGGCGGCCGCCCACGATCACGTCGAGGATCTCGGCGTCGACGGCGTCCTTGGCGGGCTTGGCCATCTGCTCGCTCGAGAGGTGAATCAGCAGGTCGGAGATGGTAAAGACCGGATCGTCTGCCTTGTCGCCGATGTTGATGTCGACGGTGGTGCCGTCCTTTTTGCAGATGACGCCCACGAGTGCAAGCGGGGAGGCCACCCAGTGGTAGCTCTTGACGCCGCCATAGTAGTGCGTGTCGAGATAAGCCATGTCGCCAGCCTCAAAGGCGGGATTCTGCTTGAGGTCCAGGCGCGGCGAGTCCACGTGGGCGCCCAGGATGTTAAAGCCCTGCTCGAGCGGGGCGGTGCCCAGGTTGACGAGCATGAGGTCCTTGCCGTGATTGGCGGCGTACACCTTGTCGCCGGCCTTGAGCGCGCGGCCCTCGGCGATCACGGTCTCCAGATTGACGTAGCCCGCCTCCTCGGCCATCTTGATACCGGTCTTGACGCACAGGCGCTCGGTCTTGTTCTCACTCAAAAACTGCTTGTAGCCGCGGCAAAGCTCCTCGAGCTCCTCGATCTGCTGTGGCGTGTACTTTTTCCATGCGCAGGGACGCTCCATGACGCAGGCTCCTTTCGGATCGATCGTGCTGGTTGATGTACCGTGAGCCATCGTATCACGCGTGGGCTCACGGTGGCGGGGGAGCTTGATGTGCGGTGGCCGCGGGGCGGGGAGCGTGTAAACTGGAGTGAGCAAACCGTGCCCAGCCCAAAGCGAGGTATTTAATATGTCTGACAAGCGCCGCACTTTTGCCGTTATCGACGGCAACTCGCTCATGCACCGCGCCTTCCACGCCGTGCCGCCGACCATGAACGCGCCGGACGGTCGCCCCACCAACGCGATCTTTGGCTTTCTGAACATGTTTCTTAAGATGATCGATGCCTTTAACCCCGACGGTGTGGTCGTGGCGTTTGACAAGGGCAAACCGCGCGTGCGCATGGAGATGCTGCCGCAGTATAAGGCGCAACGCCCGCCCATGGACCCCGATCTGCATGCGCAGTTCCCTATGATTAAGGAGCTGCTCACCGCGCTCAACGTGCCGATTCTGCAGTCCGAGGGCTGGGAAGGCGACGATATCCTGGGAACCATGGCGCGCCTGGGTGAAGAGGCCGGCTGCGACATGCTACTGGTGACCGGCGACCGCGACATGTATCAACTCGTGACCGAGCACGTCAACGTTGTCTCGACCCGCAAAGGCCTGTCCGACGTGGCGATCATGACGCCCGAGAGCGTGGACGACCTGTATCACGGCATTACGCCGGCGCTCGTGCCCGATTTTTACGGTCTAAAGGGCGATACGTCGGACAACATTCCCGGCGTACCGGGCATCGGCCCCAAAAAGGCGAGTGCGCTCATTGCGCAGTACGGTAGCTTGGACGAAGTCATCGCGCATGCCGACGAGGTCAAGGGCAAGATGGGCGAGAACCTGCGTGCACACATCGACGACGCACTACTGAGCCGCAAGGTTGCGACAATTCGCACCGATGCGCCCGTCGAGCTCGACTTTGAGGCGACGTCCTTCCCGGCGTTTTCTGCCGATGAAGTGTCCGCGGCGCTGGGCACGCTTGGTATCACCGCCATGCAGAACCGTTTCTTGGCGCTGATCGGCGGCGAGGGCGGGGCTGCTGCTGCCTCCAGTGTGTTTGAGATACCTGCTATGGTTCGCGCAGCCGCCGGCGATACCGACGCGCTTGGTGCCGTTGCGGCTGAGGTCTCCCACGCGATTGATGCCGGCGAGTGGGTCGCCGCCGTGGTGGACGACGACAAGGAAGAGGGCGCGCTCTTTGGACTGACGCGCACGCTGTGGTTGGCGACGTCCAAGGGCCTGTTCGCGCTCGAGGAGGGCGACAGCGGTGCGGCGGCTGAGGTTGAGGGCTTCAACTTCGCCCACGGCGTGATTGCCGGCGTGCTCGCGCGTCTGTTTATGGAGGGCCGCGTGGCGAGCCCGGACATGAAGGCGCTGTTGCACGAGCTTTCGCCCATCGATTCCTCTGAGCCCGAGCTCATGGATCCGCTGGCAGCCGATTCCACGCGTATCTTCGATACCGTGGTGGCTGCCTATCTGCTGGATTCCGATCGTTCCGAGTTCGATGAGGGATATCTTGCCGATACGTATTTGCAGATGGCGTTGCCTGCGGCGCGCGGCGCAGAGGGTGCTGGTGAGAACGCTCCGGTGCCAGCCGCCCGTACTGCGGCCCTGACACTGGCGCTGGTCGCACCGCTGCGCGAGTGCATGGCCCGCGAGAATGCCGCTAACGTGTTCGATGGGATCGAGATGCCGCTCGTTCCGGTACTTGCCAAGATGGAGCGCGCGGGCATGCTCGTGGATCCCGATCGGCTGCGCAGCCTGTCCGAGGGTCTGGCGACCCAGATCACCGAGGTCGAGCGCAGCATTCGTGATCTGGCAGGCGACGAGACCTTTAACATCGGCAGCCCCATGCAGCTCTCGCACGTGCTGTTTGATGTTATGGGGCTTCCGACCAAGGGCCTAAAAAAGACCAAGCGCGGCTACTATTCGACCAACGCCAAGGTGCTGAGCGACCTTGCCCGCGACCACGAGATCGTGCGCCTGATTTTGGACTGGCGTGAGAAGTCCAAGATTAAGTCGACCTATCTGGACACGCTAGGTCCGCTGCGCCGTGGTGACGGGCGTGTGCACACCACGTACAACCAGACCATCACCGCGACGGGGCGCCTGTCTTCGAGCGACCCCAATCTGCAAAACATTCCGACGCGCTCGGAGCTGGGGCGTACCGTCAAGACGGCGTTCTCGGCGGGCGAGGGAAGCGTCTTTTTGGCGGTGGACTACTCGCAGATTGAGTTGCGTTTGCTGGCGCATCTTTCGGGAGACGAGCACCTGGTGCGCGCCTTTAACGAGGGTGAGGACTTTCATGCCGAGACGGCCGCGCGCGTGTTTGGCGTGCCGGTGTCCGAGGTAACGCCCGACTTGCGCAGTCGCGCCAAGGCCGTGAACTTTGGCATCGTGTATGGTCAGCAGGCCTATGGTCTGTCGCAGTCGCTGCATATCTCGATGGCCGAGGCACGCGACATGATTGATCGCTACTACGAGGCCTACCCGGGCGTGCGCACGTTCCTCGACAACGTGGTGGCACGCGCCAAGCAGACGGGCTACGCCGAGACCATGTACGGCCGCCGTCGTCATATTCCGGAGCTCAAGGCCAAAAACCCGCAACTCCGCGGCTTTGGCGAGCGCACGGCCATGAACCATCCCATGCAGGGAACCGCCGCCGACATCATCAAGATCGCGATGGCCCGCGTAAGCCGCCGCCTGGAAGAGGAAGGCTTTGCCGCCCACATGATCCTGCAAGTGCACGACGAACTGGACTTTGAGTGCCCCATCGACGAAGTCGAGCGCCTAACCACCATGGTCCGCGACGTCATGGAGCACGTAGTAGACCTCCGCGTCCCCCTAATCGCCGAAGCCAGCACCGGCATAACCTGGGCCGACGCGAAATAGAAAAACAGCCACAGGTCCAAAGCAGCCAAACCAGAAGGGAGTTCCTTTCAGCAAGGAACTCCCTTCATCCATAATTATTCAGCCAAGTATCTAGACGCCAAGACGCCATCTAGGCGGCAAGCAAGTCACCCTAGGACCTGGCCGGGCGAGGCGGGTAAGTTTTTCGTAGATTCCGCACGAGCCGGAAAGCACTTAATGTGCTTTCCGAGCGAGCCCAGGACCTGACCGAACGAAAAACTTACCCGTCTCGCCCGGCCAGGTCCGACGAGCCACGTTAACGAGCCGCCAAGATGGCGTCGATGAGCGTCAGTACGCCCCCGTCGTTGTTGCTCGGAATGCGCCATTTGGCATGCGCGTTCATGTGCTCCTCGGCATTGTCCACGATAAAGCTGTGACCGACGCGCTCCAGCATGGGGATGTCGTTGTAGGTGTCGCCCACGGCGGCAGCATCGGCAATATCGATGCCCAGGTGCTCGCACAGGTGAGCGACGCCGGCGCCCTTGTCGACGCCCAGGTTCATAAAGTCGATCCACTCGCGCCCAGCGTTGGTGACGTAGAGTTTGTCCGAGAACTCGGGGCTATAGGTCTCGCGGAAAGCGGGCTCGGCGTCGTAGCCGGGGAAGAAGACCGAAATCTTGTTGGACTCGAAATCAATGCCCTCAAAGCTGTCGACGTAGTTGATTGTGTTGTAGTAGACGCTGATCTCGTCGTGGTATTGATGGTCGCGGGCAAGCACGTAGAACTCGTCGAAGCAGCAAAGGACGGGGACAGCGCGCGGATCCTCCGAGGCACGGCTCAAGACCTGCTGATACAGCTCCACGTCAATAGTGCTCTTATAGATATAGCTGCCGCGATAGATCACGCACGCTCCGTTGTCGGGACAAAAGGCGAGGCGGTTCTTGACGCCCTCGAACATCTCCTCGAGCTTGGGGGCGGGACGTCCGCTGGCGGGGCAGAATACGATGTCGGCGTCGGCGAGCTTGTCCAGGCGCTCATCAAGACCCTGGGGCAGCACACGCTCGTCGGTCAGCAGCGTCTTGTCCATATCGACGGCGAGAATCTTAATGTTGCCGATGTTGGCGTCCGATTCGTAAGTTTGCATAAAAGCGACCCTTTCGTTTCGAGATTGTTTCAGACGTTATAACCATCAACTCGTAGTCGAGCGTATTTTCGCAGGAACGGAGCGTATTTGCACCACGCTTCACAAAGTACTGAAAAAACTTTTCAGAAATTTGAATTTGTCGCTTGTGCTGCGGGCACTTTAGCGTAATATAGCGACCATCGAAAACGGAGACGGAAAAACAGCCGCTTACCGAGGAAAAGGTACCGTTTACGATATTAGAATTGCGCCCGGCGATAGGTGAAAGGAGAGGCAGATGCAGTTCGTAAAGATCATCACCACTGCAGACAATGCCATCCGACGCCAGCGCGCAATTTCCCGACGACGATAACAATCGTCTCTGTCCGCATGGGGCGCAATGCCTCAACAGAGTCATTTTGAGGTCGTTGGGTTTTAGCACGAAATTGCTGCATGTTTCTAGGGCATGTATGTGCTGCTTTTTGCTATTTAACCTGATATTGCACGGTTTTTGACCTCGAAATGACTTGCAACTGACCGATGTTCTAACTAGCTACCAAGGGCGAAAGGAAACAGCCATGAGCAAGGAAAAAGTCGTTCTCGCATATTCCGGTGGTCTTGATACATCCGTATGTGTTAAGTGGCTCCAGGACGAGAAGAATCTCGATGTCGTTTGCGTCTGCGGCAACGTGGGCCAGGAGGAGACCGGACTGGATGCCAAGAAGCAGAAGGCACTCGACCTGGGCGTTCTCGATTGCCAGGTGCTCGACCTGCGCGACGAGTTCTCTGATGAGTTCCTGACTAAGGCCATCGCCGCAAACTCCATGTACGAGAACAAGTATCCGCTGCTCTCCGCTCTTTCCCGTCCGCTGCTTGCCAAGAAGCTTGTTGAGGTCGCTCACGAGTTTGGCGCGACCTGCGTCGCCCACGGCTGCACCGGCAAGGGTAACGACCAGGTCCGTTTTGAGGCTGCCGTCAAGGCCCTCGATCCCGAGCTCAAGGTCATCGCCCCGGTTCGCGAGTGGGACCTGAAGTGCCGTCCCGACGAGGTCGCCTATGCCCACGCTCACAACGTGCCGGTTCCCGAGGGTGCCAACGACAACCCCTACTCCATCGACGACAACCTGTGGGGTCGCGCCATCGAGTGCGGTCACCTGGAGGACCCTTGGAATGAGCCGCTCGATGACGCTTGGGTTATGACCAAGAACCCCGAGGACACGCCTGACACCCCGACCTATACCGAGATCGAGTTTGAGGCCGGCAAGCCTGTCGCCGTCGACGGCAAGAAGATGAAGCTCTCCGAGATCGTCATCGCCCTCAACAAGATTTCGGGCGACAACGGCTTTGGCCGTCTTGACCTGGTCGAGGATCGTCTGGTGGGCCTCAAGAGCCGCGAGTGCTATGAGGTTCCCGGCGCCCTGACGCTCATCACCGCCCACAAGGCGCTCGAGGACATCTGCGTCGAGGGCGACCTGCTCAAGACCAAGATCAAGCTCGAGCAGGATTGGGCCACCGCCGTGTACAACGGCCAGTGGTACAGCCCGCTCAAGAACGCGCTCGACGCCTTTATGGCCGATACCCAGAAGTTCGTGACCGGCACTGTCCGTCTGAAGTTCTTTAAGGGCAACTGCCATGTCGTCGGCCGCAAGAGTCCCTTCAGCCTCTACGACTACGGCCTGGCTACCTACGACCGCGACACCACGTTTGACGAGAAGGCCAGCGCCGGCTTTATCGAGATCGATACGCTGTCGCTCAAGACGTGGGCAAAGGTCCAGGGCCCCAGCTCTGCTGCTGCCCAGGCCTAGCGCCTCCTTCCCTTGGTATCCGCGCGGCCCATCCGCGTGATACATAACGGGCGCACGGGGTCCCTACCTTTCGTTATGCTTGCTGACACTTCTTAACATCGGTGGCCCCTACGTTCCGCCCGCATATATGATGCCGCGTCTGCGGCTGAGTCCGAGCCCCGCCGGGGTTGTCCGGCGGGGCTCCTTCTATCAATTTGGCGGCTCTGTGCCTATACATATGAGGAGTATCCATTATGTTCAATGCTATCGCGCATGCTTTGCTTGCCCTCGCGCCCGAGTTCGATGCTGTAAGGGTCGAGGACGTTCCTATGAGCCTGAAGGCCTGGATCGATGGTTCGCAGGGCAACATCCGGAGGGAGACGTTGGGCGCCAAGTGCATGGTGCGTCACTTCTTTGCAAATTAGCCACATGGCCCCGCGCGCGGCAGGGAGTGTGTAAAACTAGCGGTTGATAAATCGCTTTAGCGACAGGGCACATTGCTTTGGACGCTTGTTTTGGTATTTGGAGAAAGGGGACGGTTCCATGGCTCTTTGGGGCGGTCGTTTTGAGGCAGGCGTGGCCGAGGTCACGCAGGAGTTTGGCGCGTCGCTGCCGGTCGACAAACATCTCTATAAGCAGGATATCGCCGGCTCTAAGGCACATGCCAAGATGCTGGCGGCCCAGGGCATTATCAGCGCCGAGGACGAGCAGGCGATTGCCGAGGGCCTGACCGGAATCGAACAGGATATCGATGCCGGCAACTTTACCTTCGATATCAACGACGAGGACATCCATATGTCCATCGAGAGCGAGCTGACGCGTCGCATCGGCGAGGCCGGTAAGCGCTTGCATACCGGACGTTCGCGCAACGACCAGGTGGCGACCGACACACGCCTGGGCGTCAAGGCGCTGGCCAGGGAGCTCATGGAGGCCAATCTTGAGCTGCGCCATGTGCTGGTGGATGCGGCTAAGAAGTACGACAAAGTGATTCTACCTGGCTACACGCACATGCAGCATGCTCAGCCCGTGCTGCTGTCGCATCATCTGCTGGCGTATTCCTGGATGTTCGCGCGCGACTTTACACGGCTAAAGGCCGCCTTTGATGCCGCTGACAACTGCCCGCTGGGTGCTGCCGCTCTTGCCGGTACGAGCTATCCGCTCGATCGCCAGATGACGGCTGCCGAGCTTGGCTTTGCGGGTGTGATTCCCAACTCGCTCGATGCGGTTTCCGACCGTGATTTCCTGCTCGATCTGCATTACGCCGGTTCCGTCATGGCCATGCACCTGTCGCGTCTTTCCGAGGAGATTGTGCTGTGGTCGAGCTCCGAATTCGGCTTTATCACGCTTTCCGACTCCTATTCCACCGGCTCGTCCATCATGCCGCAGAAGAAGAACCCCGACTTTGCCGAGCTTATCCGCGGCAAGAGTGGCCGAGTCTATGGCAACCTGGTGCAGCTGCTTGTAACCATGAAGGGCCTGCCGCTTGCTTATAACAAGGACTTGCAGGAGGACAAGGAGGGTGCGCTCGATACCGCTCACACGCTCATGCAGTGCCTGTCCGTTATGGCCGGCATGATTTCGACTTGGACCGTCAACGAGGATGCCATGGCGCGCGAGCGCGGCGTGGGGCACCTTGCCGCCACCGACGTTGCCGACTACCTGGCTAAGCGCGGCTTGCCATTCCGCGAGGCGCACGCTGTGGTGGGGCACCTGGTCCTGATGTGTGAGAAGCGCGGCTGCAATCTTGAGGACCTGCCGTTTGAGGTGTTCCAGGAGGCGAGCCCGCTTTTTGAGCGCGATATTACCGAGGCGCTCGACATCCCGTCGATCGTTGCCGCGCGCACGACCGAGGGCGGCACCGCTCCTGCCGCCGTTGCCGTGCAGCTGCAGCGTGCCGAGGCGCAGCTCGTGGCCGATGAGGACGTGGTTGGATCGCTGACCAAGGTCGTCGAGATGGGCCACGGAGCTAATTAGCTTATTGGATGCGTCTGTCTGGTGTGTTCATCATATCTTGCCTTTACGGGTGCCCGCTACGGTGGGCACCCGTTTTGTTATAGAGAAGGAAGGGGCTTGTCGAGAACTTCTGTAGGACCTTTGGGCAGGTTGTGAAGGGGGGTACGTTCACAGGCGGCAACCGACCGTCCGCTCGGTTCGGTGCGGTTGATGGGCAGTCGGATGGTACTCTAGTCGGGCTTCGAAACAGAAGTGACACATATGGAACGCTTCAATTAATTGCAGCGCTTCAATAAACATCTTTTTGTTTAACTGCAGCTAAAACTCTGTTACGATGCAGTCCAGGCGAGTGCCGGAATGGGACTTGGGCACGCGCGAACCTACTTGAAAGGCTACCTTATGGCTATCGAGAAGACCTTCATCATGATTAAGCCCGACGCCGTGCGCGATCGCAAGATCGGCGAGATCGTTGCTCGCATTGAGCGCAGCGGCCTTGTCATCGAGCGCATGGAGATGACCACGCTCGAGCGCGCTACCGTCGAGGAGCACTACGCTCATCTGGCCGACAAGCCTTTCTTTGGCGGTCTCTGCGACTTTATGACGAGCGGTCCGGTCGTCAAGATGGTCGTTTCCGGTCTTTCTGCTGTCTCCAAGATGCGCACTCTTATGGGCGCTACCAACCCGCTTGATGCCGCCCCCGGCACCATCCGCGGCGACTTCGCTGTCGATGTCAACGCCAACGTGATTCACGGCTCCGACTGCCTGGAGAACGCCGAGATCGAGATCAAGCGCTTCTTTGGCTAAACCAGCTTTGACTCCTTAAAGCTGTTAGCGTGTGGCTTAGGCGCCGCGGAACTCCATCCGCGGCGCCCTTTTTATCCCAGTAGATTTTTGGGACATGGCTAGAAATCTACCTTTTGTCGCACATGGACTGCGAAAGGTAGATTTCTAGGCATGCCCCAAAAATCTAATAAAGAGCTCCCGCCCGGATTTGCGTTCCGGACGGGGGTTTTCGTTGGCGTATGGCGTTGCAGGTCTTTAAGCTTCGTCGACGACCTTGAGGCCGCGGGTCTGGTCGATCTCGTTGAGGAGATTGACGCGACGCTCGTGACGGCCGCCCTCGAACTCGGCATCGAGCCACTCGTCGACGATCATCTTGGCGAGCTCGGAGCCCACGACGCGGGCGCCAAAGGCGAGCACGTTGGTGTTGTTGTGCATGCGCGAGAGCTTGGCGCTGAAGGGCTCGGAGCACACGACGGCACGAACGCCCTCGACCTTGTTGGCGGCCAAGCTAATCCCGACACCGGTGCCGCAGATCAGGATGCCCAGATCGACGTCGCCGTTGGCTACGGCTTTGCCCACCTTGTAGCCGGCGATGGGGTAATCAAAGCTCTCGGAGGTGTCGGTGCCAAAGTTCACGACCTCGCAGCCGCGCTCCTTCAGGTGCTCGGAAATGATGTTCTTGAGCTCGACGGCGGCGTGGTCGTTGCCGATACCGATCTTCATGAGTGGTTCCTCTCTGGTCCGTGCGGCGGAATTGCTAAAGGTTTTACCGCGTTCGACTGCATGATAGCGCGTCTTTTGCCTAAACACTCGGGCGTTTTTTGGTCAAACGCTTTAGCGGACACGAACATCAGCCCATCACGAAAAATGCCGCCAATTTGCTTCTGGCGGCCGTCTGCCGGAACTCGACTTGCGGTTTTTGGTGCCTTGTTATCAAATGGAGAAGTTGATACTTGCGAGAGCAACCCGTTATACATGTAGGAGATACCTATGCCTACCGATTCCATCCGTGATGCCGCGTTTTGTGATGTTTTGAACCGCGAGCTTGTCTGTGCGCTCGGCTGCACCGAGCCCATTGCCGTTGCCTATGCGGCGGCGCTGGCGAGCCAGACGCTCGGTTGCGAACCCGAACATATGGATGTTGCCTGCTCAGGCAACATCATCAAGAACGTAAAGAGCGTGACCGTGCCCAACTCGGGCGGTATGCACGGTATTGAGGCCGCGGCCGTGCTGGGTGCCGTGGGCGGTGACGCCAAGAGCGCGCTCGAGGTGCTCGAGAGTGTTGGCGATGCAGACCGTGCTCGCGTGACCGAGCTGCTCTCCGATGCCGACTACTGCGATGTGTCGCTTGTCGAGGGTGTGCCCAACCTCTACATTAAGGTGACTGCCACGGCCGGAGGTCATACTGCGGTCGTCGAGATCACCGACCATCACACCAATGTTACGTGCCATACACTCGATGGCATTCCGGTGTGTGGCAAGTCGGCGGGGGAGTGTGCCGCCTGCGCCGAGCGCGTTGTGGCCGAGCGTGCCGCCGATAACGCCGGTACGCCCATGTCGATTGAGTCTATCATTGACTTTATCGAGGACGGCGACATCGAGGGCGCCCGCGCTGCCGTTGAGCGTCAGATTGAGCTGAACGGCGCTATTAGCGCCGAGGGCTTGGCGAACGCTTGGGGCGCCGAGGTGGGCCGTACGCTGCTGGGCGCTCGCGCCGACGACGTCGCCTGCCGTGCGCGTGCGCGTGCGGCCGCCGGGTCTGACGCCCGTATGAACGGCTGTGCGCTGCCGGTCGCCATTGTGTGCGGCTCGGGCAACCAGGGTATTACCTGTGCGTTGCCCGTTATGGAATATGCCGACTACCTGCGCTGCGACCACGAGCGCCTGGTGCGTGCCGTGATGCTGTCTGATCTTATTGCCGTGCATATCAAGAGCTATATTGGTGCGCTCTCGGCGTTTTGCGGTGCTATTTGCGCTGCGTGCGGTGCCGGCGCGGCGATTACCTGGCTGTGCGGTGGCACGCGCGAGCAGATCGGCGCGACGGTCTCCAATACGCTCGGTAACGTGGGCGGCATCGTGTGCGATGGCGCCAAGGCAAGCTGCGCCGCTAAGATTTCCGCTGCCGTTGATGCGGCGATTCTGGGCCACGATATGGCCATGCAGGGCCGCGGCTTCCGTGCCGGAGAGGGCCTGATTCAGGATACGGTGGAAGAGACGATCGCCAGCATGGGCTATGTGGGCCGCGTTGGCATGAAGGATACCGACGTCGAGATCCTCAACATCATGATCGGCAAGACCATCGTCGACTGCTAGGGGCTCTGGGGCACTGCATCTTGTTGTTGAAACTATCGCGCTTGTGGCTGTAAAGCACCTGTCTGCATTGCGGACAGCGAGGATCTCGCGGTATGTCACCAGGTCGTTCTCGCGCTTGATGCGCTCGAGGACGGTTGCGACAACAAGCGCCGCTATCGCCGGCAGGAACGCCGCAGCCGCGGCGACGCCGGCGCCCCAGGTGCCCTCCATCCAGTTAAACGCCGGCGACAGTATC
>JAGZDZ010000015.1:0-55379 GCA_018368535.1 Collinsella sp. | reverse complement strand
GGCCCGAACCCCGTGAGGGCCGGCGCCTTTAGACGCGTGCCGGAAATCCAAGGGTTATACCCTAAGAGCAAACCACCCCTTTTAGGGGTGGTTTTGATTTACATATTTGTAACAGAGTCAAAATATCCTCATATACTTCGCCCAACTAAAGAAAATCTCGACCGTTAACCGGAATTAGCCCCAAATCGTGCATAAAATGCGCTACTGTATTGCAATACGTTGGTCCGCTTTGTATAACCAGCCAAAACGGCGGACCGCGTTTGAATGGTTCGATTGGGCTGTCTTGACGTTGCCCGACCGAACTTACTTTGTCCTATCTCATAAGGAGGATGGCATGGCTGATTCTATGTTCCACCAGCCCGTTATGGGTCGTCGCGCCTTTGTCGGCGGTACCCTTGCTGCGAGCTCCATGGCTTTTCTTGCCGCATGCGGCAAGAAGGGCGGCGACGCTTCCGGTTCTGAGTCCGGTTCGACGCTGAACTTCTACATCAACAACCCGGTCTGCATCGACCCCTACAACGTCCAGGAGGACCAGGGCACTCAGGTCGAGTACCAGCTCTTCGACGCTCTGACCTCTTACGACGCCGAGAAGGGCGAGATCGTTCCGCTGGCCTGCGAGTCCTTTGAGGCTAACGACGACGCCACCGAGTTCACCTTCAAGATCAAGAAGGCTAAGTTCCATAACGGTGACGACGTTACCTCCAAGTCCTTCAAGCTCGGTTGGGAGCGTCTGGTCAACACCAAGTCGGCCATCGCTACCGAGTACGGCCCTTCCGAGGTCTCCTATCACCTTTCCATGGTCGAGGGCTATGACGACCTGCTTGCCGGTAACGCTACCGAGCTCAGCGGTGTTACCTGCCCCGACGATGAGACCCTCGTCGTCAAGCTGTCTTCCGCTTACGCTGACTTCCCCTTCGTCGCCTCTCACCCGGCTCTGGCCCCGGTTCCCGAGTGCGCCGAGTCCGATGTCAAGAGCTTCTATCTTGCACCGGTCGGTAACGGCCCGTTCATGATGGACGGCAAGTGGGAGGATGGTCAGGAGATCAACCTCAAGAAGTTCGACGATTACTATGGCGACAAGGCCAAGATCGATGGCATCCACTTCCAGGTCATCAAGGACATGGAGACTGCTTACAAGGAGTTCCAGGCCGGTAACCTCGATGTCTGCGACGTTCCCGTCGCTCAGATCGATGCCGCCAAGAAGGATCGCGGCGTGTCCAAGGACGGCTACACCATGGGTGACGGCGAGCGCATGCTGCTCGGCGCCGAGCCTTCCACGTACTATCTGACCTGCAACACCACGGCCGAGCCGTTCAACAACGCCGACCTGCGCAGGGGCATCTCCCTGGCCATCAACCGTGAGGCCATCTGCAAGACCATCTATAAGGGTACCCGTACCCCTGCCGACGGCATTGTTCCTCCGGGCATCGATGGCTACAAGGAGGGCGCATGGGAGTTCTGCGCCTACGATGTCGACAAGGCTAACGAGTACCTCGACAAGGTTGCTCCCGCTGGCGCTAACGGGGATCGTGGCATTAGCGTGACCCTTTCTTACAACCAGGACGGCGGTCACAAGGAGATCATGGAGTCCATCATCGGCGACCTCGCCAAGGTCGGCGTTACCGCTGTCTCCGATACCCCTGAGTGGTCTGCCCTGCTCGAGCAGTATCAGAACTTTAACTATCAGTTCGGTCGTCTGGGTTGGATTGCCGACTACCCGATCATGGACAACTTCCTGTATCCGCTGTTCCACTCCGACTCCCTCGGTGGCGATAACCGCTCTGGTTACAACAACCCCGAGTTCGACGCCAAGGTCGACGAGGCTCGTACTATTGTTGACGACGAGGAGCGCGTCGCTAAGATGCAGGAGGCCGACGCAATGGTCGCTGCCGACTGCCCGGTCATCCCGATTATGTTCTACACGCACACCATTGTCGGCTCCGATCGCATCAAGCACCTCTATGTCGATCCGCAGAAGCATGCCGATCTGGGTACCGCTGAGCTCGCCTAAGAGTTTGCAGCTTCCGTGAGGGTCAAGTATTTACGTAGACCTCATGGGAAACATACAGTTCTCCCTAACCTGGGGTAAACTGGCTGATGGTAATTTTGGGATGCCGGTCTGGCGATCGGCATCCCATTTAGGTTAATCCCTAGATAGGGGAGTGGTATGGGTAAGTACATCGTTAAACGTGTGCTTCAGTTCATCCCGGTGTTTTTGGGCGTTACGCTGATTCTGTTCGCCCTCCAGAATATCGTGCCGGGAGATCCGATCAAGCTGATCGGTGGAGACAAGGCTCTGTCCCCCGAGGTGGAGCTTCAGCTTCGCGTCCGCTATCACCTGGTCCAGTCGGACGAGGACGGCAACGCGATTCTTGACGAGAACGGCGACCCCGTTCAAACGTCGCTCGTGGACCGTTATTTGTATTACATGAACGGCCTGCTTCATGGCGATCTGGGCAATTCGTATCAGCGTAAGCTGCCGGTTACGGAAATCTTTGCCCAGAAGTATCCGTATACGGTCAAACTTGCCGCGTGCGCCATCGTGCTCGAGGCAATCATGGGTATCGGTGCGGGTATCATTTCGGCGGTAAAGCGTTATTCCTTCTGGGATATTTTGGTAACGCTCACCACGTCGATCCTCGTTGCCGTCCCGGCCTTCTGGCTCGGTATGTTGCTGCAACTGTTCTTTGGCGTCATTCTCAAGGACGCCACGGGCGGTGCATTCTCCATGCCGATCTCGGGTGCCGGTGGTTCCAGCTCTCAGTATCAGGATTGGATGCACTATGTGCTCCCGACCATTACGCTGGCTTCGGTTTCGACCGCTTACGCCGCCCGCATTATGCGCTCGCAGCTGCTTGACGTCATGAACCAGGATTACATCCGCACGGCAAAGGCCAAGGGTCTCTCCAATCGCGCGATCATCATCAAGCACGCGCTTAAGAATGCACTCATCCCTGTCGTTACCTATATTGGTGTCGACTTTGGCGGCATGCTTTCTGGTGCCATCCTGACCGAGACGGTCTTTAACTGGCCCGGTATCGGCTATGAGGTCTATCGCGCCATTAGCATGCGTGACTGGCCCATCGTTATGGGCGGAGTTACGCTCATCGTCGTCGTCGTCATGGTGATCAACCTGCTCGTCGACATTAGCTATGCATTCCTCGACCCGCGCATCCGCCTTGGCGGTCCGTCGGATAAGGCCTAAGGGAGGTACGTCTCATGCAGGAAACTGATTCTCAGTCTCAGGAGCAGGCTACCGCCACCAAGGCCGCATCTGCTCCCGCCAAGTCCCGCACGCTGTGGGGCGACGCTTTTAAGCGTCTTCGTAAGAACAAACTCGCCGTTATCGGTGTCTGCTGGATCATCATCGTCGTTGTGGTTGCCCTGACCGCAGATCTGTGGGCTAAGCCCTGGCTCGGTTCGCCGACGGCTTCGGACTCGACCACCATGGCCCAGACGTCGCTGCTGGCTCCGTGTGCAGAGCACCCGTTTGGCACCGACGCCCTTGGTCGCGACATTCTCGTCCGCGTTATCTACGGTGCACGCGTTTCGCTTTCCGTCGGTATTATGGCCACTGCGATCTCCACGCTGATTGGTCTGGTCATGGGTGCTCTGGCCGGTTTCTACGGCGGCATCTGGGATACGATCATCATGCGCTGCGCGGATATCTTCCTGGCGTTCCCGTACGTGCTGTTCGTCGTCGCCATGATCGCCGTTATCGGCCGTGGTCTTCAGAACGTCTTTATCGCCATCGGCATTCTCGGATGGCCTTCGATTGCGCGCGTCTTCCGCTCTGCAATCTTGACAGTCAAGGAAAACGACTATGTTGACGCTGCACGCGCGATGGGTGCATCTGATGCTCGTATCGTCGTGCGTCACATCTTCCCGAACTCTGTCGCCTCCATCGTGGTCTATGCGACCATGAACATTGGTGGCGCCATTCTGACCGAGTCCGCTCTGTCCTTCCTCGGCATGGGCGTTATTCCGCCTACGCCTTCGTGGGGCTCCATGATTCAGGACGGTCAGCAGTATCTTCTGACTGCTCCCTGGATGATGATCATGCCCGGTCTGGCAATTCTCTCGACGGTGCTCGCCTTCACCCTGCTGGGTGACGGTCTGCGCGACGCCCTCGACGTCAAGATGAAGGACGCATAAGGATGAAGAAGAACAAGAACTATGTGGACCTGAAGGACCAGCCGGTTCCCGAGGGCCAGCATCTGCTCGAGGTCGATGACCTTAAGATGTATTTCCATACCGAGGATGGCGTCGTTCGCGCTGTCGACGGTGTCTCCTACACGCTCGATCGCGGCGAGACCCTGGGCGTCGTCGGTGAGTCCGGCTCCGGTAAGTCCGTGACCGCCATGACCATTATGGGCCTCATCTCGATGCCTCCGGGAAAGATTGAGGGCGGCGACGTTCGCTATCGCGGTCGTTCTATCCTCGAGATGACTGAAGAAGAGATGCAGCACATTCGCGGTAACGATATCGCGATGATCTTCCAGGATCCTATGACCTCCTTGAACCCGGTCTATAAGATCGGCAAGCAGGTGGGCGAGGGCCTTCGTCTGCACCGTGGCTACTCCAAGCAGGAGGCACTCAAGCGCGCCACCGAGCTTTTGGACCTCGTTGGCATTCCTGAGCCCGAGAAGCGCGTCAATGAGTATCCGCACCAGTTCTCCGGCGGTATGCGTCAGCGTGTCATGATCGCTATGGCACTTGCCTGTGATCCCGATATCCTGATTGCCGACGAGCCCACGACGGCTCTAGACGTTACCATTCAGGCTCAGATTATCGAGCTCATGCAGGAGATGCAGGAGAAGAACGGCAACGCCATCATCATGATTACCCATGACCTGGGCGTCGTCGCCGATATGGCCGATAAGATCATGGTTATGTACGCCGGCCGTCCCGTCGAGTTCGGTACTGCTGAGGAAATCTTCTACGAGAGCCGCCACCCCTACACCTGGGGCCTTATCCGCTCCATCCCGGAGCAGGCCATCGAAGAGAAGAAGCCGCTCACGCCGATTCACGGCAACCCGCCATCGCTCATGAACCTGCCTGAGGGCTGCGTCTTCTCTCCTCGCTGCCCCTATGCGACCGATAAGTGCCGCAAGCAGCGCCCCGAGCGCGTAGTCACTGAGTCTGGTCATTACTCTGCGTGCCACTACTCCGGTGACCCCGAGTTCCTCAAGAACGCTCCTAAGACGTCCCGTACGCGCAAGGATTCCAAGAAGGGAGGCGAGGCGTAATGGCAGATACCAACGAGCGTACTCCGCTGCTGAAGGTCGAGCACCTCTCTAAGGAGTTTCCCGCTGAGTCCGGCATGTTCGCCAAGCGCTTCTCCAAGCGTGTCGTCTCTGCTGTGAATGACATTTCGTTCGAGATTTATCCGGGCGAGACCTTTGGCCTGGTCGGCGAGTCTGGTTGCGGTAAGTCCACCACGGGCCGCACCATCATGCGTCTGACCAAGCCGACTGCCGGTAAGGTGTTCTTCCGGGGCAAAGATGTTGCCGAGATGAGCAAGCATGAGATCAAGGACATGCGTCGTGAGATGCAGTTTATCTTCCAGGATCCTTATGCTTCGCTCAATCCTCGTATGACCATCGGCGAGATCGTCTCCGAGCCCATGACCATTCACGGCGTGGGCACCAAGGAGGAGCGCATTGAGCGTGTCCGCGAGCTTCTCGACGTTGTCGGACTGAACCCCGAGCACATTAACCGCTATCCTCATGAGTTCTCCGGCGGTCAGCGCCAGCGTGTCGGCATTGCCCGCGCATTTGCGTTGAAGCCCAAGCTGATTATCTGCGACGAGCCGGTTTCCGCTCTGGATGTGTCCATTCAGGCCCAGGTTCTGAACCTGCTCAAGGAACTCCAGGACAAGTTCGGTACCGCATATCTGTTTATTGCCCACGACCTGTCCGTCGTGCAGCACATCTCCGATCGCGTCGCAGTTATGTATCTGGGTAAGATGGTCGAGGTTTCGGACTGGAAGACGCTCTACAGTGAGCCGCACCACCCGTACACGCAGTCGCTGCTGTCTGCTGTGCCGGTGCCCGATCCTGATATCCAGAAGACCCGTAAGCGCATCATCCTTGCCGGCGACCCGCCGTCACCGCTGGATCCGCCGACCGGTTGCCGTTTCCACACCCGCTGCCCGATCGCGCAGGGCATCTGCTCTGAGAAGCTTCCCGAGTTTAAGGAAGTTGCACCGGGTCACTGCTGCGCCTGCCACTTCGCCGAGCCGTTCCCGATCAAGGAATCGCACATCGACCTGTAGTCGGTTGTTTGTCCGGGCCCGTGCTGGACTTAGTTTTCAGAACGTCCTCGACCATGGAAACCCCCTTATCCTGCTCCTTCGGAGCTGCGGATAAGGGGGTTTCCTGGTCTGCGGAATGTTCTGAAAACTAAGTCCAGCACGGGCCCTGCGGTAACTCGGCAGGGGGAGTGCGATTCCTTGATCGCTCACTTAGTTTAATAAGAAATTGAGCGAGGCCGGAGCTTTAGCTCCGGCCTCCCCATATAAGGGCTCGGCAAAGCCGAGTCACCAAATTTGCATCAGCCCCCACAATATGTCTGAGAACTGTGCCTGAAGTACGTATTTGCAGGTCCCGAATCGGTGTTGCCTCCCGGCGCATTCCGCAGGGGGAGCGATATTTTGCAGCACGAAGTGCGTAGCAAAATATCGCTCATGCCCGAGGACGCGCCGGGAGGCAACACCGATTCGGGACCGGACATATAGATCTACCTGCTCATTTACAAATTCGTAAACTTTTTTCAAAAAAGTGCTTGCACAGTTCTCGAATCATAGGTTATTATCTTCCTCGTTGAACGCGCGGGTCCAACAAAACGAACCGCGAATCAACAACATAGCATGTCGGAGTGGCGGAATTGGCAGACGCGCTAGCTTGAGGTGCTAGTGACCGCTTTTTGGTCATGCGGGTTCAAGTCCCGCCTCCGACACCATCGCATTTGAGAAGCCTCTTCGGAGGCTTTTTTGTTACCGATAGACGGTGAGGTCCACGATGGAAACGCTTGAGCGCAACGAGTGGGCAGACGTTGCCCAACTGGTCGAGATCACGAGCGATGCTGTCATCATCTGTGAGCTCGACGGAACCATTCTGCATGTGAATAATCGTTTGCTCGACCTGATGTGCGAGGAGCGCGCTGACGTCATCGGCGGTGATGTCAAAGACGTTCTGTTCTCGTCTGCCTTTGAGCGCGCGACCGAACATCGTCTGCCGTTTGAGACCGATGGCTCCGAGAGCGAGCTGATGCTCAAGCTGAGCGACGGGTCTTTTATTCCCGTCTTGGTTCGCGCGGGTTCCGTTACGCCTCCGCGTATCTTTGGATGTCGTGCACCGCGTGTCCTTGTGGCGCTTCACAGCATCGAAGAGCAGTATTCCCACGATCGTCAGCTCAAACGTGCGCTATCGGAGCTTAGGGTGGCGAATAAACGCCTTTCGGGCACCCTTTCGGTCATTATGAGTACCGTGGGCTCCGATGAGCTCCCCAGCTTGCTCGATACCGTTTTGAATCAGCTCGTTGGAACACTCGATGCCTCCGGTGCGGCTATCTATTTTTCCGAGAGCGGCGGCTTTAAGCTCCGCGGTGTTTCTAGGGAGCTTGAGGATAGCTATCTGCCCGAGTTTATGCCGTACGGCGCGGGCATTCCGACCTACGTGCTTCGCGAGTCGCGTGCCTGTCGCCTGTCGATTCAGCAGGACCTTGAGGGCGACCGGGTTGCTTCGGGTATGTTCATGGATTTGGACAATCGTTCCAAGCACTTGCTGCGCGTGCAGGATATGCCCCCGTATCGCAGCGAGATCTGTCTTCCCGTGTTTTACGGCACGCAGGTCCTTGGCGTGTTGGAAGTTGGCTGGAAACGCCCCCAGGCGCCACTTGCCTATGACGTGAACGTGCTCGAGGTCATCTGCGATTACCTGTCTATTCAGCTGGTCGGCATGGCGTCGAGCTTACGTTCGCGCCGCACGGCGGAGCTCGGCCGCTCGCTCAATTTGCTGCGCGACGAACTGTTTACCTATCTCGATGATCCCGTTGCCGCCTCGCGAGCGGTGTCGACGGAAATCTGCACGGTGCTCAATTGTCATTTCTGCCCCGTGGAGTATGATGCGGGCCTCGAAACCTATGTCATCGATTTTGAGGGCGGCAGTCGTGTGGCGCTGCCGGACGATCCGGAGTCACTCTTCTTTTCTGTCACGGCGCCAGCAGCGCGCCTGGGGGCAGCCCCCGACGGGTTTGAGACATCGGTGTTGGGCGGGACGAGCGCTGACGACCTCAAGCACGTGCGCCTTACACGTGTGGACGAATCCACGTCTATGGGTTCATGGTTGAGGGCCCACGGCCTACCGTGTCAGGGGCTTTATGTCGACTCCGGCATCGAAGCGGGGCGCTACCACTCGGAAGCGGATGGCAAACGAAGCAACGATGCGATTGTTCCCGCTGATATCGCCAAGGGGCCGACGAGGCGCGCTTTGCTACTCCGCGATGGCAGCCAAGAACCAATTGACGACCTTGAATACGACTACCTGGTGCATCTGGCGCATGACTTTGAGCTGATCTATGAGGGCGAATCTCAAAAGCGCGAAGAGCGTCATATCGCTCAGACGCTTCAGATTGGCATGAGAAATTCGCTTGGTGACGTTCCGGGCATTGCAACCGATTCGGTATACCTATCGGCAACGAATTCTGCGTTGGTCGGCGGTGACTTCTATACGCTCATCCGTCTTCCCGACGACTGCGCCGTCATGATCCTGGGCGATGTGTCCGGCAAGGGCATCGAGGCGGCATCCATGTCCGCACTCGTCAAGACGGCGCTGACGGCCTATGCCTGGGAGGGTGCGGGGCCTGCCCGTATGGCACGCTCGCTCAATAGCATGCTCATGGGCTTTTCGAGGGTCGAGACGTTTGTGACGGCGTTTATCGCCAAGATCGATCTTAAGGCGGGCCGCGCTACCTATTGCTCGGCGGGACATCCTCCCACTATGGTCATTAGGCCGTCGTCGACGCCGCTTGGTGGCGGTGAAGCCCGAGGCGGAGAAGTGGAGCTCCTTGGGTGCCAATCGGGCGTGATCGGTGCCTTTGAGAGCATGGTCTACGAGACGGGCGTGTTTACGTTCGCTCCTGGTGACATGCTATTTATGTATACCGATGGAACAATCGAAGCACGTGATCGCTCGGGTGCTTTTTTTGGCGAGCAGCGCCTTCGTGACCTTTTGCTCTCTGTCTCGGGTGAGGGCGTATCGGGAATCTGCGGCAAGGTCTTGGGCGAGCTTGACCGCTTTACCGAGTCGGCGCTGAACGATGACATCGCGCTGGTTTCCCTTGAGTTTTTACGGGGTCGATCGTAGGTCACGACGCCTGACGGGCGAAATCTGCGCGGTTGCAGATACGTGTGCATCGAGCGAGCTCTTTTGGGGAACCATGGTCGTATGAATGAGTGGAATGACATAGCGGTTTTGACGCCACCGGGCGATATCGACATCGCCTCGGTGCCCGCACTGCGCCGACGGTTGGATAATTTGATCGACCGGGGCGTGCGTCGTGTTGTCATCAATTGCCAGGCCGTGGGCTTTATCGACTCGACGGGTTTGGCGTTTTTGCTTACACGTGCTAGAGAGCTTATGAGGCATGAGGGACTGCTTTCGCTCGTTAACGCCTCCGATGGGGTCGTTCGCTTTTTGGAAATTGCCCGACTTGTCGACATCCTGCATGTCGCGGGCCCGGCGCGGGAGTCGATTCCTGCCATTCCGGTGGGGGAGTTGCCGCGATGGAGCAAGAGCGTCGAAGTGCAGCGAGGCATCGAGAATCTCCCGTATTATCGGCACCGTGTGGCCGAGCTCCTCGAATCGCTTCCCCTGAGGCGTGATGAGCGCTATGACGTCGCATTGGCGTTGGGGGAGGCATTGGGTAACGCATATGACCATGCGGGCGGTGTTGGCTGCATCCTGACGGTTCAGGCCTATGGGGACCGTGTTGTGCTCGAGGTGCTTGATCGGGGCGCTGGCTATTCTATCGATGGGGCGAGCGAACCGGTAACATCCGAGGAACGCGGACGCGGTATCAAGCTTATGCGTATGCTCGTCGATAATGTGGAAGTTGCCCGTCGTACAGATGGCGCCGGCACGCGCGTTCGGATGGTGAAGTTGTTTAGCTCGGCATTGGAATCGTGCGCTTAGGGTCTTGGCTTGGCATTATTTACCTGCATGAACTTGCTTCGCGCAACTTTTTTGAAAAAAGTACTTGCGTCTTTAGGACAACTCGCGTAAATTAATAAGCCGCAAGCGGACATGGCTCAGTTGGTAGAGCACAACCTTGCCAAGGTTGGGGTCGCGGGTTCGAGCCCCGTTGTCCGCTCCATTGCATTTCCGGACCGTCTCAAGCGGTCCTTTTTCGGCGAAGTGGCCAAGTGGTAAGGCAGAGGCCTGCAAAGCCTTTACCCCCGGTTCGAATCCGGGCTTCGCCTCCAGGCAACATCCGGGCGCTCCGGCGCCCGTTTTGTTTTACATATGCGGACATGGCTCAGTTGGTAGAGCACAACCTTGCCAAGGTTGGGGTCGCGGGTTCGAGCCCCGTTGTCCGCTCCAAGCGCAACAGCCCGGCTACTACGGTAGCCGGGCTTTTTCGTACCCATCGCCTGGGCTCGAGCCCGAGAGGGAGCGAGCGTTAGACAAACGCGGAGCGTTTGTAGCAAGCTGGCGAGGACGCCGACAGGCGGCCGAAGCCGGTGCGGATCCGCGAAAGCGGATACGCGGACGCCCCGTTGTCCGCTCCAAGCGCAACAGCCCGGCTACTACGGTAGCCGGGCTTTTTCGTACCCATCGCCTGGGCTCGAACTTTTTTCAAATTATTGGAAAATAGTTCTTGCATTCTGGTGGATCATCCCGTATATTAAATCCTCGCAGGCGGACATGGCTCAGTTGGTAGAGCACAACCTTGCCAAGGTTGGGGTCGCGGGTTCGAGCCCCGTTGTCCGCTCCATTTGGGCGTTTAGCTCAGGGGGAGAGCGCTTCCCTGACACGGAAGAGGTCAGAAGTTCAAATCTTCTAACGCCCACCAAATGTTCGCAGCTCAGAGGCTTAGTCTCTGAGCTGTTTTTGTTTTGGTCGCCAAATGAGTCGCCAAATCGCCGGCAAAAGGTATCTCAATTCATGAAAGAGTGGTTCTGAGCGTCTGTTTAGCCTTGTCATCTCAATCGAGTGGGGGTTGACCATTTTGAACATAACCGTGCATCTCGTTGACGTTTCAGCGATCGATCCCGGCGAGACCGTTGATATGGCATCAATCGCGGGACGCTATGCCTTACGTGCCTCCAATGGGGATTTCCCAATTGCGTCTCGGAGAGAAGCTGCAGGCGTGGGTCTGCTTCTTCGCGATGCCCTGGGTGTCTTCGACGACACCCAGCTTGCGTGTTCTGCTTTCGGCAAGATCGAGCTTGCGGATGGGGAGGCCCCCTCTATTTCCATTTCACATGGCGGAAGCGTGGCCGTCCTCGCTGTTTCCGATGTTGCTCGGTCGGTCGGAGGACCTATTGGCGTGGATATCGAGGCGATCGATGAGATTGCCCCCGTTGCGGTTGGGCGTATGGCAAACGACGACGAGCGCGTGTGGATTAACGCTGCCCCCAATTTGCAAGAACGCAATCTTCGCCTGAGTCAGACGTGGACGCGTATCGAGGCCATCCTCAAGGCTGAAGGCGTCGGGTTTTCGATTGACCCTCGCAAAGATGGCATGCCCGGTGGATGGAATACTTCGTCGGTGACATACGGTCGCTGCGTCATCTCTTGTGCGGCGCGCTCTATGCCTCGTATCGTCCTCAGGGAGCATACCTTTCGGGTAGCATAGGAGCCAATCGCTAATAGGGGAGGCCGCTATGCCGCTGAACGCTCAAAACGATATCGCTTCACGGATCGAGGATGCCGTCTTTGAACTTATGGGGACGACGCCGGTGCAGGCGATCAAGGTGACCGATGTGCTGAGGCTCGCGCACACCTCGAAATCGACGTTTTACCGCTGCTATCGTTCTGTTGACGACGTTGTTAAGCGATTTGAGGACGATCTGCTCCACAACATGCAAGAGATTAACGACGTTGCCCTTGAGGCGCGCTTTGGTGACGCTCAGCTCGATCCGACGCCGACGATGATTAAGCGTATGGAGATCCTGCAGCGCAATCGTTCGAAGGTGCTCGCGCTCAACAGTGAAAACGGGGACCCCGTGTTCACGCATAAGGCTACGGTTTTTATGCATGAGTATTTTCGCGACCGTCTGCGCTCAACGTTTTCTGACGAGACCGATCTTGACCTGTATCTGGCTTTCGCTCTCGCGGGTCACCATAACCTTATCCAGTACTGGCTCGAGGTCCGTCCCGATTTGGAGGCGCGCACCGTTGCCGCCGCGCTCAATCGTATGTTCTATGCGCCGTTGTTTGTCGACGACGCCTCGCGCCATTGGCACCCACGTATCCCCGATTTTGAAAAGCCGCTCGGGTGAACGGCTGATTTTTAGGGATGAACGGTTGCATAGGTTGCGGATTCAGAGTAATCCGGCCCTATGAATCGATTTAAGTATGGCCATTTATCTGCTATTTGGAACGCCTAGCCCCGATGTGTCCCATATGATGGGACACATCGGGGCTTTTTGTCTCACGCGTTTCGTTTAACCCCTCGTAAACTAAAGCTACGTTCAAAAGAACCACTGCAGTAGTTCAACGTGTGACGGCACAGAAAAGCCGCGAGCGCTCTCTCACCTTCGCTCGCGGCTGGACTGCGCCATCATTCCGTACACCTTCACATGATTAGGATGTGATATTCAGTGGTTACGCTCGGAAAGAACATGCGCAGCGTCTCGATTGTAGGCGTAGGCTGCACCCCGTTCAAGGATTTTGAGGAGCATCCCGAGACCCAGGGTATTGGCGAGGGCGAGGCGTTTGGCTATGCGGCTCTCGAGGCAATTGCCGATGCCGGTCTTGAGCCCCGCGATATCGACTTTTTCTATCACGGCAGCGCCAATCCGTATCTCGTTGGCGATTGCATTACCCCCAACATGCAGGTTGCCGATTGGTTTGGCGTTCGTGCCAAGGGCTCTGTCCATCATTCCGAGGCTTGCTGCACGGGCTACGTCGCCCTTGAGCAGGCCGTGATGGCAGTCGCCTCCGGTGCCTACGATGTTGTCCTTACGGGTGCCTGCGATTTGGCTTCGACTCTTCCCGTTGAGCACATGCCCTCCCATATTCGTCAGGACTTTACGCTCGACGTCATGATCCCCTCGCTCGATAAGATTTATGACCGCGCTTATGGTCGTCCGCTCGACGGCGCCTTTGGCGTGTCGTTCGACAACTGGATCAACGAGTATTCGATGCAGTACGACCTTACCGCCGATCAGATCGATGATGCCCTGAACGGCCTTACCAAGAGCCTTCGCCGCGGTGCCGTCCTGAATCCCCTTGCCTGGTACGAGACCACGGTCGAGGAGGACGCGAAGGCAGCTGGGTTCGATACCGCCGACGAGTATCTCAAGAGCATGTACAACCCGCGCGTTACGCAGTACCTGCGCGTTACCGGCTTTGAGAAGAAGTGCGACGGCGCCGCCGCTGTTGTCGTAATGCCCACGGAGAAGGCAAAGGCCATGGGCGTGCCGTATGCGCCTATTGAGGTTCTGGGTACGGGCGCCTCTGCTGTCGAGGCCGGTCTGCTCCACAACGAGCACTGGGCTACCGAGCTTGCCGCCAAGCAGGTCTATGACCTTACCGGCGTGAGCCCCGATGAGATTGACCTGTTCATGTGCAACGACTTCTTCCTGGCTTCCGAGATCGTCTCGGCCGAGGAGTGCGGCTATATTCCGCGCGGCGAGGCCTGGAAGTACGCGATCGATGGTCGCACCGCTTTTGACGGCGATAAGCCCATCAACCCGCACGGTGGCCGTTGCAACTTCGGTCACGCCCATGGCGCATCCGGCATCGCCGATATCGTCGAGGCCGTTAAGCAGATGCGTGGCGTCGCCGGTGCCACCCAGATGAAGAAGGTTCCCGAAACGGCTTTCCTGCGCGGTTTTGGCGGTTCTCAGAACGTGCGCTGCCAGATCCTTCGTACCGTCGCCTAAGCGACCGCGGTTTTCGATTTCCCATAAGGAGTATTCTCATGCAACTCAAAGATATGGAGCCCGTGGTCAAGAAGTTCTACACGGGTCTTGAAGAGGGCATCTATTGGGCGCGCCAGTGCCCCGAGTGCGGAGCCGTCGAGTTTCCGCCCCACCTTGCCTGCAATGCCTGCGGCTATCACAAGACCGATTGGGTCCAGGTTTCCGGTCACGGGCATCTGATCGATTTTACCCTGCCTGGTCCGCAGAACGACAAGCCCTATCTCAAGGAGTATGGCAAGTACGCCTACGGCGCCGTCGATATCGACGAGGGTTCTCAGTACACCTACGTCATCTACGGCATTACCAAGAAGAAGGCCCCCGAGATTCGCGCCAAGCTCATGGCGGGCGAGACCGTTGGCGTCCATGCCAAGGTTATCGACCGTCCAGGCTATAAAGAGCTTACGTTCGAGCTTGACGATTAGGTTTTCACCCCTGCAACAATTCGATTCCTCTCTTAGGCCACGGCGGGACCCATGTCTCCAGCCCGCCGTGGTCGCCCCTCTTTTTCGATTGAAAGGCACCATCATGAACGAAGAACTCACTCAACAGATCTGCGATTTTGCCAAGTCCGCCTACAACTATGACGGCGATGTGACCCCCGAGACGACGTTTGAGACCCTGGGCAAGGGCTCGATGAAGATGATCGCTCTGACCTCCATGATCGAGAACGAGCTCGATGCCGAGGTCCCCGTTCGCGAGGTCATGGTCATGAAGACCATCGGCGAGCTTATCGAGCGCACTGCTGAAGAGATGGAGTAACTGCCATGGACCTGATGCAGACCCTGCGCGAGCAGGCTGCCGCCAAGCCTATGCGCGTTGCTTTTCCCGAGGGCGAAAACGAGACCATGATGCAGGCGGTCGCAAAGATCGCCGCCGAGCATCTTGCCGAATGTGTGCTGGTCGGCGATGGCGGCAAGCTCAAGGAGCTTGCCGATGAGCGCGGCATCTCCCTTGACGGCATCGAGATTGTCGATGTGACCGACGAGGAGGCGAACGCCGCTTGCTGCGAGCGCTACCTTTCTCATCCGGATTGCAAGTTTAAGCCCAAGGGCGCTGCGCGCCGTATGACGCGTCCGCTTGAGCGCGCCCTGATTTTGCAGGTGCTCGGCGATGTCGACGTTATGTTCGCCGGTATCGATAACGCCACGGGCGATATTATCCTGGCTGGTCAGACCATCGTCGGCCTTGCCGACGGGGTGGACACCGTGAGCTCGTGCGGTATCGCCGACATCCCCAACTGGAATGGCGGCGAAGGTGGCCTTTTGGCTTTTGGCGATTCTGCCGTGTGCGTTGACCCCACGAGCGAGGAGCTTGCCTCGATCGCGATTTCGTCGAGCGAAACGGTGCACTCACTGACCGGATGGGATATCCGTTGCGCGCTGCTTTCGCATTCGACTGACGGTTCGATGGATAACGAACTCGTCGACAAGGTACGTCGTGCTCGCGAGATTGCCAACGATCGCCGTCCCGACCTTGCCATCGACGGCGAGTTCCAGTTTGATTCGGCGATTAACCCCAAGGTTGCGGCCAAGAAGGTTCATCGCGAATCCGCTGTTGCGGGGCAGGCCAACGTGGTCATCTGGCCCGATATCAACGTGGGCAATATCGGCGTCAAGATCATCCAGAATCTGACCGGCGCCAATGCTTACGGCCCCATGCTTCAGGGCTTCAAGAAGATCGTGTGCGATTGCTCGCGCTCTGCGCCCGTCGATGAGATCGTCGGCAACGTGGTGATGAGCTGCGTGCGCGCCCAGGCGCTTAAGGAGGCTTAAGGCATGTCCGATAAAAAGACTCCCTGGCGCGTCCTGGTAATCAACCCTGGTTCCACTTCCACGAAGGTGGGCGTTTTTGAGGGCGATGAGTGCAAGCTCAGTAAGAACGTTGCGCACGATGCGAAGGACCTTGCCCAGTTCGACGGGGTTTCGGCTCAGATGCCGTATCGCTGCGATCTGATTCTTGGAGCGCTGGGGGAGGCGGGCCTAAAGCTCGAGGACTTTGATGCATTTGTCGGTCGCGGTGGTGGCTTGCTTTCGCTGCCCGGTGGTACGTATGCCATCAACGAGGTTATGCTCGAGCATGCCCGCATCGGTGCGAATGGCGTTCGGCACCCGGCGCAGCTGGGGCCCCAGATTGCCCACGAATTTGCCGTGAAATGTGGCAAGCCCGCCTTTGTGGTGAATCCTCCCAATACCGACGAGCTGTGCGACCTCGCACGCATGACGGGCATTAAGGGCGTGTATCGAAACGTGCACCTGCACGCCCTTAATCTCAAAGAGACCGCCATCCGCCATGCGGCAAAGCTCGGTCGCGCATACGACGAGTGCAACTTTATTGTCTGTCATATCGGCGGTGGCATTTCGATTTCTGCCCACCTTAAGGGCAAGATGGTCGACGGCAACGACATCGTTGGCGGCGAAGGCCCCATGGCGCCGACGCGCTGCGGATCGGTTCCCGCGATCGAGGTCGCAAAGTACACCGCGGAGCACGGTCTTGATGTCGCCCGCGCCCATTGCATGAAGACTGGCGGCTTCGTTGACCTTTTGGGTACCTCCGATGCCATCGAGGTGTGCGAACGTGCTGCAGCGGGAGATAAGGCCGCAGCTCGCGCCTGGGATGCAATGGTCTACCAAATCTGCAAGTGGATTGGCGAGATGGCATGTGTGCTGAAGGGCGATGTCGACGGTATCTTGCTCGGAGGCGGCATGGTCCACAGCAAGGAGCTCGTTGCCTCGATTGAGGAATGCTGCTCTTGGATCGCCCCCGTGTCGGCTTATCCCGGCGAGTTTGAGCTCGAGGCGATGGCGTCTGGCGCCTGCCGCGTGCTCGATGGTGTCGAGGAAGCGCTCGTGTACAGCGGAGAGCCCGTGTTCACTGGTTTTAACGACTGATAGTGCTGTGTTTGGGGCGGCCGATGGTGACGTCCGGCCGCTCCGACCCTTTTTCTAAGTGTAAGGATGGATCATGGATAAAACCAAGATCAAGTACCTGGTGGGCATTTATGCTGCCGCCATGTGCATTATGGGCATGTTGGTGCCCGTCCCCATCGTGGCCTCTGTTGCGGCGGCGTTTCCCAATGAGAACATCGCTGCCGTCCAGATGATCATCGGCATCATTCCGCTCATGATGGCTGTGTCCGCCATGCTCGTGTCTTCCCAGCTCGCCTCGCGTGTATCCAAGAAGAAGACGACGCTTGTCGGCCACGTTATCGTGATGCTCGCCGGCGCCTCGGTGCTGGTGTTCCACGATTCGCTTGCCCAGGTTCTTGCGGCCTCTGCCGTGATGGGTCTTGGCCTTGGCGCCGTGCAGAACTCGACCGACGCTCTGATCGCCGACTATTTCGGTGGCAAGCAGCGTTCGTTTGTCATGGGCATCTACTCAACCTTTGTTGCACTGGGTGGCATTATCTGGACGATGGTTTCCGGCATCTTGGGTTCTGCCGAGTGGTTCCACAGCTATGCGGCGTACTTCATCATGATCGTGTTTATCGTCATTGAGGCCGTCTGCCTGCCCGAGGGTCATCTTGAGCCCAGGCGTAAGGTCAACGTGTTTGCCAACATGCCCAAAGAGGTCGCAATTATCACGGTCATGAGCTTTGTGTTCGTACTCACGTTCCAGCTCTTTAGCTCCAATGTCTCGCTGCTTGTCGTGGGTCGCGGCTTTGGCGGCACTGTTGAGGCTGGCCTCGCTTCGACCGTCATGACGGTCGCCGGCATTGCGGCTGGCCTTTTAGTGGGCCCGCTGTTTGCCAAGTTCAAGAACCTGTCGATGCCGATCGCGTGGGGCGTGACGCTCGTTGGCCTGGGCCTGACGCTGGTTGCGCCCGCCTTTATGGTGCTGTGCGTTGCGGGCTTTGTCGTTGCGCTGGGCAAGGAGACCTACGTGCCGCTGGAGGGCAATTTTGCCGCCGGCAACTCTGCTCCCGAGGGACGTGCGTTTAACCTCGCCATTGGCATGGCGGGCATCAACTTTGGCATGGCACTGTCTCCCATTGTGTTTGAGGCCGTGACGTCGCCGTTTGGTGCAACGATTGACCAGAAGTTCATCGCCGGCATAATCGTCTGTGCGGCTTGTGTCGTCTTTGGCGCCATTAAGTATCGCAAGCTCACTCCGGCCCAGCTTGCCGAGGCCGAGAAGATGGCGGCCAGCGGCGAGGCGGAGTAACCGCTCGAGTAGTTGCTTTGCCGCCCATCATGTTTTATCGGGGCCGCCGACATATGCCGGCGGCCCTCTTTCTATCAATGGCTTGATAGCTCGCGAAGAGAAGTAATAGCTCCTCGCCTATCGAATGCCGGCGGACGGGGTGCCGGGGCTACAGTCTTCCGAGCGTTTGCAGTCCCGTCGCTCCGTCCGCCGGCATTCGACCGCAACATGTTGGTCAAGCATAATCTTTTGGATTCTTTTGGCGTGAGTGGCTTGGTTTTAGTAGGATTTGTCAGCGGCTTGACTAAGGGGGTTTTATAACTGCCATGCAGGTAGCCGTGTTGGTAACGTTTTACCGACTCGCCAAGAACCCCTCATTTATAATGCGTCTGCAAAATGACCAATTGCTTTGACCTGCTGAAACACTATATGTTGTGTTTGACCTAAAAAAAGAATACAGGATATAGATGCGTCTTTGTCGTATGATAGATGGCGGACAGAGAACGAGGACCTTATTCACCCCATTTGGACACGCCTTTGAGCCGCTTGATCGGCCGCGAGGAATGTCCGCATGAGGACCTATGGTTTATCGAGAACACAGATTGCGCGACGGCGCCGCAAGACAGGGGCAAGCCCTGCCGGGCATCGTTTGGCTCTGAAGCGCAATGAGGCTACGACGCGAAAGAGGCAAGAGGATGAAGATCATCAAGCGCAGCGGCACCGAGGTTGTCTTTGACATCGATAAGATCGTCAATGCGATTCGCGCCGCCAACTTGGAGGTCGAGGAGAGCTCTCGTCTAACCGACCGCCAGGTGGTTTACGCGGCACAAAACGTCGCCGAGGCATGCGAGAACGCGGGTCACACCGTGTCGGTCGAGGAGATCCAGGATCTGGTCGAGGACGAGATCATGCGTCTCGACTGCTACGAGGTCGCTCGCCATTACATCATCTATCGCTATGTTCAGAGCCTGAAGCGCCAGAAGAACACGACCGACGACAAGATTCTGTCGCTGATCGAGTGCAACAACGAAGAGGTCAAGCAGGAGAACTCCAACAAGAACCCGACCGTCAACTCCGTTCAGCGCGACTATATGGCCGGCGAGATCTCCAAGGACCTGACCCAGCGCGTGCTGCTGCCCCAGGAGATTGTGGATGCTCACAATGAGGGCCTGATTCACTTCCATGATTCGGACTACTTTGCCCAGCACATGCATAACTGCGACCTGGTGAACCTGGAGGATATGCTCCAGAACGGTACTGTTATCTCGGGCACGCTGATCGAGAAGCCGCACAGCTTCTCGACTGCCTGCAACATCGCGACGCAGATTATCGCCCAGGTTGCTTCCTCCCAGTACGGCGGCCAGTCTATCTCGCTGACCCATCTTGCCCCCTTTGTTGAGGTGAGCCGTCAGAAGATTCGCGGCGAGGTCGCCCGCGAGCTCGAGGAGCTCGGCGTTTCCGCATCTCCCGAAAAGGTTCGCGAGGTCGTTGAGGATCGCCTGCGTGACGAGATCCGTCGCGGCGTCCAGACGATTCAGTATCAGGTCGTGACTCTTATGACCACCAATGGCCAGGCGCCGTTCGTGACGGTCTTTATGTATCTTAACGAGGCCCGTACGCCTCAGGAGAAGCACGACCTTGCCATGATCGTGGAGGAGACGCTTCGCCAGCGCTACGAGGGCGTTAAGAACGAGGCCGGCGTGTGGATTACCCCGGCATTCCCCAAGCTTATCTATGTACTCGAGGACGATAACGTTCACGAGGATTCCCCGTACTTCTACCTGACCCAGCTGGCTGCCAAGTGCACCGCCAAGCGCATGGTGCCCGATTACATCTCCGAGAAGAAGATGCGCGAGCTCAAGCTGTCTAAGGGCGAGACCGCCGGCAACGGCGATTGCTACACCTGCATGGGTTGCCGCAGTTTCCTGACGCCCGACCGCTCGGGCAACGGTTTTAACAACGTTGCCAACGCGCTGAACTACGACCCGAACAAGCCCAAGTACTATGGTCGCTTTAACCAGGGCGTTGTGACCATCAACCTGCCTGATGTCGCACTGAGCTCGCACCAGGATATGGACAAGTTCTGGAAGATCTTCGATGAGCGCCTTGAGCTGTGCCACCGTGCCCTGCTGTGCCGTCATGAGCGCCTGATGGGTACACTTTCTGACGCCGCGCCGATTCTTTGGCAATACGGCGCCCTGGCGCGTCTGAAGAAGGGCGAGACGATCGACAAGCTGCTCGTGGGCGGATACTCTACGATCAGCCTGGGCTATGCCGGCCTGTATGAGTGCGTCAAGTACATGACGGGTCACAGCCACACCGAGAAGGAGGGCACGCCGTTTGCCATGGCCGTCATGCAGCACATGAACGACAAGTGCGCCGAGTGGAAGGCCGAAAGCGATATCGACTTCTCACTGTACGGCACCCCGCTTGAGTCGACGACCTACAAGTTTGCCAAGTGCCTGCAGCGCCGTTTTGGCATTATCCCGGGCGTGACGGACAAGGGCTACATTACCAACAGCTATCACGTCCATGTGTCCGAGGAGATCGACGCATTCGACAAGCTCAAGTTCGAGGGTATGTTCCAGCAGCTTTCGCCGGGCGGTGCCATCTCCTACGTCGAGGTTCCCAACATGCAGGACAACCTTAAGGCTGTCATTCGCGTGATGCAGTACATCTACGACAACATCATGTACGCCGAGCTCAACACCAAGAGCGACTACTGCCAGGTGTGCGGCTACGACGGTGAGATCAAGATTGTCGAGGACGATGGCAAGCTGGTGTGGGAGTGCCCCAACTGCGGCAACCGCGACCAGGAGAAGATGAATGTCGCTCGTCGTACGTGCGGCTACATCGGTACCCAGTTCTGGAACCAGGGTCGAACCGAGGAGATCCGCGACCGCGTGCTGCATCTCTAATACCGCTCCGGGGCTGAACCGAGAGGGCCGCTTGGGCTTTTGCTCGCTATTTCGGACAGTCCTGCGCAAGACGAAGGCCACATTAAGTGGCCTTCTTTGCGTGCGGAACTCATATCGAGCAAAAGCCCAAGCGGCCCTCTCGGTTCAGCCAAGATGACGTAGATGAGATGCAGCGCGCAGCCTGCTCACTCCTCGAAGTTCTTAGCGGAAATAATTTGAGCTGCAGCTGCGATTTACTTGCGATGGCGGTTGAGCTGCAACAAAGTTATTATTGGACATCGAACCCTATGCTCGATGTTCGCTTCGTTCATTGAGTTACCCTTTGCATGAGGCCGGGACATATCGTCCCGCCCGCAGTTTCGCAGGCCGAAGGCCGAGAATGTTTGAGGACGGGATGATATGTCCCGGCCTCCCGGGAGAGTTACCTATGAACTACGCGAACATTAAGTATTTCGACATTGCTGATGGAGAAGGCGTTCGTACTTCTCTTTTTGTGAGCGGGTGCCGTCGTGGGTGCAAGAATTGCTTTAACTCTGTCGCGTGGGACTTTGCTGCGGGCGAGCCGTTCGATAGCGCCGTCGAGGACAAAATTATCGAGAGTCTCGATCATCCCTTTATCGATGGCCTGACGATTCTGGGTGGCGAGCCTATGGAGCCCGAGAATCAGGCGGGGCTTGTTGACTTCATTGAGCGTGTTCGTGCCACTTATCCTGCGGGGTCGAGCAAGACCATTTGGTGCTTTACCGGCGATGTGCTCGAGGAGCTTATGCCGGGCGGTTGCCACCATACCGAGGTCACGGACCGTATCCTTACCTGCCTCGATATGTTGGTGGACGGTCCGTTCGTTCAGGATTTGTACGATATCTCGTTGCGCTTCAGAGGCTCGAGCAATCAGCGCGTGATCGATATGAACGCTACGCGCGCCCGTGCTGAGCGCGAGGGCGTTGCGCTTTGTGATGCGGTTGAACTTTGGCGTGATGATCCGGTCTATTCGACCCATACTATGTAGCTTGTGGCCGATGCCGGAGGGCGTGGTACCATAGCGCGAACGCAAAATCGGAAAAGTGAGGCCCAGATGGTCGATCAGGAAAAAGTCGAGGCCGCCATTAAGCTGTTGCTTGAGGGCATAGGCGAGGACCCAACTCGGGAGGGCCTGCTGGAGACCCCGGCGCGCGTTGCCCGTATGTATGGCGAAATCGCCGGCGGTATGGACCAGAGTGCCGAGGAGCACCTGTCCAAAACGTTTGCCGTCGCTTCGAACGATTTGGTTATCGAGCGCGACATCACGTTCTACTCGCTGTGCGAACATCATCTGCTGCCGTTTTATGGCAAGGCTACCATTGGCTATATCCCCAACGGCCGTGTCGCAGGGCTCTCTAAGCTTGCTCGCACGGTTGAGGTTTATGCCCGCCGTCTGCAGCTGCAGGAGCAGCTGTGTGCGCAGGTTGCCGACGCCCTCATGGATTATCTCGCTCCCCAGGGAGCGATTGTGCTCATGGAAGCTGAGCATATGTGCATGACCATGCGCGGCGTGCAAAAGCCCGGCACCAAGACCGTGACGCTCGCTCGCCGCGGCGTCTTTGAGACCGACCCCGCGCTCGAAGAGCGTTTCTTTAGGATGCTGGGACGCTAACTATGAGAGTCGTCAACGACTTTACATCGAATACTGACGAGGGAACGCCGCGTCGCGGTTTTATGGCTTCGGGCCTGGCGCCTTTTGGCGTCATGCCTCGTATCGATTACATCTGTGCCAACGGCCTGTTCCGGCGCCACCTGGGCAACATTGCTCAGCTGGAATCGGGGCGCATCTTCTGCCGCCACGGTATCGACCATCTGCTCGATGTCGCTCGCATTATGTGGATCAAGAATCTCGAGGAAGATCTCGAGTTTGACCGCGAGGTCATCTACGCCACGGCACTTCTTCACGATATCGGCAAAGATGAACAGTATGAATCGGGTATATCCCATGATGTTGCAAGCGAACGCGTCGCTGATGCAATTCTCGGCGGCATGCCTGATGACGTGGCGTTTGAGCCGGCCGATGCCGCAGCCATTAAGACGGCCATTCTGGGCCATCGAAAGCTGCGCGTGAACAGCCAACCGCTTGAGCGTTTGCTCTATGCAGCCGACAAAGCGTCGCGCGCCTGCTTTGCATGCCCCGCGCGCAATGCTTGCAACTGGAGCGATGATAAAAAGAACCTGTCGATTCGCGTGTAGTTAGTTTACGCGGTCGGGGTTCTAAACGAAGGAGACGATCGCGATGAGCAACAAGAAACTGCCCGAGAATGCAACCAAGACTGAAGGCGCCGAGCTCGCCCGCCGTGGAAGGGGCGAAATATCCACCGCAACGGCGGTGCCCCACGTGAGCTATGACGATCTGCGCCATGCCGATCGCATTACTATCGACGGTCTCGAGGTCTTTGCCAACCACGGCGTGTATCCCGAAGAGAACGCGCTGGGCCAGAAGTTCATCGTGTCCTTGGTGCTCTATGCCGACCTGCGTGCAGCGGGGGAGCACGATAACCTGGACGCCTCGATTGACTACGGCTCGGTGTGCCACGATGTCGATGGCTATCTGCGCGAGCATACGTTTAAACTCATCGAGGCGGCAGCCGAGGGTGTGGCCCAGATGCTGCTGCGTCGTTACCCCTTGCTGCTTGGCGTGCGTGTTAAGCTCGATAAGCCTTGGGCGCCCGTCGGTCTTCCCCTGGCAAGCTGCGGCGTCGAGATCGAGCGCGTGCGCTAACCGGTTCTAATACGTCTCTATGGGTGGCTGCTTGAGCCGCTGCGACAGCGCTCTATTGTTGGGGCAGTACCTGTCGAGCAGGGCGTGAAACCGCTGATTGTGGCTTGGCTCGAGCAAGTGGACGAGCTCGTGGGCGACAACCATGTCGAGACACTCGATGGGATAAGCGGCAAGTTCGCGTGCGATGCGAATGGCTCCGGTCTTGGGCGTGCATGATCCCCAGCGCGTTTTCATGCTGCGCACGGAGACGCGGGAAACGGCGACACTCATTGTGATTTCGTATGCGTGCACGATGTCGCGTAGCGCTGCGGTGACCTCGGTCGTATAAAGCTGGCTGATGTGGGCTTGGAGCTCGTCGGACGTTAGGCCGTCGAGGATTGCGCGCCGCTTGGCCTGTGGGCCTTCGTCCGATTCGTCGGTACCCATAAAGCTTGCGAAGGTGGCCTGCTTGGGCCGCGGCGCGGGTGATGCAAAGTTGTGATCGAGTGCATCCTGTACCGTGATGGGCTTGCCCCAAAGTGCAATGACGGACGAGGTGCTGAGCGGCTCTCGCGCCGTCGCCTGATGTTGCTCGCGCTTGGCAAGTCGGCTGACAATCCAGGTGCTGTTGCGCTTCACAAATGCCTCGATGCGCTCGCGGCTGGCGCCGAGCGGTGCGCTGGCGTGGACCTCACCGCTTGATGTGACGCGTAGGTTGAAGTTTTTGACGCGCTTTTTGGTAACGACGACGGAGATGGGCGTCCCATCCGGTCGGGATATGGAAATCGTAAATTGCTGCGTCAAAAGCGGTCCTTCAGATTGGGGACGGGCCGGCATGTCGACCGTTCGGCATGCCGGCCCGCTCAAGGGATGTGAAATTAATAACGCTCAAAGAAGGCAAGCGCGTTGTCGCTACAGAGCTTCTGCATCACGGTCTTGCCAAAATGCTTGGAAAGCATGTTCTGGAACTCGGGCATCATGCTGGCATCGGAGAGGAAAGCGGGCACCGTGGCACCGTCCCAGTCGCCGCCGAGCGCGATGACGTCCTCGCCGCCCAGGTCGAGCCAGTGCTCGATATGTGCCGCCAGCTGGTCGAAGGTGACGTCTGCGGCGGTCTTGTCGGTTGCGTCGTTGGATAGGAACTCGCTGCAGTAGTTGAGGCCGACGATACCGCCCATGTCGCGAATGGTGCGGAACTGGTCGTCGGTGAGGTTGCGCTTGACGCTGCAGACGGTGCGGGAGTTGGAGTGGCTGGCGACGAAGGGACGCGTGGCGTGGGCGACAACCTCGTCAAAGCACTCATCGTTGAGGTGGGAGACGTCGAGTACCATGCCGGCGTGCTCCATCTGCGCAAGCGCCTCGATGCCGGCGGCGGTGAGGCCGGCGTGGGTATCGTGTCCGCTCGCGAGCGGTCCCTGCGCGTTCCAGCTGAGTGACGACATAAGCACGCCCAAGCTCTTGAGCACCTCGATCAGTGCGGGGTCCTCGGCAAAGAACGTGGCGTTTTCGATGGTGTGGATGCAAGCGACTTTACCGTCCTTGAGCGCGGGGCGAATGTCTGCGGCGCTGCGTACGTTGACCATGCGGTCGTGGTTGAGCATTGCCTGGCCGCTCATATGCGCCATGATTTGCGCCTGGAAGCGCGCGGCGTGGGCGGTGGGAATCTCGTCGGGGACAAACGTGGCGAAGCACTGTGCCCACGGCGTGTTGCCGATCTTTGCGAGCGAGATGGCGCAGGCGTTGCCCTCGATGAGGTCGAAATCTTGCGGATGCGTTTCGTCGCCGGGGAAATAACCGTCGGTGCCGGCGGTAAAGCGCAGGTCGAGATCGAGCGTGGCCCAGCCGATTCGGTCGGCGGTGTCGCAGTGTAGGTCAAATACGGGATATGCCATGGTTCCTCCGGTTGCAGCGTTTCTTTGCAAACTGTCATTGAATTGTATGACTAGGGTATAGTTAGCGCCATATGTTCACGGCGGCCTGCGTTGTGCGCCGCCCTTATCACGGAGGTTACCATGTCCAACCAGGGCAAGAAGGTCAAGACCCATTATCGCGGCACGCTCGACGACGGCACGCAGTTCGATAGCTCCTACGATCGCGGCGAGCCGCTGGAGTTCACCTGCGGTGCCGGTCAGATGATCAAGGGCTTCGACGCCGCTGTTGTCGACATGCAGGTGGGCGAGAAGAAGACCGTGCACATTCCTGCTGCCGATGCCTACGGCGAGCACAATCCCGAGATGGTTCTGACCTTCCCGGCCGTGCAGGTTCCCAACATCGAGCAGATCGAGAAGGGCATGAAGCTCTTCCTGTCCACGCCGAGCGGTATGCCCGTCCCCGCCGTCGTCATTGACGTGACGCCCGAGGCTGTGACGCTCGATGCCAACCACGAGCTTGCCGGCAAGGATCTCAACTTCGATATCGAGCTCGTCGAGGTCGAGGATTAGGCTATGCCTGCAAATCTGGTTTCGACAACGTGCCTCGGAAATCTCAACGACCCGTCCTATGAGCTTTTGCTTCGCCGGGAGCTGGGCGGTGTCTTTGAGGTCGATGGGCTACTGCTCGATTGGGACCAGGCTGATGTATGCGCGTTTGCGGGCGTGACGGAGCTGGGGCGCACGATCGATGTTCGGCCGGATGCTACCGACGGTGGTCGTCTTGCCGACGGCGACGTGCTCGCCATTGACCGTTCGGGCGTGGTGCCCGTGGCGGTTGTCGTGCGCCTGCGCAGCGCCGAGGTTTATTTGGTCGAAGTCGACCGCATGGATCCGATTGCGCTCGCGCATGCGTGCTGGGAGATCGGCAACATGCATGCGCCGCTCTTCCGGGGCGACTCGGACGAGCATACCGTGCGCATGTATACGCCGGTGCAGCCTGTTTTGGGCCGCATGCTCCGGGGTATCGAGGGCGTTCGCCTCTCGGTGGTCACGCGCGAGCTCGATGCCAGCCGGCGCTTTGCGTCGAGTGCGGCGGAGGTCGTCGTGAGCATGGCTCCCGACTTTACGATCGTAAAGAAGGCGCGCGGTTAACGTGCGTATGAGTAAGACGGACTTTGAGAGGCAACTATTCAAAGTCCGTCTTACTGTTGATGAGGTGCTTTGGAGGAAAGCATATGGGTCTTGAGGGAATCAAGCTGATTGCATGCGATTTGGACGGCACGTTGCTGCATCCGGGGGAGCGCGAGCCGCGTTCCGAGGCCTTTGAGCTTATCGATGAGCTGCATCGTCGCGGTATCGTGTTTATGCCGGCGAGCGGCCGTCAATATGCGAGCTTGCGCCACCTGTTTGCCCCGGTGGCCGATGAGCTCGCCTATGTATGCGAAAACGGAGCCCTGGTGATGAGCGAGGGACGTGCCGTTGTCAAGCGTTCCATGGAGCGCAGCCTTGCTATGGATATCGCGAATGCCGTGGTTGCGTATCCCCATGCCGACGTGACCCTTTCGTGCGAGGGGCACCTCTACACCATGGGCGGCAACGATGCGTTCGTCGACCATTTGCGCTATGAGGTCCACTGCGATGTGGCGGTGGTCGACCGTCCCGAGGACATCGACGAGGATGTCATTAAGATTGCCTTCCAGACGCCCGAGATGGATCAGCCGGCCGCGCTGGAGCATTTTGAGCGCCTCTTTGGCGACCGTGTCGACGTGATGACGTCGGGAACCGAATGGACCGACTTTATCGGCTTTGATTCGGGCAAGGGGTCCGCGCTTGCCGATTGTGGTCGCGCGCTGGGGATCTCACCTAACGAAATGGTGGCGTTTGGCGATAACGAAAACGACCGCGACATGCTCAACGTGGTGGGCCATCCTTATCTAATGGAGAGCTGCAATCCCAGCATGCGCGGTGTCAATGACCGTGTCCGTTACGTGCACACGGTCGAAGAAGAACTGCGCCGTCTGCTCGCCGAGTAGGTTTTCGGGACATACCTAGAAATGTGCTGTTTGCTGTAGCGGATGGGCAAGTAGATTTGCACGCATGTCTCAAAGACTACTGGCAGTCGGGGCAGAGTCCCTCAAAGATGGTGTAGTGCGACGTGACGTTCCAGCCGATTTGCTCGGACGCTTTGGCGTCGAGCTGGGCATCGAAGGGGAGCGGTACGTCGATGACGCGGCTGCACGAGGTGCAGATGATATGCGCGTGCGGCTCGATGGTGCGATCGAAGCGACTGCCGCCCGGTGTCTTGATGGAGAGGATCTCGCCGGCGTCGGCCAAGAGATTGAGATTGCGGTAGACCGTACCGCGGCTGATTTTGTCATCCTGCGCGCGCACGGCGTTGTAGATCTCGTCGGCGGTGGGATGGTTATAGCTTTGGCGCACGGCGTCAAGAACCAGCTTTCGCTGCTTGGTATTCCTTCTTTGCACCGCCATGCGCCTCGCCTCTTTTCTATCAACGGTCGTAGGTAAATGATACCGTATTTAGCACACAATACTAATAATGAGGACTGAAACCGTCTTCATTGGCAAGTGGGGCTCGGGCCTGGGCATCTACGAGGCGAAAACGCGTTCCCATGCGCTCGTAGGAGGCATGAAGTGCCTCGAGATGAGATAGGATGCTTGCCGGAGCTCCCTGTATCTCCATCTCGACTGAGCCGTCTTCCATGTTACGTACCCAGCCGGTGAGTGCGCGTGCCTGCGCGAGGTTGGTGTTGGTAAAGCGAAAACCAACGCCTTGGACTTGCCCCTCCCAGCGCAGGAAATAGCGCAGGGGAGTGTCTTGAGTGGCCTCGTCGCTTGCGAGCACAGTAAGCCTGCGGCGCAGCTCGAGCTCGACGTTTGATGGTTTTTGAGGCTCTCGACTGCCGCCGGTGACGCTGGAGAAGAACGTATCGAAGAAGCCCATCGCTATGCCTGCTTGCCTGCGTCGGCCGGGAAGGTTATGCCGGCCTGCTGGCGCACGGCATCCATGATGCGCAGTGAGACGAGCGTGACATCGCGGTAGTGGCCAAGCTCGTGGCGTCCCGCCGGGGTCTCCCAAATCTCTTCTTTAACGTTATCGATGCCGCCGATGGCGGTGATAAAGTCTGTGAGTTCGTATTCCATAGTGTTGCTCGATTTGGGTAGGTCGAGCACGCGGCCGTTGTCGCCCTGTCCGCGCGGCGCCTCGGTCGCCGAGCCGCGTACGACATCGCCGCGATAGTCGATACGGACGTTGCGGGGCGTGGACAGATGGTCAATCTGGATAGTGCCACGCTCGCCTTCGATCTGCGAGGGAAGCAGGTCATTCGTAATTTTGGAGTGCGCGAGCTCGACGGAGATACGGCCACCGCCGTAGCTGGCGAGGATGGAACCGCAGCCGTCGATGGGGCCGTGCGTGAGCTGTCGCGTGGTGGGGTCGAGCAGAGTAGCCATGCTCGTAAGGCCGGAGGGCATGCCGAAAATCTCGACCATGGGCTCGACGGTGTAGACGCCAATATCCATGAGGGAACCCGATGCCATATTGCAGTCGAAGATATTGGTGGCGCGTCCCGCGAGAATCTCGTTGTAGCGCGAGGAATACTTGCCAAAGCGCAATGAGGCGCGGCGGATGGGCGCAATCTCGCCCAGGGCGTCCTCGATGGCGTGGAAAGCGGGGTCATGGAGCGGGCGCATGGCCTCGAGGGCTACGACGCCCGCTGCCTCGGCAGCGCGGAAGACTTCCAGCGCCTGCGCCTCGGTGGCGCAGAAGGGCTTCTCGACGATGACGTGCTTGCCACCAGCGATGCAGGCAAGGGCCTGCTCGTAGTGAAGTGCGTTAGGGCTGCCGATGTAGACGGCGTCGACGTCGTCGGCAGACGCAAGCTCGTCAAGTGCGGTGAAGTTACGCTCGCCGCCGTGCTTAGCGGTGAAGGCGGCGCCGCGATTTGCATCGCGCGAGAGCGTGCCCACAAACGCGGCTTGGTCGTTGGCGTTGACGACCTGGATAAAGTCGTCGGTAATCATGGATGTGCCGATGGTCGCTATACGCAGCATGTATCCCCCTCGTGCCGTTCGGTTTACAGGATGAGTGTAGCGCGGGAGGACACAAAAGCGTGCGAAAACGCCGTTACAGGTCGCTCTCGTTAAAGCCGGCGTCGATATCGAGGTTGGCTCCGTCGGCCGCGGTGGTGGCGAGCTCGTCGCAGCGCTCATTGAGCTCGTGGCCGGCATGCCCCTTAACCCAGATGAACTCAACCTTGTGCTTGCTCTTTGCGGTGAGCAGGCGCTCCCACAAATCGCGGTTCTTGACAGGCTGCTTGTTGGCGGTCTTCCAGCCGCGTTTTTTCCATCCGTCAATCCAGTGCTTGTTGAAGGCGTTGACGACGTACTGCGAATCGGAATGGACTTCGACGTCGCAGGGGCGGTTGAGCGCCTCGAGTGCCACGATGACCGCCATGAGCTCCATGCGGTTGTTAGTGGTCTTGGCGTAGCCGCGCGAAAGCTCAGAGGTGAAGGTCTTGCCGGCGGGGTTGGTGTATTTGAGCACGGCGCCGTAGCCGCCGCGTCCCGGATTTGATCGAGCCGAGCCGTCGGTATAGATGATGACCTTCACATGGTTCCTTTCGTTGGGTACGTTTCGCGTGAGTGACCATTGTAGCGCCATGCCCGCCGGGGGCTAGCAATCTACGATTTCTACCCCGTCTTCCGACAGTTGGTTGGCATGGATGATGCGGTTGAGCTCGTCGAGGTATTGCTGCAAGAGGGGAGAGGGCTTGCGGTCGTCATGCATGATGTAGCCCACATGCATCGTCGGGGCGTCTGCCAGGGGGATCGAGGCCATGCCCCACTGCATTTCGCTGGAGAGGACGCCGGTCGACAGCGCATAGCCGTTCGAGGTGATAAGCAGGTTGGTGAGCGTCCCGCGGTCGGATACGCGGATATTGCGGTTGCAGGGAATATAGCTAAACGGTTCCTCGGCGTAATAGAAGGAGTTGGAGGTTCCCTGCTCAAAGCTGTAGCGCGTATAGGGTGTGAGGTCGGCAAGGGACAGCTGGGGGCGGCGTGCGAGCGGGTGGCGCTCGCTGACGAACACGTGGACTTTCGCATCAAAGAGGGGATGAAAGCTCGCTCGGGCATCGGTAAAGGCCTTCTGCAAGACACGGGTATTAAAGTCGTCCAGATAGAGGATGCCGATGTCGCTGCGAAACGCGCGTACGTCGTCGATGATCTGCGCCGTGGTGGTCTCGCGCATGATGAACTCGAACTTGTTGTCGCGGCAGCGCTCGACTACGTTGACAAAGGCCTCGACCGAAAACGCGTAGTGTTGGGCCGAGATGGCAAGGCGGGCCTGAGGTGTACCGCCGTCCTCGTAGCGGGTCTCGAGCATGTCGGCCTGCTCTACGACCTGGCGTGCATAACCCAAAAGCTCGGTGCCGTCGTTGGTGAGTGCAACACCGCGGCTAGAGCGCGTAAAGATTTCGATATGAAGTTCCTGCTCTAGGCTTTTGACGGCATTGGAGATATTGGACTGTGCCGTATAGAGGCGCTGGGCTGCGGCGTTGATCGAACCGGACTCTGCAACGGCGATCAAAAAGCGAAGCTGTTGGAGGGTCATCGGCGCCCATCCTTTCGAGTGCTATCTACAAAACCGATAACAGATTAGCGCTTTTAAGTGATTGACCCGGGGAGACGATGCTCGTACTATTCAAAACACACAAAGGCGGTAGGTAATTAAGCCGACCACGGAACCGGGATGCGAAAGGAGGCCCGCATATGAACTGCTTGCCAAGACGAATGCCGGGCTCCTGTTTGCGCCCGTTGGCGTGATCAGGAGACAGCGACTTATTTCTCTTACTCTTATTACTTTTGTTCGATCAAGGAGATCATCATGAGCCAGTTTATCAACAACCCCGAGCACACCTTTGGTTTCGATACCCTGCAGCTGCACGTTGGCCAGGAGAGCGCCGATCCTGCATCCGACTCCCGCGCCGTGCCTATCTACCAGACCACGAGCTATGTGTTCCGCAACTCCCAGCACGCCGCCGACCGCTTTGGTCTTGCCGACGCCGGTAACATCTACGGCCGTCTGACCAACTCCACCCAGGGCGTCTTCGAGGGCCGTATCGCCGCCCTCGAGGGTGGCGTGGCAGGTCTTGCCGTCGCCTCCGGTGCTGCTGCCATCACCTATACCCTGCAGGCTCTTGCCCAGGCCGGTGACCACGTGGTGGCTCAGAAGACCATCTACGGTGGCTCCTACAACCTGCTGGAGCATACGCTCTCCCAGTTTGGCGTCGAGACCACGTTTGTCGATGCCCATAACCTGGAAGAGGTCGAGGGTGCCATCAAGGACAACACCACGGTCATCTATCTCGAGACGCTCGGCAACCCCAACTCCGACATCCCCAACATCGACGCCATCTCCGAGATCGCCAAGAAGCGCGGTCTGCCGGTTGTCGTCGATAACACCTTCGGCACCCCGTATCTGTTCCGTCCGCTGGAGCATGGTGCCAACATCGTCGTCCACTCCGCAACCAAGTTCATCGGTGGCCACGGCACCTCGCTGGGCGGTGTGATCGTCGACGGCGGTAACTTCGATTGGAAGGCGAGCGGAAAGTACGCCCAGATCGCTGAGCCCAACCCCTCCTACCACGGTGTTTCGTTTGCCGAGGCTGCCGGCCCTGCCGCCTTCGCGACCTATGTCCGCGCCATCCTGCTTCGTGACGAGGGTGCCTGCATTAGCCCGTTTAACGCATGGGTCCTGCTCCAGGGCACCGAGACCCTGTCTCTGCGCGTCGACCGCCATGTCGAGAACACCAAAAAGGTCGTTGAGTTCCTGACCGGGGACAGCCATGTTGCCAAGGTGAACCACCCGAGCCTGCCTGAGCACCCCGATCACGAGCTCTATCAGAAGTACTTCCCCAACGGCGGTGCTTCAATCTTTACCTTTGAGATTAAGGGTGGCCAGGAGGCAGCTTGGAAGTTCATCGATCATCTGCAGGTGTTCTCGCTGCTCGCCAACGTGGCCGACGTCAAGTCGCTCGTCGTGCACCCGGCTACCACCACGCACTCCCAGCTCTCTGCCGAGGAGCTCGCCGAGCAGAACATCACGCCCTCCACGATCCGTCTTTCCATCGGTACCGAGAACGCCGAGGATATCATTTGGGATCTGAAGCAGGCCTTCGCCGCGCTGGACGAGTAAGGCGACTTGTGCAAGGACCCCTTGCGACTCGATAGGTATAACTGCATAAAATGCCTGCTCAAGGCGCCTGTGCGAACGATGGTTGCACAGGCGCCTTTTTTGCATAGGAAGGGCGCTGTTACAGGGTTTTTGGCATGCTTTATGCAATCGAGATGTGGAAAACTCCTGTTGAGTGGATGTGAGTTTTACGCAATTGACGTGCGCCTTTTGAGTAAAACCGCAGGTCGCGATTTGGTCGGGGTACTATGCAGCGCGATCGAATCACACGCAGCCCAAACGCAGCAAAAACGCACTACGGAGGTTTCCAGCTACATGAGGATCGATTCACGAAAACCGAAAGCCGCCGCCCTTTCCGCCGCTCTGACCGTGGCACTTTTGGCGGGCGTCGGCGCAACTGATGCCCACGCGGCAACACTATCCGATACGGTCGGATCTACGCCGTCCGAGGCGACGCTGGTGCAGCCCGTCGACTACCGCGGTGACGGTTATGGCTCTATGCAGGAGTGGAACGCCTCGATGGGGGCGAAGCGCGATTCCCTGGAGATGCGCGCTCAGATCATTATGAATATGTATGGCGACTATGCCACCGATGACGAGCGCGCTGTGTTGCAGCGTTGCATCGACGGTGCGGGCAGCCTGTTGACGATGGGGGAGGTCGACGCCAAGTCGACCGAGCTCGACGAGCTTCGCTCCACGCTTGAGGATGCCAAGCGCGAGGCGCTCGAGGCTGCCGCAGCCGAAGCAGAGGCCGCTGAGGCCGTTCAGGCATCGTATTACAACGCCGGCTCCGGCTCGTCTTACGCGTCTGCTGCGTATTACGCGAACGGCTCGGGCCTGACGCGCTCGAGCGGCGTCAATAACTATAACGGCCGCCGCGAGACTTATTACAGCAGCAACGTACTCTACCATCACCGCACGGGCGAATGGACGCAGGATTCCGAGGGCTTTTGGCGCGATTCTGATGGTTACTACGTCGTGGCCGCGGGCGATAAGGCCCAAGGCTCCACGTTTACCGGCTCCAAGGGTGAGTGCAAGGTCTATGACTCCGGCTGCGCTGCCGGAACCACCGACTACTATACCGGTTGGTAATCTGCCATAAGCCGATAGGACATGACGGGCGGGCGTCTTTACCGAGCCTTTGGGCAACGTAAGGGCGCCCGTTTTTTGTGCGTGCTTGAGTTAACAGAGCGCTTACCGTGGCAGTACGCCGCGCATATGGGCGCGGGGCACACTAAGTCACGAGAAACAAAGTCTTTCTCGTGGAGGAAGTGGTCTTGTGAACGCTCGAGATATCGCCGTTGCCGCCGTTGCATTGACGCTTGGTTGCCTTGGTCCTACGGCCGCGCTCGTCGCGGGTATGCAGGGGTCTTGTGGGGCTGCCCCTATCGTGGTCGGTGCGTTGATCGCGGCTGCGCTGCTGGGAAGTGCGGGTGTAGTTCTTTGCCGCGATGGCGAGGACGAGGTGCCTGAGTCGCAACGCTAACTGTTGTGAGGTTGCCGCCGGTCATAGACGAAGATGAAAGCCGCCGCAGGGGAAAGGTTCCCTTGCGGCGGCTTTGCTGTTAAGGCTGTTGAATGCGGCGCGTTGGCGCTACCAGCTTACCTCGATATCGCGAATGCGCTGATAGAGCCATTCGTTCTGCGGCACTTGGATATCGTGTTTGGCGGCCAGGCGGCAAATGGTGCCCGCGAATTCCTCGACTTCGGTTTTGCGCCTTGCGATGCGGTCCTGCGCCATCGAGGGCATACCGGCAGGGTCGATCCCCTCGATGAGGTGCACCATCTGCGTCAGGTCTGCCTCGGTCAGCTCAATGCCCTCGGCGTTGGCGACCGCAAGCGTTTCGCGCATGGCAGAAACAAAGCAGCGACGCTGCTCGGAGCCCGGCTCCGTGGCGCTTCCGTAGGTCCCGCCGTAGGCCATGCACGTCTGGTTGATGCCGTCGTTGAGCATGAGTTTGGCCCACATGCGGTGCGCAATGTCGCTCTCGACGGTATGGGCGATGCCGCAGCGCGTGTAGAGCTCGTCGATGGCGGTGACGGTTGCGGGCTCGGTGCCGGCCGCCGCGCCAAAGCGGATTTCGCCCGCATTGGTAAAGGTGAGCTCTCCGCTGAGGAACACGGCGTCCATGCCCTGGCAAATACCAAGAACGGTATGCTCCCAGCCAAAGCGCTCGGCAATCTTCTGCTCGCTCGTAATGCCGTTACACAGCGAGGCGATGAACGTATTGGGCCCCACGACGCGTTCCATAGTCTTGAGTGCTTGGTCGAGGCCGGTCGTCTTGACCGTGAGAATGACCAGGTCGGCGGGCGTTGCCTCGCTGGCGCGGACGGACTTGAGCGCACAGGGCTTGCCGTTGACGGTGAGCGCATCGCCCGCGTGACGCTCAAAACGGGCGTCATCCATGACGTATTCGACGGCGTCATTGCCGAGGGCCTTGGCGATCATGCTGCCGTAGAGCAGGCCGACGCCGCCCTTGCCGATAAAGGCGACCTTGTTGATCTGCATGTGAATCATCTCCCCATATAAAAGGCGTCCGCATATGGGGGCGCCTGATGGATTGTATGTCGCCGGGGCGTTTGGTGAGCGCGCGGGGCTGCTGTTAAGAAAAAGAAACTTTTGCGCTGTGCGCTTATGCCGCGGGGCAGACCGCGAAAACGCGCGCGGGGTATCCGACGCCATCGCGAACCTTGGGGAAGGTGCAGAAGATGACGGCGCCCGTGGCGGGGAGTTCGTCCAGATGGTCCATGACCTCGATCTGGTAACGGTCGACCGAGAGGATGTATTGTTCGCCGGGGTAGGGGTAGGCGTCCTCACACGTGGTTACGCTCGCCTCCTCTCATCGGGCTTTTTGCTGATGTTAAAGCGCTTCCGTGACGGCTCGATTTCTGCTGGGTTACGATACGTTCTCGATTGCGATTCTGATGTGTTTCGGTGGCGTGACGGGTTTGTTTCGCCTTGTCAGGGCTTCGATGGGAGAGGAGGGGCAGTGCAATATCGTGTTGACCCCAAAAGCGGCAACCGTATCTCGGTGCTGGGACTGGGCTGCATGAGGTTTCCCGGTGCGCCGGGACACCCCGATGCGAAGACGGCCGATGCCATCATTTCCCGTGCGGTGGAGCAAGGAATAACCTATCTGGACACGGCCTATCTCTACCCCGGTAACGAAGCTTGTGTGGGAGCTTCGCTTGAGCGCCTGGGGCTGCGCGACCAGATTTTGCTTGCGACCAAGTTGCCGCACGCTTCGTGCAAATGTGCGGAGGATTTCGATCGGTTCTTCGACGAGCAGCTGTGCCGTTTGCGGACTGACCATATCGACTATTACCTTATGCACAACATCACCTCGCCCGCGCAGTGGGAGCGCGTGGTAGCGTTAGGTATCGAGGACTGGATTGCGCACCAAAAGGCGGCGGGGCGTATTCGCCAGATAGGTTTTTCGTACCACGGCAGTGCGGCGGACTTCCTCACGATGCTTGACGCGTATGACTGGGACTTTTGCCAGATCCAGTACAACTACGCTGGAGAGCGCTACCAAGCGGGAACGGCGGGACTCATGGCAGCCGCCGAGCGCGGGCTCGCGGTGTTTGTGATGGAGCCGCTTTTGGGTGGACGCCTGGCGGGCAAGCTACCTCCGCGGGCCCGCGCCGTGTTCGATGACGTACGCGATCCGTACCTGAAGACGCCGGCTGCTTGGGGCCTTTCGTGGGTGTGGAATCATCCTCAGGTCACGATGCTGCTATCAGGTATGACCGATACCGCGCAGGTGGACGAGAACACGGCATTGGCGGATCGCGTACTGCCGGATTCGATGACAGCTACTCAGCTCGATACCATCGCACGTGTGCTGGGAGAGTTTGAGAAATCGAATCGCGTGCCCTGTACGGGGTGCGGCTACTGCATGCCGTGCCCCAAGGGTATCAATATTCCCGGCTGCTTTGGCGCCTACAACGCGAGCTACGCGCATAGTTGGTTTACGGGGCTGTCTCAATACTTTACGGCGAGCGCGGTGCGTACAAGCGAGCCCAAGTTGGTGAGCAATTGCATCAAATGCGGCAAATGCGCGCGGCACTGTCCGCAGCACATCGATATTCCCGAGCGTCTCGACGATGTGCGCCGACGTTTCCAGCCTGGCCCCGTAACGGCTGCGCTTAAAGCCTTTTGCAAAACGCGCTCCTGATGCCCCTTTTATAACTTGCGGTGGAATAGTTCCTGTTTGCGGCAGAATAGGGGCCAAACAGGAACTATTTCACCGCAACTGAAGGGGGCTGTCGTGGGCCATCGGGATTCATGTGATGATTTGCGTGAGGTTCGTTGGGGCGTTTTGGGCGCTGGGCGCATTTCGCATCGATTCGCATCGTCGCTCAAGGAGGTGGACGGGGCACGGCTTGTGGCTGCCGCCGGTCGCACTCCTTCGCATGTTGAGGAGTTTTGCAGGGCGTTTTCGATTGATGCCGCGCACAGTTATGCCACGGCTGACGATAGCGGCGATGCGGCTTATGATGCGCTGATTGCCGACCCCGATGTCGACGCAATCTACTTGGCTCTTCCGCATGGCATGCATGCGCATTGGGTCTGTCGGGCACTGCGCGCGGGAAAGGCCGTACTGTGCGAAAAGCCGGCCGTTTTGAGTGAGGAAGAGGCTCTCTCGATTGCCTCCACCTCTCGCGAGCGCGGCGTGCTGTTTATGGAGGCGATGAAAAATCGGTTTTGCCCGATGCGCACTCGCGTGAAGGACTTGCTTGCGTCGGGCGAGCTCGGCCGTATCGTCTCGATTGAAAGCGTGCAAAAACTCGATTATGGTGAGCCCCCTTCGAGTTATCTGCTCGACCCGTTGCAGGGTGGCTGTCTATATGACATGGGCTGCTATGCGGTCGGGTGGTTTGAGGATCTACTTGCGGGTGCGTGCGATGTTTCGTCTCGTGAAGTTCGCTGGCGTGACGTATCGGGCGGCCGCGTGGATTGGGCCGACGAGATCCGTATGAGCGTCGGCGGCATACCCATTCATATGGTGTGCGACGGCAAAGCAGCATATGAAAGCCGCTTAACGATTGCCTGCGAGCGGGGCTCGTTGGAAATCGAGCGTCTCCATCGCCCCGAGCTCGCCCATGTGAAGTACTCCGACGGACGAATGCTCGAAATAAATGCCCCGTTTGAGGTCGATGATTTCTACGGCGAAATCCAGCATGCGACCCAGCTCATCCGGGCGGGGAAACTCGAGAGTCCCGTCATGCCCCTTGCCGCCACACAGCGCTGCGCGCGCATTATCGATGCAATCCGTCTAGCCCTCTAGGCTTGGCGCTGACGCGTAGGGGATCATGACGCTGGCGCCCGTAGCCGTAGTGCTTGGCGGCCCGCATCTCTGATGCCCCTTTTATAAGTTGCGGTGGAATAGTTCCTGTTTGCGGCAGAATAGGGGCCAAACAGGAACTATTTCACCGCAACTGATGAGGGGGAGCTGGAGATGCTGACGATTGGGTGTCATCTTTCGACGACGAAGGGCTATCGGGCAATGGGGGAGACGGCGCTATCCATTGGCGCCAACACCTTTGCATTCTTTACGCGCAACCCGCGCGGCGGCAAGGCGAAAGATCTTGACATGGATGACGTGGCGGCCCTGCGCGAGCTTATGGAGCAAAACGACTTTGGCCCGCTCGTGGCTCATGCCCCGTATACCTATAACCCCTGCTCGGCCAAAGAGCGGGCGCGCGAGTTTGCCTTGGAGGCAATGGCCGAGGACTTACAGCGTCTGGAAGCGCTGCCCGGCAACTACTACAACTTCCATCCCGGTGCGCATGTGGGGCAGGGGACTGATGCCGGCATTCAGATGATCGTCGACACCCTGTGCCAGGTGATGTTTGAGGGGCAGCAGACGACGGTGCTGCTCGAGACCATGGCAGGAAAGGGTACCGAGGTGGGCCGTAGCTTTGAAGAGCTGGCGCGCATTATCGGGGGTGTTGCTGCCAGACGTCCAGAGCTGTCGGCCAAGCTGGGCGTGTGTCTGGATACCTGCCATGTGAGTGATGCCGGCTACGACATCATCCATGATCTGGACGGCGTACTCGACGAGTTCGATCGCGTGGTGGGTATCGAGCGCTTGCGCGCCGTGCATATCAACGATTCGAAGAACCCTTGCGGCGCCCATAAGGACCGCCACGAATGCATCGGTAAGGGTTATTTGGGTAGTGAAGAGTTTGGCGGCGGTATGCAGGTTATGCAGAATATTGTATCGAATAGCCGCTTGCGCGCATTGCCATTCATTTTGGAGACACCGAACGAACTTGCAGGTTATGCGGCTGAAATCAGACTGTTAAGGTCGTTGCAGCAGTAATGACTGTCACAAAGTGCAGTGTTCCATTCACGTTATGGGTTTGTTTCAATAAGTTTTCTAATTGCAGATTCTCCCAAGCGGGTGCATAATAGCCATCAGTTTTTGCAGACCTCTGAATCAAACGGGGTCACCGGAAGGAGACTGATTATGAAGCTCAAGAAGCTTGGCGCATTTGCCGCCACGGGCGCCATGGCGCTCGCCCTCGCACTGACGGGCTGTGGCTCGTCCAACGCCACCTCTGGTTCCGATGCCGGTTCCAGCAGCTCTGACGACGCTAAGGTCGAGAAGGTCGACGGCTCCAAGGAGTACGCGCTCGTCAAGGACGGTACGCTGACCGTCGGCACCTCTGCCGAGTACGCTCCGTTTGAGTACAAGGATGACAACGGCGATTATCAGGGCTTTGACCTTGAGCTCATTAAGGCTATCGGCGACAAGCTGGGCCTGGATGTCGAGTACGTCAACAATGACTTCGACACGCTCGTCCCCGGTGTCGCTTCGGGCGCTAAGTACGACGTCGCCATCGCGGCTATCACCGACACGCCCGAGCGTGAGAAGGAAGTCACTTTCTCCGATTCCTACTACATGGACGATCAGGCTATCGTGACCAAGGTCGATAACACCGACATCACGGCCGACAACTTCAGCGAGAAGCTCAACAATGCCGACGCTACCATTATCGTTCAGTCTGGCTCGACCGCCGAGTCCTTTGCCCAGGAGAACTTCCCCAAGGCCAAGATCGTCCCCTACAAGGACGCTACCGAGTGCTTCAGCGCCCTGCAGTCCGATAAGGGCGACGCCGTAGTCACCAACCGCTCCGTTGCCAGCCAGCTGACCGCCGAGCAGTTCAACACCTGCCAGACCATTAAGCAGATCAGCACCGGCGAGGAGTACGCCATCGCCATCAACCAGGGCAACACCAAGCTCAAGGACGACATCAACCAGGCCATCAAGGACCTGACCGACGACGGTACCGTCGACGCCCTCATGGCTAAGTACAACATCAAGTAAAATAGCTACTTGATTGTGCGCAGGCCCTTTCCGTTTTGGCGGAGAGGGCCTTTGCGCTTCTCTTGACGGAGAGCATTTCCGTCTCGTTTTGCCGGCAACTTCTACGATAGGAGCCACCTTGTCTCGACTGAACAAAGGGGCCGCGGAGCAGCGTTTTCCACTGCCCGCCTTGCTCCAAAAGCTAGCCTGCGTCATGGCCGTGGCGCTCGCGCTGGTGTGTGCGGGGGCATATGCGCCCACGACCGCCCAGGCGCTTGAGACCGCAAAGATTACCGCCCGACCCAATACCGGTTCGGGCAGCGCTGTGGTCGGCGGTACCGAGACGCGCATCACCTGGGAAGTTCAGGCCGATGCCGACGAGGAACTGAGCGGTCTTTCGCTGACGTTTGTCGACGGCACGACGTTTGGTACCGATGACACGCGATTGACGATGCTCTCGGGCGAGGACCTCATGGATCGTACGCCCATGAAGCCCACGTGCAAGGCTGACGGCCAGACGCTCAAGATTGACTTTGGCGAGACGGCGCCTGCCGGCGGCTTTTTCCGTGTCGAGGTTTACGGCGTGACCTTCCCCGTCGAGGGCGGCGATGAGGCCTTTAGCGGCACCTATACGCTCGCCGACGGTTCGACCAAGAAGATTTCCAAGATTCCTTCCGTCGAGATCAAGGGCGTGACGGCATTCGATAACTTCCTGGCCGATCTTAAGGAGCAGCCGTGGGTCGAGGCATGGAATTCCAACATGTTCCTTCGCCTGTTCCTGAACCCGGTCATTTTAGTCCAGAGCCTGCCGATCGTTTTCAAAGGCTTCCTCATGTCGCTCTCGATCGTGCTCGTGGCGTTTCCGCTGGCAATTCCCTTTGGCTTTGCCTTGTCGCTCATGCGTATTTCCAAGTCGCGCATCCTGCGTTGCCTTGCCGGCATCTATGTGAATATCATCCGTGGTACGCCGGCGTTCCTGCAGATCTACATCGCGTTCTTTGGCCTGCCGCTTGCCGGCGTCAAGGTTGACGACTATGTGCTGGGCGTTATCGTCATGGCCATGAACTCGTCTGCGTACCTGTGCGAGATTTTCCGTGCCGGTATTCAGTCGATCCCCAAGGGCCAGAACGAGGCTGCTCGCTCGCTGGGCATGAATGCCTTCCAGACACTGCTCTACGTTATGATTCCGCAGACGTTCCGCAATGTCCTGCCTACGCTGACCAGCGAGTTTATCCTGCTTTACAAGGATACGTCGCTGCTCGCGGCCGTGGGCGTGGTCGAGATCGTCATGAACGCCCGCACCATCGTGGCCACGACGGGCTCCATCACGCCGTACGTGGTTGCCGCGCTGTTCTACCTGGTCATCACTCTGCCGCTTGCGCGCTTGGTGAGCGGTCTTGAGGCGAGGCTGCTGGGTACGGCCGAAACCAAAAAGAAGCGTCCCACCAAGAGCGCCGGACAGGTCGTCGCGACGCCCGCCGATCACATCGCCGGTCTGTAAGGAGGTCCTATCATGAGCGAAACCAATAACTCGAACGAGGTCGTCGTCAGCATCAAGAATCTCCAGAAGGCCTTTGGCGATAACGTGGTCCTGCGCGATATCGATCTGGATGTGCACAAGGGCGAGGTCGTCGTAGTCCTGGGTCCTTCGGGCTCGGGCAAGTCGACGATGCTTCGCTGCATCAATCGTCTGGAGCATCCCACGAGCGGCTCGATCATCGTTGAGGGCGTGGATGTGTGCGCCAAGGGTGTCGACCTCAACAAAGTGCGCACGCACTTGGGCATGGTCTTTCAGCAGTTCAACCTGTTCCCGCACCTGTCAGTCAAAAAGAACGTCATGCTCGCGCAGCAAAAGGTGCTCAAGCGCAGCAAGGAAGAGGCCGAGAAGATCGCCATCGAGGAGCTGACCAAGGTTGGCCTGTCCGAGCGCATTGACTTTATGCCGAGCCAGCTCTCGGGCGGTCAGCAACAGCGCGTGGCGATCGCCCGCGCCCTGTCGATGAATCCTCACGTCATGCTCTTTGACGAGGCCACGTCGGCGCTCGACCCCGAGCTGGTTCGCGACGTTCTGGGTGTCATGCGCGATCTTGCACGTGACGGTATGACCATGATCGTGGTGACGCACGAGATGGGCTTTGCCCGCGATGTCGCCGACCGCGTGGTCTTTATGGACGGCGGCGTTATCGTGGAAGAGGGTACGCCGAGCGAGGTCTTCGACCACCCCAAGAGCGAACGCACCAAGGCGTTCTTGGGCAATATCTCGTAGCAACGCGTCGAGGTTGTCGATATAACAAACGGGGACCGGATGTGAATATCCGGTCCCCGTTTTTGTTTGGGCATGAGCGACTGTTGTTGTGCGGTACTCGGCTGTCAGTTGCCTTGCGACTTTCTGACGGCTTCGTTAGGCCAGCTCCGCTCCCAGGGCCTTGCAGGCCGCTTCACCCTCATCATCGGGGGCGTCGTAGCAGATGACGGAATCGACGACGTTGACGCCCGCCTCGTCGGCGTCGGCCTTCCAGTTGTCCATCCATTCGCCCTCGGCCCACGAATAGGAGCCAAAGAGGACGACCTTCTTGTCGCCGAGAGTCTTCTTGACCTCGTCCCACATCGGCTGGAACTCATCGTACTCGAGTTCCTCGGAGCCCATGGCGGGGCAGCCGAAGGCGAAGGCGTCGTAGTCGGCGGTTTTGTCTGCGGAGAAGTCGGCGCAGGAGATGACCTCTGCCTCGGCGCCGGCACCGCTTGCGCCTTCGGCGACAAAGTTTGCCATGGCCTCGGTGTTGCCCGTGCCGCTCCAATAGACGACGGCGATTTTGTTCATGTTGAGTCCTTTCGGTTGTGCGGCGTGCGGCCGCGTTTTGTATGCTCTATCGGGTTGCCTGGGCAAGTTGCGCCAGGCTGCAGCCCTGTTGATAGATGTAGGTAAGGTATTGCGTGCATGCGCGATAGGAATCGAAGGTCGTGAGCGCCTGCTCAACGTTTGTGTATACCTTCCATGCGCCAAAGACCTTATAGTTTTCGCCGTGCTGGACGATAAACTGATGGACATCTTCGTAGGGATAGCCCAAAAAATAGCCAATTTCGTGGGGGAACTCGCACATGCACCCCGTATCGCAGTGCCTATTTCGCGCGAGTGCGCAGACGCTGCCGTCATAGGCGCTTTCTGCGGCATTTCTGCTTGCCAGCGTGATGCGCGCGGCGAGATGCACCAGTGATGCGGGCAGGTTGTGGACATCGTAACCTTCGGCGGCAAGCGCCGTCGTGGCGCGGGGGTCGGAGAGGTATCGCATGAGGTCCGCAGGGCGGTACACATAGATGAGCGCTCCGCAGGGGCGCCAGACCAAAACGCTCATATGGATCCCGAGTGGCTGGAGCTCGCGGTTGCATTGGGCTATGACGGCGAGCAGGCGAGAGCGTCGCCCTTCGATATGGGCGGCGCCGGGTTTTCCGTTTTGGTTGGCGTAAACGCCGGGATAGGTAAAGAGCGATGCCGGCTTGATGCTCGCGAGCGTGGGGGAGCAGTTGCGCACGACCGCTGCCTGAAACGTTGGAATGTCTATGGTTCGAGTCACGGCGCTCCTTCTGGTCCTCACTGTTAGCCTAGGAAAACTTATACACGAAAGTAAGCCCTGGTCAACTAAAAAGTTTGAACAGGGAAACTAATTGACCGAACGGACATGTTTTTGGGTTAAGATGGGGACACCCCATGGGGGTATCTAGATAGGGCTACTTGAAAGGGGAACGCATGAGTGACTTGCTCAACCCTGCGAATCTCATTGTGCTTGCCGTGATTGTCGTTGGCATGTTCTTTGGCCTGCGGCGCATTGTCGCTTCGACACACGGGAAGAGTTGTTGCAGCGATGGCGCGAGCGGCAAGAAGGCCAAGAAGGTAGTGGTTGCGGATACTGATCCGTCCCACTACCCCTATAGCGATGAGCTGCTTATCGGCGGCATGAGTTGCGACGGCTGCGCTCAGAACGTGGCCAATGCCCTGAATGCGCTGGATGACGTGTGGGCAACGGTGACGTATACGGACCACACGGCACGCGTACGCTCTAAGCAGCCGATCGACCGCGGCGCTCTCGTGGCGGCCGTGAGAGATGCGGGTTACTACGTTATGAAAATGTAGGCGTTGCCCTCTCCGGTGGGTACCAGCCTCCTGCCCATTGTGACTATCAGGCGTTGCCCTCTCCGGTGGGTACCAGCCTCCTGCCCATTGTGACTATCGGCATCCAAAAATTTGCGCAAAAATAACCTTTAGATGCGGCAAAAGTGGAGTTTGGTGACGGTTTGCGCGGAATTCGCTACCAATCGAGCATCTATTAACCCGTCCAAAAAATTACAGGTGTATATTTATACGCTGATTATTGCTGTGCTCAGATTGCAATTAACCGTGGACAGAAATGAAGAATGCTAAAACTGGGCTTTAGGACAGGGGAGGCTATAACCTTATGAGACGAGTGGGAACACTTGGCTTGGTGGCAGCGCTTGTCGCTATCTTGGTATCGCCGCTGCCGGCGCACGCCGAAGACGCATCGGGTGCCGTTACCTACAATGCGGGAAATGGGTATTCCTTTGAGAAGCTCTCGCATCCTACGGTAGGAACGTCGCAGCCGGATGGCATCGTCGACTACCAGGGTGACGGTGCCGTTGCCGTTCCGGGCGCCGATGGTAACACGGCCAACAACGAAGGCGATCGAGGCCAGAGCTACACTTGGGCGGCTGCGAGCTATGGTGACTGGCTTTATGTGGGCACCTGCTATGCGGCGATGGGCAACACGCTTACGCTCATGAACGGCACGCTGGGCGATTCCTTTGATGCCGAGACCATGCGCCTGACGCTGGAGGCCATGTTTAACGGCACCTTCTTCTATGGACAGCAGAAGGAGGACGGCACGGCCGACAAGGACAGCGGTGGCATCTTGGTCAAGATCAATACCAAGACCGGTGAGACCAAGCTGCTGCTCTCTGATTCGCTCAACGGCGTCGCTCCTTTGTTCCGCAATGCCGTGAGCTATAAGGGCAAGCTCTATTTCTGCGGCAGCGTCAGGACCAATGGCGGCAAAAGCGGCCTGCCTGCTGTATATGAGATCGATCCTAAGACGGATGAGTGGAAAGTTGTCTATCAGGGGCTTTCGAGCATGCAGGATTACGGTGCTGCCTATAAGCAGGGCATTTCTACTGGTATCCGCGGCATGTGCGTTCATGATGGCCAGCTCGTCATCAGTAATGTGGGTAAAGACGCGGCCGGTAACTTTGTGTCGACAATCCTGACGTCGTCTGACCCCTCGAAGGGCCAGGACAGCTTCACCGAGATTGCCAAACTCGGAGACGCTGTTTGGCTATCCGGCGATTCGCTATCAGGACAGCATCTACGGCGGTGCCATTTGGGATATGGTCTCGTACAATGGCCATCTCTATGCGACCATCTGCACCGGTACGCCCGAGAACGCTCCCGATGATAATTCCATGCAGTCGTTTGCCATGGTCCGTGGCGACAAGAACGCCGACGGCAGCTATACGTGGACTCCGATTGTCGGCGACCAGGAGGCGGACGGTGCAAGGTACTGCTTTGGCATCGATCCTGCCCGTACCCGTTCTGGCGCTGCCAACCTCATCGTCTACAACGACTACCTCTATATCGGTGAATACAACGACGAGGAGATTGCTCTCGAGCGCATCCTGTTCAACAAATCAAACACCGAAGAGAGCGGCAAGAGCAGCATGGGCGGCGTTGACTGCTCGTTTGTGAATGCCAATCTTGAGCAGTCGGTCAACATCTATCGCATGGACAAGGACGAGAACATGGAGCTCGTCGTTGGCGATCGCACCGACATGTTCCCCGAGGGCGGTATTTCCGGCCTGACTTCGGGCTTTGGCCGAAACGAGAACCAGTACATTTGGCGCATGCAGAAGTTCGACGGCAAACTGTATATCGGTACCTTTGATACCGCGAGCCTGCTTGAGCCGATCGGCCAGTTCTCTAATGGCGACATTATCGATATGACGCCCGAGGAGTGGGCCTCTCAGGTTCAGCGCCTTAGGGACCTGCTCAATCACCTGCTCGACAAGAAATCGCCTGACGACCCCATCGTTCCCGTGAACACGCTTGCGGACGATGATTCAAACGAGGCCGCCGAGGTCGATGACGAGAAGGATGAGGCCGTCGAGGTCGATGACGAGAAGACCGAGGTTGCTAAGGGCTTTGGCGACCTGAACGATGCGCTAGAGGATGCCACGGGCGATCTTTGCGATCAGACCGCGACGATGTCCGCGGACGTTGAAGACGACGCCGCTTATGTCCAGAAGATCGATAGCGAGATCGCGTACTTCAAGTCCTTTGCCGATCAGTATCAGGACATGCTCGATAGCTATGAGAGCCTGAAGCAGCAGTACGAGGATGCCTATGACACCGAGCTGCCGAGCGATATTCAGGATGCGCTCGATAAGCTGCTGAGCGAGGAGAACCTCAAGAAGTTGCAGAGTGTGCTTACGTGCATGTGTTACCTTCGCGATGCCGAGCGTGGCTTTGATATGTATGTGACCGAGGACGGCGTGAACTTTACGACGCTGACGACCAATGGCTTTAACGATCCGTATAACCATGGTCTGCGCACCTTTGCGGTGACCAACCAGGGTCTGTGCCTTGGTACCGCCAACCCGTTCTATGGCTGCCAGGTTTGGATCCAGCGCAAGGAGAATTCGGAGAATCCGATTGATCCTGGTACTCCGGATCCGACGGAACCCACCGATCCTTCGCAGCCGGGTGGCGGCGATCAGCCTGGTGGCAGCCAGACGGGCGGCAACGACCAGTCGAGCAGCACCACGACGACAGTTTCGACGACCACCAAGAAGGCTCCGAAGGATGGCTCGCTGCCTCACGCTGGTGACTCGACCCTCACGCTGGTCTTGGGATTGCTGGTTGCAGCTGCCGCAGTGCTTGGCATTGCCCTCGTCTTGCGCAAGCGTTCTCGTCGCTAGGCTCGACCACGCAGCTCGATGCCTTGGATATCGTCGAAGTTGATGGCGATATCCCTGAGTTTGAGCAGCTTGAATGCGGGTAACACTTCGTCGAGAATGCCCGTGCGGCTACGATAGCCGTACGTATCGTAATAGGTGACGCGCACCAGGTCGCCGCGTTTGAGGCCCTCGAGCTTTTTCGAAAGCTCGAGGGCTTTTTCTTCCGTGAGTTCGCATTTGGGCTCAACAGTGATCTCTTGTTTGCGCACGAGCTCGTAGTATCCCGTGAGGGCGGCAAAGGGCATAAACTGCGCGGCACGGCCGGCGCGGACGGCGCCGTTGGCGGTAAGTTTGGGGTCGGCGGAGCGACGTCTTCCCTCAGGGTCCGCTAGACGTTCAAAAGGTGTCGGTGGCCGCATCGGCTGTTGTTGGGACTTAGGCACGATGTCCTCCCACCTGATCGTTGCGTTCGCGTGCGGTGGCGCCAGCGGTAAGGCTTAATCCCTTGACGAGCGCGTTCTTGCCGTACTTGCCTTTCACAGCCAGGACGGCGCGCGCCAGGTCGCGCTCGCGCTCATCGGCCTTAACATCGCTAAACAGGTCGATGGTGGCAAATTCTTCGGGCATGAGGTTGCCAAAGCCCAGGTTGATGCGCTTGACCGGTCGTTTGGGATCGACAGTCTGCGCCCAGAGCTCATCGAAATAGCCCATGATCTTCTTAAACGAATTGGTGCGCTCGGGCAGCTTTCGCGAGGCGTTTGAGTGTGCAAAGAGCGCAGCATAGCCACCGCGCGGTTTGCCGCCGTGCTCTCCCACAAAGATGCCATCGATTGCCTGCGCCTCGCGCACCAGGCGGTGCCGTTCGTCATCGCGCTGGACGGGCTTGGGCGCACGGGGCGCGAGCTCGGGGCCGGCGGTTGCGGTGGGTTCGATACTCGACGTGCTCGAGCGTAGGTGTCCGCATCCGTCCACATATTGCGCTGTACCGCTGGCATCGAGCCGGCGTATGTCGGCTCGTTCGCTCGCGTAGCCCACAAAGAGCGAGATGCTGTCGCAGACCACGTGCTTATCGACTAAGTCCAACACGGCGTTGTCGACCATCTCGCGCAAGACGGTGTAGGCCTGCTCATAGGCATAGCCTTTCGATAGCACTTGCCCCGTGGTTGTTGAGGTTGCCTGTGGGCGATAGGCCTGAATATCGGCGATGGTTGTCGGCTCGCGCCCGAAGGCGTGGTCGATGAGATACTCGGCATTGACGCCGAGCTCGTCGTAAAGCAGGTTTTCGTCGAGCGCCGCGACGCCCATCAGATCGTAGACGCCGTATTTCTCGAGACGGGCCGCCACGCCGGGGCCGATGCCCCAGATGTCGGTGATGGGGCGATGGGGCCAGATCTCCTTGCGAAAGGTCTCGTCGTCGAGTATGCCGATGCGGCTGGGTACGTGCTTGGCGGTAATGTCGAGTGCCACCTTGGCTTGGAATAGGTTGGGGCCGATGCCAACCGTTGCCGTGATGCCGGTGCGTGCCAGGACCTCGTCGCGCAGCATGCAGGCGAAGCCTTCAGCGTCGGTATGGTAGAGGTCCAGATAGGGCGTCACGTCGATAAAGCATTCGTCGATGGAATAGACGTGAACGTCTTGCGGACTGACGTATTCCAGGTAGATACCGTAAATCTGTGCCGACACCTCCATGTAGTGCTGCATGCGCGGTACAGCCTTGATGTAGTCGATGCCGTCGGGAATCTCGAACAGGCGACAGCGGTTATGGATTCCGAGGTCTTTCATGGCCTGGGTAATGGCGAGGCAGATGGTCGTGCGCCCGCGCGATTCGTCGGCAACGACCAGGCACGTAGTGAGGGGGTCGAGTCCGCGGTCGACGCACTCGACGCTGGCGTAAAACGTCTTAAGGTCGATGCAGATATAGGTGTGACGCTCGTGCCCCACGCGTCCTCCCATCAAACACATGTTCTTATCGAATACATGTTCGATAATACCCGCTCGTCTGGACATCGTCAAAACCTGCCCCTTTTGGTAGGTATGGCCGTGCGGTTGAATCGGGTTTTAACGCAGCTCTAAAGAGTGCGAAACAGCTCGGAAAACCTTGCTTCGTAGCATGAGCCTAACGATTGATACCGCCTATACGCACGGAAGGGTTGTGGGAAAGATGGTCAATTATGGGTTTGGTATGCCGACGCGCCTTGTTGCGGATGGAGACGTGGCTCGCTGGTGCGGGCGATTGGTTGCCCACTATGGCGGCACCAAGGCACTGGTCGTGCTGGGCGGTGACAAGCATACGCGCGATGAGCTTGTCTCGGCGGCACTCGGCTCGGTTGATCGAGCTCTGCTCGAGCGCGTGCTTTTCCGCTGCGGCTCGGTTGGCGATGGGGGAGACGAGCTGATCGACGAAGCCGTGGCCCTGGCGACCGACGAAGGCGTGGACTTTGTCCTGGCGATCGGAGATGCCGATACGGCGGGCTTTGCGCGCGAACTCGCTCGTCGCATGGCCGTGCTCGATGCCGGCGAGGACGGCTTTGTTCCCTACGGGTGCATCGTCTCCGAGGGAAAAGTGCCTGCCGTCGTGGGTGCCGGCGAGGTTCCCGTTTTTGCCATTATCGCACGCGAGCTGCTGGAGGGCATCGGCACTCCCTTGCGTGAGTTGCTCGGCAGCGTGTGCGCCGCGGCCTAGTACCTGCCAGGAAGGGACAGGTTAATTTTGGTAGGTAAAGCGTTTGACCTGCCAAAATAAACCTGTCCCTTTTTGGTCGGTCGCCGTTTGGGGGCGGATTGGCAACGCTCGCTGATTACGGTCTTGACCTGCGCTAGAATAGGGGCATCTGATTATCCGGGCGCATGGAGGTATGCGCCCGTATGCTGAGGAGGACTTTATGGCAACTGTTGCCGCACCTATCGACGCTACGTCGACCGCCGCTTGGAAGGCGCTCGAGGCCCATCAGGAGAAGCTCGAGGCCGAGGGCATCGACCTCAAGGCCTGGTTCGCTGCCGATCCCGAGCGTGTGAACAAGCTGAGCTTTGACGCTGGTGACCTGCACTTTGACCTGTCCAAGAACCTGGTGACCGATGAGACCGTCAAGCTGCTGTGCGATCTTGCCCGCGAGGTGAAGCTCGAGGAGCGCCGCGACGCCATGTTCTCCGGCGAGCACATCAACACCACCGAGGACCGCGCTGTTCTGCACACCGCGCTTCGCCGTCCGGCAAGCGAGAAGGGCCAGCTCATCGTTGACGGCCAGGATGTCGTCGCCGACGTGCACGAGGTCCTCGACCGCATGTATGCCTTCGCCGAGCGCGTGCGCTCCGGTGAGTGGAAGGGCGTTACCGGCAAGAAGATCGAGCACCTGGTGTCCATCGGCATCGGTGGCTCCGATCTGGGCCCGGTCATGGCCTACGAGGCCCTGCGTCCCTACGCCGACGCCGGTATCGACTGCCGCTACATCTCCAACATCGACCCCAACGATCAGGCCGAGAAGCTCAAGGGTTTGGATCCCGAGACCACGCTCGTGATCATCGTCTCCAAGACCTTCACCACGCTCGAGACCCTCACCAACGCCCGCGAAGTCAAGACCTGGATGCTCGAGCAGCTCAAGGCTCAGGGTGCCATCGACGGTTCCGATGAACAGAACGCCGAGGCCGTGGCAAAGCACTTCGTCGCCGTTTCCACCGCACTCGAAAAGGTCGAGGCCTTCGGTATCGACCCCGCTAACGCCTTCGGCTTCTGGAACTGGGTCGGCGGCCGCTACTCCGTCGACTCCGCCGTGGGCCTGTCGCTGATCGTCGTGCTCGGCCCCGAGCGCTTCCAGCAGTTCCTCGAGGGCTTCCATGCCATTGACGAGTACTTCTGCAACACGCCGCTCGAGAGCAACGCCGTCGCGCTGATGGGCCTGTTCAACGTCTGGTACGTCAACTTCTTCGGCTCCAAGAGCCACGCCGTGCTTCCGTACTGCCAGTATCTGCACCGCTTCCCGGCCTACCTGCAGCAGCTCACCATGGAGTCCAACGGCAAGCACGTCCGCTGGGACGGCAGCGCTGTGACCTCCGATACCGGTGAGATCTTCTGGGGCGAGCCCGGCACCAACGGCCAGCATGCCTTCTATCAGCTGCTGCACCAGGGCACCGTGGTGGTTCCGGCCGACTTCATTGCCTTCGCCAATACCGCCAACCCTGCGACCGATAACAGTCAGGACGTGCACGAGCTGTTCCTAGGCAACTTCCTGGCCCAGACCAAGGCGCTCGCCTTTGGTAAGACAGCCGACGAGGTTCGTGCCGAGGGCACGCCCGAGCAGATCGTCCCGGCCCGCTGCTTTGAGGGCAACCGCCCGACGACCTCGATCTTCGGCGACACGCTGACCCCGTTTGCACTCGGCGAGCTCATCGCCCTGTATGAGCACATCACGTTTGTCGAGGGCACGGTCTGGGGCATCGACTCCTACGACCAGTGGGGCGTCGAGCTGGGCAAGCAGCTTGCCAAGCAGATTACCCCGGCCTTCCACGACGACGCCGCCAAGGCCGAGCAGGACGCTTCGACCCAGGCGCTCATCGAGTTCTACCGCGCGCATCGCAAGTAGTCGCTGCTGTTAACGCATCGCGTCTTATAGTCAGGGGCCCGTATCCTATCGGATGCGGGCCCCTTTGCTTTGCCGTGGTCCCGGGGCGCACGGCCTTTGTGAAACATCGCCGGGGCGCCGCGCGCTGCGAGAACCCTGCGCCTAGATCTCGGCCTCCGCATGGCCTCGCTGCGCCTCGGGCAGCTCCCCGTAGAGCGGATGGTCTTCGAGCCTAAAGCGCTCGACCTGTTCGGGAGTGTGGCCGCGCACAAAGAGCCACGAGCGATCGATCGGCGTCGCCATGAGCGTGCTGGGCAGCGCGTCGGCGCGGTCGGAAAACACCCGGGCACTCTCGGGATCCTGGAACGCCAGCACAGATGCGTGTCGCAGTTGCCCATGATGGAGCGTGCGCGTGCCTCGCCATAGAGCGCATCGAGCTGGTTGGTCGACTGCAGCAGCAGCGTTGCCCAGATGTTGCGGCTTCGGATAATCGAGAGCACGTTGTCGATCTGGGGGATCTGCAGATTTGCGAAGTCATCGAGCATAAAGCGCACGGGCACGGGCAGGCTGCCGTCGGGCTGCCTATCGGCTTCGCGAATGAGGCCCATAAACGCCTGCGTAATAAAGAGGCCGGTCAGCGGATCGAGATTGCGGTCAATATCGCTTACGGTTACAAACAGGGCGCAGGGGGTGTGTCCCATGGAAGTGAAGTCCACCTGATGGCACTCACGATAGAGCTGTGCCGCACCGTCGAATCCCAGACACATGACCTTTTCGGCAAGGATGCCGACGATGCTCGCGTGCATGCGCTCGGCATTTTGCGTAATGGCGTAGCGCCGCCATAGCGAGAGGGCATAGCTTTGGGGGTCGGTCGTGATCAGATCGTCAAACAATCGGGCCGTGGCACCGTCCTGCAGGTGCTCGATCAGCTTGATGACCGAGCTGATCGTCTGCTCGTCGGCGGGTAGCTGTTCGGTGACGTAGGCGATAAGACACGACAGCAGGTTTGCCGCCGCATGATCCCAAAAAGGCTGGTTGTTGTCCTCGATGGGGCAGATGGCCTTTGCCACCGAGAGGATGTCCTGCTGGTTGGGCCTGCCGTCCGCCTTGCGGCGAATGTGCCTCAGGGGGTTGTAGCCGCAGCGCTCGATGCCGGGCGCAAGGGCCGGGACGGTGTTGAGGTCGGCGAAGTTGAGGCATTGCACGCGGTAACCGTGGGCTGCCAGCACGGGTCCCACTTCGCGACAGAGCGTGCCTTTGGTGTCGAGCACGATGTAGCTTGCGTTCATTTGCAGCAGGTTGGGCTTGAGGACGTTTCGGGTCTTGCCGGCTCCCGAGGGGCCGATTACAAGTGCGTTGTTGTTGAGTCCCGTTTGGCGGGTGTCGCAGGAAAGCGTTCGATCCTTGGCGAGGATGGTGGACGATGCGGACTCAGATGCGGCGAGGCGGCTGGCGAGGTTAGACATGGGCGACCTCCTTGGTGGTCGAGAGGATTTCGTGGGCAAAGCCGAGCTCGACGGCGCGCTTGGCCGAAAGGTAGGTGTCTTTTGCAGTGAGGGACTGGATGCGCTTGGGCGTGAGGCCGCTGCGGTCCGAGAGGATTTGCGTGAGGGTCTTGCGGGTCTGCATGAGACGCCGGCTGGTTTCCTGCAGCGCAAGTGCCGAGCCGCCTGCCCCCTGGGGGATCAGCGGGTCGTGAATCATGAGCTCTGCATGGGGCGCCATACGGCGATCGTCGCCGCCCATAAAGATCACGGCGCCCATGGACGCGGCGAATTCCAGGCAGACGGTGCGGATGGGGCACGATGCGAGGCGCATGGCGTCATAGATCGCGAGACCCGATCGCACGCTTCCGCCGGCGCTGGCGACAAATATGGTGATGGGGCGGCTGGGGTCGGTGGCATCGAGCAGGCGGATCTGCTGGCATAGGTCGTGGGCCATCGGGGTTTCGATGTTTCCCATGACGGAGAGCTCGCGACGGGCGAGCATCTCATCGTAAATGCTGGTGAGCGTGATACCTCGGGCGGATTCACGCATGGTGAGGGGGCTGATGATGGGGGAATGATTGGTGTCCATGAGGACTCCTTTCTGTTGGTTGTGTTGTGGAATAGGATTGTTGCCCGCGGAGGGGCTGGCGGGCTACAGGGTTCGTCCGAGCCTGAGATCGAGCTCGGTTGTGGGGCAGGCTGCCTGTTCGTGAGGCTCGCAAGCGCCAAGGGCTCCAAAGCGATGGAGCGTTGCGGCGGGCGTGGTGTAGGCGAGCCGCAGCTGATGCTCGACAGGGGCACATCCGTCATTTTTGTAATGAGCCGCGTAGTACTGCGCGATGCTGGCGTTCATCTCGCTGCCATTGCGATGGCGCTCAAACTGGCGTCTGCAGGTCTCGATGATCTTTGCTACCGACTTGGGTGCCGTCGCGGGAACAAGGGCGAGATAGCCCTCAAATAGCTCGTTGATGCTCAGGAGGTACAGCAGATCGATCAGCGTCCTTATGGCTGCTCCCTCGGCGGAAAAGTGCGCGGTCATGCGGTTATATCGGTTGCGGTCGACGATGGCCGCATGGGGTCTTGGAGTTTTCTGCCCCGTGGTTCCGGGCTTTTGCCGCGCCTGTGTATTGAGCTCGACGTTGCAGCGCTTGAGGCCGTCCAACGGAAGGAACAGTGCGGTGCGCAGGGTGTTCCGCTTGCTTTCGAGTTCATGACGCTCGTCGGGTTCCCATTCGAGCTTGAGTTTCGTGTCGAGCGCCGTAAGCATATGGGCTAGGCAGCCTACGGTAAGAACGTACGAATCGTTGTCGCGTTTTGGGGCATAGGGGTCTGTCAGCTTGCGAATGTCGGGGTCGCCCATGATCTTTGTGCAGCGCTTCAGCAGTTGAGGGTGGTCGGCCAAGATCGTCGCGAGCGGTAGCGACGCGTAGTTCTTAATGGTCGCGGCGGCAAAGGCGGCGTCATATTCGTTTGCATATGCTCGCTCAATGCGGGCATCCAGAATGCTTTTCTTATCGCCGTCTTCAGCGTGGTGGTTTGTCATAGCTTCTCCAATCGGTTGATGTTCGTGCTGTTTGTTGATGTGTTGGTTGTCGTGAGTGATGTGCTTGCCGTGGGTGATGTGCTGACGTTGGGGTGCTATGCGGTTTTCAATGAGCCCGTGAGACAGTTGCTGCAGGGGCGGGATGGAACGGCCCATGCAAGGCGGAAGGCATCGTGCTCAAAATCGAGACAGCAATGCCCTGGGTGCCTCACATGTGGCAGTTACCTCATTAAGTTGTCATTGCGTTTGGGGTTGTACTTTGCCGATCTTCCTTCTCTTACACGCTAAAACTCAAACTTCATATGCTCGATCTACTTAAAACCGCAACGGCGGTCTTTTATCAACTTATATGTCGGAACGCGTCTTTGCAAGTACTTTTTTGCCTTTGTTTCAAATGCCCTTGATTATCGACTTTATCCGAACACCTCCCACATTCATCCGCACATGTACGGATGAATGTGGGAACCCGATACCCTGAGGGCCGGACCGGCCGGC
>JAGZDZ010000014.1:0-55639 GCA_018368535.1 Collinsella sp. | reverse complement strand
ACGGCGCCCCCGGACCCCAGGAGGGGCCGCGGGGGCGTTCGGCTAACTGCGGGAGCGAGCCATCAGCTCAATGTGTTCGGCTGAGATCGGAAATCAACCAGGCACAACTGGCACAACCTAGGCGGTCGCTGAATGTGACAAAGGGACAGCCCCTTTGTCACATCCAAAATATTGCCTTTACGTGTTGATACACACGGTGTGCAATAATACTCGCACTGTGCAATAGCGCGCAGACTGAGTAACAAGGAGGACGCTTGTCCCAGCTCGAGAAATGTGATCGCCGGTCCCTTCGCTCGCAGCGTGCCCTACGCCAAGCACTTGCCAGCGAGCTTGCCGAAAGCGGCGACCTTTCGCACATTAATGTCGCGTCGCTCACCGAGCGCGCTGGCCTTACGCGCCGCACGTTCTATTCGCACTACCGCGATATTCCCGACTTTATCAATCAAATCGAGGACGGCTTGCTGGCCGAGATCCGCGAGCGCATTGAGCTCATCACCGCAGCTCAGTTGCCCGATCTCTATCACAACATCGATGAGCTCGAGCCGGCGCCCGGTTCGGTTGAGTTGCTGCGCTACCTTGCGGCCAACCGCGATTTAATCGGATCGCTGCTGGGCCCGGGCGGCGACCAGGCTTTCATTAAGAAGATTATCGACACCGCGCGTGAGGCCGTGGTGCCTCGTGCACAGACGGGCATTTTGGGCCTGGCGCTGGGCACGTTCTTTGACTACTACGTTACCTACGTCGTGAGCGCCGAGGTCGGCATGATTCAGCGCTGGTTTGAGCACGGCCTCACCGAATCGCCCGAGGCCATGGCACGCATTATGACGGTTATCGCCTTTGTGCGTCCCGGCGACCTATATGGTCAACCCATCGATATCAACGTGCCGGAATACGGCTTGAAGCTATTGAACCTGCAGCTCGAGGATACGGCCGACACCGCCGCAACCGTCGAGTCCAACAACTAAGAGGAGAGATAATGAGCAAACTCGTCGATGGCATCAAGGATCGCATGGTCGCTGCCGCACGCGAGGCCGCGCCCGCCGTGGTGGACGCCGCGCAGAAGGCCGCGACCGCGGCTGCCGAGAAAGTTGCCGAGGCAGTTGCCGATGCCAAGAACGCGGCAGGGGAGACGTCCGTCGCCAGCGAGCCCGCTACCGCTGCCGAGCCCGTAGCCGCCGCCCACGCCCCCGAAGGCGCGATCTTCAACCCCGAGAACGCTCGCGGCAACCTGCACCTGGGCATCGACGTGGGCTCCACCACCGTTAAACTTGCCGTGCTCAACGACGACAACCAGATCGTCTACGCCAAGTACCAGCGCCACCACACCGACGTCCGTGCCTGCGCCCGCGACCTGTTCGAGGGCGCTGCGACCGTGCTGCCGACGGCCCAGATGACCTGCGCCATCACCGGCTCGGGCGGCCTTCTGCTGTCCCAGTGGCTCGACCTGGAGTTTGTCCAGGAGGTCATCGCCAGCAAGCGTGCCGTCGAGACCCTCATCCCGGCCACCGATGTCGCCATCGAGCTGGGCGGCGAGGATGCCAAGATCATCTACTTCGATAGCGGCATCGAGCAGCGCATGAACGGCACCTGCGCCGGCGGCACGGGTGCGTTCATCGACCAGATGGCAACCCTGCTCCACACCGACGCCAGCGGCCTCAACGAGCTCGCGGCCAACGCCACCACCATCTATCCCATCGCCAGCCGCTGCGGCGTTTTTGCCAAGACCGACGTGCAGCCGCTGCTCAACGAGGGCGCCCGCCCCGAGGACGTGGCCGCCTCCATCTTCCAGGCTGTCGTGACCCAGACCATCTCGGGCCTGGCGTGCGGCCGTCCCATCCGCGGCAACGTCGCCTTCCTGGGCGGCCCGCTGCAGTATCTCTCCGAGCTGCGCCACCGCTTCTACCTCACGCTCAATCTGGACGAGGAGCACCGTATCGTGCCCCAAAACGCTCACCTGTTTGTGGCGAGCGGCGCCGCCATGGCGCACGAGTCCAACAAGCTCAGCACGTTCCCGCAGCTCATCGGGGCCATCGATGCCCTGGGTGACACGCAGGGTGCCGAGGTCGAGCGTCTGGATCCGCTCTTTGCCACCGACGAGGACTTTGCCGAGTTCAAGACCCGCCACGACACCGAGGTCGTCCCCAAGGGCAAGCTCGAAGGCTACACCGGACGCGTGTTCATCGGCATCGACGCCGGCTCCACCACCATGAAGGCCGCGCTCGTGGGCGAGGACGGTCAGCTGCTGCACACCTGGTACGGCAACAACAACGGCGACATCCTAGGCACGGCCAAGGTCATCATGGCCGATTTCTACAACCACATCCCCGCGGGCTGCACCATCGGCCACGTGACCACCACGGGCTACGGTGAGGCGCTGCTCATCGAGGCCCTCAAGGCCGATTCCGGCGAGATCGAGACCGTCGCGCACCTGCGCGGCGCCAAGGCGTTCCTGCCCGGCGTCGAGTTCATTCTGGACATTGGCGGCCAGGACATGAAGTGCCTGCGCGTCAAGGACGGCGTCATCGAGCACATCATGCTCAACGAGGCCTGCTCGTCGGGTTGCGGTAGCTTTATCGAGAGCTTCGCCGTCTCTATGAACATGGACGTGCGCGCGTTCGCCAACGCCGCCATCCATGCCAAAGCCCCGGTCGACCTGGGAAGTCGCTGCACGGTCTTTATGAACTCGCGCGTCAAGCAGGCGCAAAAGGAAGGCGCCACGGTGGGCGACATCGCCGCCGGCCTGTCCTATTCCGTCATCAAGAATGCCCTGTTCAAGGTCATTAAGCTGCGCGATCCCAAGGAGATCGGCAGCCAGGTAATCGTCCAGGGCGGCACCTTTATGTCCGATGCCACGCTGCGCGCGTTTGAGCAGCTCACCGGCGTTCATGCCGTGCGTCCCGACATCGCCGGCTGCATGGGCGCCTACGGTGCGGCCCTGCTCGCCCGCGATCGCGCCGGCGCCGACGGCACCTCGACCATTCTTTCGGCTGAGGACATCGCGCACCTCACCGTGACGCAAAAGCATGTCCGCTGCGGCCGTTGCTCCAACAACTGCCAGCTTACCGTCAACGACTTTGGCGGCGGTAGGCGCTTCATTACCGGCAACCGCTGCGAGAAGGGCGCCGGCCACAAAAAGCAGAAGACTGAGGCCCCCAACCTCTTCAAAAAGAAAAACGAGCTGCTCTTTGACCGCGAGGTCCTGAGCCCCGACGAGGCCCCGCGCGGCACCGTGGGTATCCCGCGCGCACTCAACATGTACGAGAACTACCCCTTCTGGCATGCGTTCTTTACGCGCCTGGGCTTTAGCGTGCAGCTGTCCGACCAGTCGAGCAAAAAGACCTACCAGGCGGGCATCGAGTCCATGCCGTCCGAGAGCGTGTGCTATCCGGCCAAGATGAGCCACGGCCACGTGATGAACCTCATTGACCGTGACGTCGACTTTATCTGGATGCCGTGCGTGCGCTGGGAGCGCAAGGAGGATCCGACCGCCGGCAACTGCTATAACTGCCCCATCGTCATGAGCTACCCCACGGCGCTGGCGCTCAACATCGACGAGATCCGTGAGCAGAACATCGAGTTCCTGTACCCGTTTGTGCCCTATCACGACAAGACCGAGCTCAAGCGCCGTCTATACCAGGTGCTCGCCGTCGACCGTGTGGCCGATGCTGAGGCCGGTCGCGGTCGCGTGCGCGGTCCCAAGATCACGCGCTCTGAGGTCGATGCCGCCGTCAACGCCGCCTACGAGGCCGACGCGCGTTTTCACGAGGACATCCAGACCATGGGCGAGGAGGCCCTTAAGTGGGTCGAGGACCACGGCGGCCACGGCATCGTACTCGCCGGTCGTCCCTACCATAACGACCCCGAGATCAACCATGCCCTGCCCGAGCTTATCTCGAGCTTTGGCTTTGCGGTCTTTACCGAGGATTCGCTCGCGCATCTGGTGAAGCCCGAGCGTCCGATTCGCGTCGTCGATCAGTGGATGTATCACAGCCGCCTGTACGCCGTCGCCCGTTTTGTGACGATGCGCAACGACCTGGACCTGATCCAGCTCAATTCCTTCGGCTGCGGCCTGGACGCTCTGACCACCGATCAGGTGCAGGAGATTCTGGAAGCCAGCGGCAAGATCTACACCGTGCTCAAGATTGACGAGGTGTCCAACTTGGGCGCCGCGCGTATCCGTATTCGCTCGCTCATGGCGGCGCTCAAGGACCAGGAGGCCGAGCGCTTGGCCGAGGCTACGGCCGCGGGCGAGACTTACGAGCAGGGCGATGCCGCGCCGGTGGCGCCCTCCACGGATGCCCCCGCGTTCGCGAGCCGTAAGTACACGTTCGAGGCGCAGCGCGAGAGTGCTTCGACCGCGTGGCCCAAGGTGCCCTTTACCGAGCAGATGCGCGAGGAGGGCTACACCATCCTGTGCCCGCAGATGGCGCCGATCCACTTTGACCTGGTCAAAGAGGTGTTCCGTGGTGCTGGCTACAACTTGGAGCTGCTGCCCTCGACCGATCACGATGCCGTCGAGGCCGGCCTGCGCTACGTGAACAACGACATCTGCTATCCGTCGATCCTGGTGACGGGCCAGATCATGGAGGCCATCGAGAGCGGTCGATACGACCTGTCCAAGACAGCCGTGGTTATCAGCCAGACCGGCGGCGGCTGCCGTGCCACCAACTACATCGCACTCATCCGCAAGGCCCTGCGCGAGAGCGGCCACCCCGAGATCCCGGTGATCTCGCTTTCGGCCGTGGCGCTGGGCGAGGACAACCCTGGCTTTAAGATTACGCCGGCGCTGCTTAAGCAGGCAGTCTACGCGGTGCTCTTTGGCGACGTGATGATGCAGATGCTCTATCGCTGCCGCCCGTACGAGGCTACGCCCGGTGCCGCCAACGCGCTCTACGAGGAGTACATGGCGCGCGCTCGCAAGCTGGCGCCCAAGTTTAACCGCCACAACTACACCAAGCTGTGCCGCGAGGCCATCCGCGCGTTCGACACCATGCCGCTCGTGGGCGAGGGTACCAAGCCGCGCGTGGGCGTGGTCGGCGAGATCCTGGTCAAGTTCCATCCCACAGCCAACAACCACGTGGTCGATGTCATCGAGCGCGAGGGCTGCGAGGCCGTGGTGCCGGGTCTGCTCGACTTTTTCCTGTACTCCATGAGCAACGCCGAGCTGCAGAAGGACGAGTTGGGAAGCTCCGCTACCACGCGCGCTGGTATGCAGGCGCTCATCAAGCTCGTGGACTGGATGCGCACGCCGGTGGAGGAGATGCTCGAGAAGTCCCGCCGCTTCGAGGCGCCCGAGCGCATCGGCACCATGGCCGACAAGGCCCGTACGGTGCTTTCGGTGTGCAACAACATGGGCGAGGGCTGGTTGCTCACGGCCGAGATGCTCGACCTGATCGACCATGGCGCACCCAACATCATCTGCACGCAGCCCTTTGCGTGCCTGCCTAACCACGTGGTGGGCAAGGCCGTGATCAAGGAGCTGCGCCGTCAGCACCCCGAGAGCAATATCGTCGCAGTGGACTACGACCCCGGTGCGTCCGAGGTCAACCAGCTCAACCGTATTAAGCTCATGATCAGCGTGGCCAAGGAAAACATGCGCGCCGGCAAGGGCTTTAAGCTTGAGAAGGTGGCGCCGCTCGCGATGGACGAGGTCACCGGCCAGATGCGTGCCCACGACGGCTGCGTGAGCTGCGGTTCGGTCGATGAGAGCGCCGTGGCGTCGGTCGCTGAGCGCCTGGGACGCGGCATTAAGAAGTAGCTGGCCTGCTATGGGCTGGATATGAGACAAACGGGTGGTGGCCGTACCGGCTACCACCCGTTTTTGCTTGGACATATGTTGCGTAAACGCCCCGACTATCACCCTTTGCGAACTCAGATTTCGGAAGTATGCGGCAAAATCTGAATAGACCGAGCACACCGAATATGTCCAAGCCCTGTACCTGCGGTTTTATTGGCGGAAAATCGGGGGGTGCTCAAGGGTTCCGGAATTTGCCGCATACTTCCGAAAACGACGTCTCTGCGGCACCAAAAATCGCCCCCAGAACCCTGAGATAATGAACATATGTAGCCGTTTGCCGCGAAATACCATCCGTTTAAGGAACCCGTCCCCAACGCGCGTCATCTTTACGGTTGAATAAATACACATCTATGGAATTACGTAAGAGAGGACTGTTCCTATGAGCTACAAGACCGTTTGCGTTGCTGGCGGCGGCGTGCTGGGAAGCCAGATTGCCTTTCAGGCTGCCTACTGTGGCTTCGATGTGACGATTTGGCTGCGCAGCAAGGGCAGCATCGGCCGCACCCAGCCCAAGATCGATCATGTGCGCGAGGAGTACATCGCGGCTATCGAGGGCATGGCGGACGGCACGGGCGAGTGGTGCGCCGGTATCGCCGATAGCGGCCAGCCCTTCGACAAGGAAGCGGCGCTCGCCGCCGTTGAGCGTGCCTACTCCACACTCAAGCTGGAGCTCGATCTTGCCAAGGCAGTGGCTGACGCCGACCTGGTTATCGAGTCTATGGCTGAGGATACCCAGGCAAAGATTGACTTCTACAAGAAGCTCGCCCCGGTCCTCCCGCAAAAGACTGTCGTCGTGACCAACTCCTCCACGCTGCTACCGAGCACCTTTGCCAAGTACACCGGCCGCCCCGAGAAGTACCTGTCGCTGCACTTTGCCAATTCCATCTGGAAGAACAACATGACCGAGGTCATGGCGCAGGACCAAACCGACAAGCGCTACTTCGACGAGCTTGTCGACTTTGCCAACGATATTCGCATGCTTGCCCTGCCCGTCAACAAGGAAAAGAACGGCTATCTGCTCAATTCCATGCTGGTGCCATGGCTGCTTTCGGGCCTTGATCTGTACGTCTCGGGCGTGAGCGATCCCAAGAGCATCGACCTCGCGTGGACGCGTGGCACCGGCGCTCCCAAGGGCCCGTTCCGCGTATTCGACACGGTGGGTATCCAGACGGCCTACAACATCGTCATGCAGTATCAGAAGGTGCCGGGCCTGGTGAGCCCGCTGCTCAAGAAGATGATGATGCCCTACAACTTTAAGGCCATGGCCTCCGTCCTCAAGAAAATGCTCGACGAAGGCAAGCTGGGCGAAAGCTCGGGCGAGGGCTTCTTCAAGTACTAAGAACGATCCCTCGGGGTCGGAGGAAAACGGATCATTTTCGGCCGCCAGCAGTGAGAAGATGGACCCAGAAATAGAAAGGAGTGGCAATGGGCTGGCTCGGGCTTTGAAGACAAGTTATTGCAGGCCCAGGGCGATTTCTCGCTCAATGCAGGCCAGCACAGCGTGACGTATCTGCCGAGTTCTGACACGGCAGCGACTGGTCGCTACCAGGTGCTGCTATACGACAACAACTTTGGTGCGGCCGAGAGCTATCCCAAGTTCGACTGGGGCCAGCTGGGCGCCGCGGTGGTGACCGACTACAGCAAGGGAACGCATTCGTTTGGGCGCATCTTTACGGTGGATGAGACCGCGCGCACCTACAAGCTTGTGGACCAGATCGCGGTGCCGTTCTCGGGCTACGTTAGTAGTGCGCAGCGCGTCGGCGATTCGAATAGCATGCTCGTGGCTTCGGGCCAGGCCAAGACCTTCACCGAGTACGATCGCTATGGACTTCCCATCGCCACCTACGAGATGGAAGCCGAGAAGTACATCTACCGCGTGTACAAGTACGAGCTGTAGCGCTGCGCTCTGCATCACTTCACGTCAAATTCCACGCGGTCGAGTTCAGGCACGTTGAGGTCGATGAGCTTGCGGGCGACGCGGCGATCGTGTGCCCCAAGCGCCTCGCTTGTCGTCACATGGGCGACGATTTCGCGCTCTACAATGCCTTCCTCGTCCCCTTCGGTGGCCGAGGTCTCGACGGCGACGGTGTAATCCTTAAAGCCTGGCAGCACCGCCGCAAGCTCGCGCGTGGTTTCGGTGACGCCGTAGCCGTCCTGCACGCCGGCCTGCGCCGAGCCAATGGAGCCTGCTGTCATGACGATGCAGGGGATGGCAAAGATCGTCGTGCCCACAATGATGCGGCGGCGCACCTTGCGCGACAGCTCGTCGACCTCGGCGTCTTCCTCAGCGGTCACAATGCCGTCGCCGTTCAGGTCGCGCTTGAGCGGCACGCGCAAAAGAAGCAGCACGGCTTCGGCAGCCAGTGCGATAAAGACCACGTTGATGCCAAACTCATAAAGTGCCGAGAGAAACAGTGATCCGCTTGCGATGGCGATGCCGTAGCCCGCCGCGCACAGGGGCGGCATGAGCGCGGTCGCCACGGCCACGCCGGCGATGAGCGTGGCGGGTTCCTGGTCGCGCGAGTTGCCCAGCCCGCCTGCAAAGCCGCCTGCGAGTGCGACGGTAAGGTCCCAGACGGTGGGTGTCGAGTTGTCGATGATGGCGGCCGTGGTGGTGCCAAGGGGCGAGAGCTTAAAGTACAGCGTGGACGTGACCAGGCAAAAGGCCATCTGCAGCGCAAGGCTGGCGACGGCTTCGACGGTAATCTCGCGGTCGAGCGTGGCAATACCGTATGCCATGGCAAGGACCGAGCCCATGAGCGGGCAGATGAGCATGGCGCCCACGATGGCGATGTCCGAATCGATATCGAGGCCGATGCTCGCGATCAACATGGCGATGATGAGGATGCATAGGTGGGAGCCAGTCAGACGCGCCCCGTTTACAAAACGCTTGCGGATCACATGATAGGGCGCGCGTCCCTCGCGAATGTTGAACGCGCGCTTGAGGAAGCGGGTGATGTTTTCCATGGCTTCGCTATGAGCGGGGCGGATGCCGTGACGCCGATGATGACGCTCGCGCAGTCGCTTGATCTGTTGTTTGTCGAGCTCCATGTCCACCTCGTTCCAGCGCGGTCCGCGCAACGCGCCCGTTGTCTTAACTCTACACCGTGGCGGGCGAGGTGTCTGTTGGATGCGGAATCCGATAGGACGGATGACGCGGGAGCAAATGCAAATCACAGGCTCAATTCCATCACGCGAAAATATGATGCACCAGCTCCTTCAAATGTGACGAAATTGTGAAGCACAGGAGCATGAATTTCAAAAAATACGCTGGTCGCCATTGTTGCGCAACAGAATTCAAAAATCAGCTCCTACATTTTGAAGCGTATGGATACATCCGTGTCAAAGGGAGAAAGCCATGACAAACTACAGTCCACAACACTTTGAGCCTCGGGCCAAGGCCGTCAACGTCAAGGGCGTTGCCAACCGCGCCGTCGCAACCGTTTTGACGGCGGGCCTCATCGCTCAGCCGCTTATGTCGCCGCTGGCGGCAATCGCCGCACCGTCAACCGGTAACGGCGATTCTGTGCAGGGGGGGGGTAGTTCTGTAGAGAATACCGTTGCCGCCGGTAACCAAGCGGTCGTAAAGACGGCTGCCCAGCTGGCCGAGGAGTCGGCAAAGCAGCTCAAGGACGCTCAGGCCGCCTACGATGCCGCCCAGAAGAAGGCCGACGCGGCGGGCCAGTCTCAAAAGCAGGCGCAGCAGCAAAAGAATCAGGCCTCGCAGGCCGTGACCGATAACGCCGCCGAGCAGAACGAGGCCGAGGTAGCCGCGCTTCAGGAGAAGATCGACGAGCTTAAGGCGGCCGTCGACAAGGCCGAGCAGCAGCAGAAGAAGCTGGGCGACCTGAACGATCAGCTCGATCAGGCCAACAAGAGTGTCGAGGATAAGACCCAGGCGCTCAAGGACGCCAAGGCAAAGCAGGATGAGGCCAAGAAGGCCCTCGATGATGCCCAGGCCAAGCTCGAGGCCATGGGTATGGACGAGTACGAGGCCGCCAAGAAGGCCGTCGAGGACGCACAGGCAAAGCTCGATGACGCCAATAAGGCCGTTGCTGCTGCACAGGCCAATCTGGACCAGGCCAAGGCCGCCGAGGCCAGTGCACAGCAGGAAAAGAAGGACACTGAGGCCGCTCTGACTTCCGCCCAGGCCAAGAAGCAGGAGACTGCCGCTGCTCTCGCAGCCGCAACCACCGCGCGCGATAACGCCCAGCAGAAGTTCAACCAGGCGCAAGCCGCGCTCGATGCTGCCGTCTCGGGTACGGGTGTTGACCTGAGTGCGCTTGAGGCCACCAAGAACGCTGCTGCTGGTGAGCTCAAGACCGCGCAGGCGGAGCTCAATGCCGCGACGGATGCCGACGCCACCGCACAGGCGAACCTGCAGGCTGCGCAGACTACCGTCACCGCCGCGCAGGAGAAGGCCAACGCCGCCAACGCCGCCGTGGCATCTGCCCAGTCTGCATATGATGCGGTAAGCAAGGAATACAACGCCGCCGTCAGCAAGCGCGACGCCGCCAAGGCCGCATGCGAGCAGGCCCAGCAGACCGAAGCCGACAAGAAGGCGGAGTACGACCGACTCGTCGAGGTCCGTCAGCAGAAGCGCAGCGAGTGGGAGGCGGCCTGCGCCGCTTCGAACGCCGCGGAAAAGGCTTATGACGCTGCTAATGCCCAGGTTGAGGCTCTTGAACAGCAGATTGCAGACCTAAAGTCCAACATGACCGTTGACCAGGAAGTCATCAATAAGGGCATGCTCGGCTTTATGGCCTACATCAGCAACAGCAGCGATTTCACCGCCACACAGAAAAAGAACGCCCAGGATGCCGTATCGATGCTGACCGGTGCTGAGGACAAGGCCGACTGGTATGACCAGTACGTCGATCAGGATATGTCTCGCGACACCAATCCGCTCTCCTTGGAGCAGATGCGCAACGCCCTGACATATCTCGACACCCAGAACAACCTCCGCAAGGCGAACGGTCAGTCGGCGCTCAGCGTCAGCCTCCGTATGACTGCGGCAGCCGCCCTTAATACATCATATTCATCGAACATCTGGGGACACTCGAACTGCTACTTCGACAACGGTGAAAACCTTGCTGGCGGAGGCGGCGCATATACCGGCGGCGAGACCGAGGATACCCTCGGCTGGCCCTATACCGGCCTCTATACTCAGGAAAAGAAGATTTTCGACAAGTATGTAGAGCAGTATGGTGACAAACTCGGCAAATATCGATATGAGTCCTATTACATCTATCAGAACTACAACAGCATCTACCACGAGTGCGGGCACTATCTCAACATTATCGATGCCTCTACGAGAGCCATCGGCATCGCGACCGGTAGCGGCAAGAATACCGATTCCGAGGTAACCATCTTCGATTACAGCGATGATGACACGCAGGCTGATTTCACTGTCTCCGAGTTCAAGAAGCTCCTCAACGACTACATCGATTCCGCCTACAATGCGGGCGGCACGCAGGCGCAGAAGGCGCAGCTCAAGGAGCTCCAGGGCAAGCTTGCCGAGGCGCAGAAGAACTTTGGAACTACAAGGGAAGCTTACTTCGCAGCTGTAAACGGGCAGGATGCCGCCCAGGACGCTTTCACCGCAGCCGATGTGAACATGAACACCGCCAAGGGCGAGTACGAGAAGGCTAAGTCCGGCACCGCCGCCGCGAAGACGGCATACGACGCCGCCGAAGCCAAACTCAAGGGTATCGACGTCAAGACGCCCAAGACCAAGCTCGACGCCGCCAAGAGCGAGGCCGCTACTGCCCAGGCAGCTCTCGATAAGGCAAACGCCACGCTTGCTGACAGCAAGACGAAGGCAGCCGAGGCCGCCGCTCACAAGGCGAAGGCTCGCAGCGCCCGCGATGCCGCCTAGGCAAAGTCCGAACAGGCCAACGAGGCGTATGACAACGCTACCGCTTCGGTCAAGGACCTTGCCGCCAAGCGCGATGCCGCCCAGGCGGACCTTGCGAATAAGCAGGGCTCGCTTGACGAGGCAAAGAAGGCCGACGATGCCGCCCAGGCTGGTGTAGACAAGGCCCAGGCCGCAGATGTCCAGGCCGCGACTGCTCTTTCGGACGCCAAGCAGGCAGTTGCCGCCAAGACGCAGGCCCTGTCCGACGCGCAGGCCAAGGCCAAGGCCGCCGAGGGCGAGCTTGCCACCGCACACAAGGCCTTCGAGCGCTTCGCCGGCGCTCAGAAGGCGGTCGACGACGCCAAGGCCGCCTATGACGCTGCCGTCGCCGGTGTCGCCGATGCCCAGAAGCAGCTCGAGGCCGCCAACGAAGCCGTCGTCGATGCGAACCTCGAGATCGTCAAGGCCAAGGCCGAGCTTGCCAGCGATGAGGCACTCAAGGCCGATCTTGAGGCTGTCGACCACAAGGCCTCTCTTGCCGCGGGCACGACGGGTAACGAGAAGCTGGTCAAGCTGAACGCTGCCTACGCTCGCTATAAGACCGCCGTCGATGCCGCTGCTGGTCTCAAGGCTGCTCTGAGCGATGCCGATGCCAAACTGTCCGATGCCAACGACGCCTATGCCGCCGCGCTTGCCGAGCTTGGCGATGCCAAGGATGCCCTGGCTGCCGCGCAGGCCGAGTACGACAAGTATCATCCCAAGGCTGAGCCGCAGGCCAAGGCTCAGGTTGCGCAGGCTGCTGCAAAGGCTCCTGTCGCCAAGAAGAAGGCAACGTCGGCCGCGCTCGCCCAGACCGGTGATGACTCCGCGCTTGCGGGCGAGGTCTTCGTCATCGGCGGTATCACCCTCGTGGCCGCTGGTGTGACGCTGGGCGATCGTCGCCGCAAGCAGATGTAGCGATTCGGGCGTCGGCTCTGCAGCGAACTCCAATTCATAGCGGGACCGTCTCGATAGCCAAACGATAAGGCCGGCGCGCTGTCAAACGCAGCGCGCCGGCCTTTCTTTGTTTCGATATCAAAAAGCCCGGTCGGCAGCCGCGAAAGCTACCGACCGGGCAAGCCGTAGGCAATATGGTTGCTGTCGAGCAGCTGCTCGACTTAGCCCAGCAGGCTCAAGCCCACGGAGACAAACGCCAGGATAACGCCGACGATGGACTCGCCGCCGAGCAGGCCGCTGGCGACAACCAGGCCCTGCTCTTGGAAGGCGGCGTCCTTGGCGGCCTTCTCCTCGTCCGAAAGACCGGCCTCGGCGTCGCGGTGGGCGGACCACTTGTCGTAGGCGAGCTTGACGCAGGAGCCCAGGAATGCCGTGAGTGACATGTAGAACGGCAGGTACACGCCCAGGCCGATCATCATGGCCGGAATGCCAAGCCAGTACATGACGATGCCGGCGATAAAGCCACCTGCGAACCACGGCACGCTCGGGATGCCCGAGACCATGGTGGCGACCACGCTTGCCTGCGCGGCCACAAAGCTCTTGTCGGGGCCGAAGGCGTCCGGACCATAGGCGGTGACGAGCGCGACCATGACAGCGGCAGCGACCAGGGCACCCACGATGCCGCCAATGGCTTGGCCGATCCACTGCGCACGCGGGTTGGTGCCCAGCACGGCGCCGGCCTTAAAGTCGTTCATGACGTCGCCCGCAAGGCCGCACGCCACGGCTACGATGCCGGCGATAAAGAACAGCTTGACCTGAGCGATCTGTGCGAAGGCAGCCACGATGAGCATGACGATGAGGCCAAAGATCTCCATGGGGTCGATACCCGTCTGGCCGCAGCTCTGCGCGCTCATGATGGTGGTGACAAAGGTGAACAGCGTGACGATGACGGCCGGGACGGGACCAAGGTCGAGCGCGATGGCAACGATCACGGCGATGGCTGCGGTGCCCAGGCCGATGATGCCGGCATCGAGCTTAAGGGAGCCCGAGATGAGCGACTGCTCGTTGGTGTCGGTGGAGCTGTCGGCGGCGAGGCCGCGGACGATGCCGGTGACCTGCGGCAGGATGTCCTTAAGGACGACGGCGACGCCAAAGCCCATCATAAGGCCCATGCCGAGGGACTTGACGATGCCCTGCGCGGTCACAACATCGAACAGACCGGCAGCGGTGCCGCCGACGATGATGCCAAAGTTGCCCAGCAGCGCGCCGGCAAACCAGAACGCGACGGGGGCGAAGCCCACCAAAAAGCCGATGGACAGCAACATGGGCGAGTTATAGATGGCAAAGGTCACGCCGGGGATATTGAGCGTGCACAGCATGCTGGGCACCACGCCCAGAGCGTCGCGAAGCACGCTGTAGATGCCTGCGATGGCCATGGAGCCAAAGAGCTGCTTGCCGGTCTTGCCGCCGGCCTCGGTGGCGCGCAGGGTCTGAGCTGCGGCGTTGCCGGTGGGGAACTCCAGCGCGGCGTCCACGATAAAGTGACGGTGGATGAGCGCTGTCGCCAGAAGGCCCAAGATGGTGCCGGCGAGCGCCACGATAAACATGTCGAGCCAGCTGATCTGGTCGGCATAGCCCAGCATCCAGGCGCCCGGGATGGTAAACGCCAGGCCGCCGGCGACCATGGCGCCCGCGGACATGATGGTGTGGGTGACGTTGGCCTCGTTGAGGCTGGCGTTGCCCATGAGCTTCAGGAAGAACAGCGAAATGACGGCAGCGAAAATGATCGGCCAGGGGAGTGCGCCCATCTTGAGGGCCGTGTAGGCCGAGCTTGCCGTGATGATCACGCAGCCAAGGACGCCGATGACGACGCCGCGCAGTGTGAGTTGACCGCGCATCGAGGTGCGGTTCGAGGGATTGCTCATATAGAACTCCTTTGCGTATATCCGCTTCCCCCGGGAGCGCCGCTACGGATACGGCGCGGGAAGTCGGGTTACCAAGGGCCGCCGCGTGAGCTCGCAAACGACCGCGCACCAGTATAGCCGCACGGCAGCTCATTTGGGACGGGGCTTTTTTAGCTGCCCCTGTTTGCCGGATGATTATTCTGGGACGGGGATTTAAAAATCATTAGGTACGCAATGATTTTTAAATCCCCGTCCCAGAATAATCATCGGGATATACTGCTGGACAGACGAAAGGAGCGCCAACGATGCTTAATGGCTGCGCATATATATTGACGGTCGACGTGGGCAACACGTTCATTCGCTTTGGCCTGTTTGCCGAGGATTCAGCCGCGGCGCAGGAATGCCCGCTTGCGACGTGCGAGATCACCACGCCGTCGAGCATCACAGCAGACGAGGCGCGCATGCGTCTCGTGCAGGTCATGGCCGCACTGGCGGCCGACGCAGGCATGCCGGGTGCGCTTGTGCCCGCGGCTGCTGTGCTGAGCTGCGTGGTGCCGGCGCTCGAGCGCCCGTGGAAAGCGGCGCTTTCCCGCACCTGCACGGGGCGCGTGCTCACCGTGGGGCCGGGACTTAAGACCGGCATGCCCGTGCACTACGACGATCCGGCCGAGATCGGCCCCGACCGCATCGCCGATGCTGTGGCGGCACGCGCCGTCTACGGCTCGCCGTGCATTGTGATCGACCTGGGCACCACGACCAATATCGAGGTCATCGACGCGCACGGTACCTTTGTCGGCGGTGTCATCGCGCCGGGTCTGGCACTTGGCGCCCGCTCGCTTTCGGCCGCTGCGGCGCGCCTGCCGCAGGTCGAGCCCTCGGCTCCCACGCATGTGATTGGCCGCAACACGCGCGAGGCGATGCGCTCGGGCGTGGTCTTGGGCGAGGTTGCCCGCATCGACGGCATGCTCGACATGGTGCTTGCCGAGATGCGCGCGACCAAGGCCGCGGGGGAGGGCGATGTGCCCATCGTCATTACCGGCGACGATGCCGAGGCGCTTGCGGCCCTTGTCGGCCATAGCCTGACGGTCGACGACGCGCTGACGCTGCGGGGTCTCGCCGAGCTCTACCACATCAACCAAAAGCCCCGCCGCGTGTAAAAGTGAGGGCGCCGGTGGGACAAACGCCTCCACCTTTCACCTGCTACAATGGGTCAAACTATTGCGATTACGGAGGTGTCTGCCATGTCGGACGATCTTCATCAAACTGCGTCGGGCAAGCGCCGCGACGTCATTAGCTGGGACGAGTTCTTTATGAGCGTGGCCATTGCCGCGCAGCGTCGCAGCAAGGACCCCAACACGCAGGTGGGCGCGTGCATCGCCAGCACCAACCACCGCATCCTTTCGGTGGGCTACAACGGTACACCCTCGGCGCTCAACGACGACTTTTTCCCGTGGGGTACGAGCGACGACCCGCTGCAGGACAAGCACAACTACGTGGTCCATGCCGAGGCCAACGCCGTGCTCAACTACCGTGGCTCGCTCAAGGACCTCGAGGGTTCCACGGTTTACGTTACGCTGTTTCCGTGCCACGACTGCGCCAAGATTTTGGCGCAGGTGGGCGTGGGCGAGGTTGTCTACCTGGACAACAAGTACGCCGACACCGATGATGGCCGTATCAGCCGCCGCATTCTCGACTCCTGCGGCATCAGCTACCGCCAGGTCATCGTCGATGTTCAGATTGGTACCGGGGGACAAGCTCAGCAGTAGTGCGTGCCAACGCCAGCTGGCGGCAAAACAGCCAAAAGAGCCCCGTCCCAAATTGACTACTCGTGAAAGTCGCGTCTGCGCGCATGGACGGCTCGTGAGCGGGTACATGGCTGTAGTAACATAGCTTCTGTCCGCGGGCGTGCCCGCGTTATTGTGAGAAAGGAGCCCCTGTGGCTGTTAACGAAGAGCTGCTTAAGAAGGTTCTTGAAGAGATTCGCCCCAACCTGCAGGCCGACGGCGGCGATATGGAGTATGTGGGCGTCGACGACGAGGGTGTCGTCAAACTGGAGCTGCAGGGCGCTTGCGCCGGCTGCCCCATGAGCTCGCTGACCCTGTCCATGGGCATTGAGCGTATCCTCAAGGAGCATGTGCCCGGCGTTACCCGCGTTGAGCAGGTCAATGCTTCCGGCGAGGCCGAGGACCTGTACGACGAGTACGCGCCGTTCTAAGATGCGAAAGCTGCGGACGGCATACTCCGCATAGACGTTACGCCCAAATATGCGGCTGCGAGCGCAAGGCCCGCGGCCGCATTTGTATGTAGGGAGTAGGAGGGTCGACATGCTCAACGACTTCTACCATATGCTTGATCCTGTCGCGATCTCGGCGGGCCCCATCACCATCTACTGGTACGGCCTGGCCTACGTGGTCGGCGCCCTGCTCGCGGCGGTCGTCATGTACCGCACGCAGCGTCGCTGGGGTTTTAACATCACGATTGACGACCTGACGAGTGTCGTGGTCGGCGTGGTCTTTGGCCTCATTATCGGTGCGCGCCTGTTCTACGTCGTCTTTTATGGCGATGGCTACTACTGGGCGCACCCGCTCGAGATCTTTGCCACCAACGAGGGCGGCATGAGCTTCCATGGCGGTTTGGTGGGCGGCATTATCGGCGGCATCATTGTGTGCCGCATATATAAGCTCGATGCATGGACTTTGGCAGACCTTGCCGTCATAGGCGCGCCGCTGGCCTTGTGCCTGGGCCGTTGTGCCAACTTTGTCAATGGTGAGCTGTGGGGCAAGCCGACCGATCTGCCCTGGGGCGTGGTCTTCGGTGGCACCGCGGGCGATATGCCGCGTCACCCCTCCCAGCTCTACGAGGCATTTCTTGAGGGCATCGTGCTCTTTTGCATTCTGCAGGTGCTCAGCCGCAAAAAGCCGCTACTGCCCCAAGGCACGTTTATGGGCGTGTTTGTGATGGGTTACGGCATCGTCCGCTTCCTCATTGAGTTTGTGCGCGTGCCCGATGCGCAGCTGGGCTATCTGCTGGGTGGCGTTATCACCATGGGCCAGTTGCTGAGCCTGCCGCTCGTAATCGCGGGCCTGGCGCTCATCATCTTTGCTCGTCGCCGCAACCGGCCCCAGCGCATCTACCTCGACGCCTAACTACCACAAAGGGGACAGGCACCTTTGTGGTGGTCTTGCCGAGTTTGATAGGTTTCTAGAAAGGCTTTCGGACTGTGAAGGATTCCGACCTCTCCACAACGGCTGCGCGCGACGCTGCCCGCATCGTCTGGTTTAAGCGCTACCCCGCCAAGCAGACGCTCATCGCATTTTTGCTCGCGCTGTTGGCGACCACGGCGTTTTCCATCGATCCCGCCCCGGTGTCGAGCAACGCAGTCTTGGCGATTGACCCCAAAGCCTCGGGCATGCTGTACGTGTGCTACGAGGTGCTCCTTTCGTTTGCCGGCCATACCGACGCGGTCATGCTGCTTGCACTTGCCTGCCTGCTCACCTTGCCGTTTCGCTACGTGTTCTTTGGCCGTGGCGACACCTGGCGTCCATCGATCATTCTGCCGTCGCTGTTCTTCGCCATCTGCATGGTGTTCGGCCGCAGCTACGACCTCACCGACTCGGCCGAGATTGTCCTTGGCGACAAAGCCCGCATCGTCTGCGCCTGGATTGGCGGCGCGGGCTGGATGCTCTTAGCGATCGTGGCCTTCTATTTGGCTTTTGAGTGCCTGGATTGGCTGAGCTCTCGGCGCATTCCGTTTTCCGAAGCGCACTTTGGCCGCGTATGGCGTGTGACTCACGCCGTGCTCTCGGTCCATCCCTTTGCCGGCCCCTTCCTGGTGCTTATGATCGCCTGGGCGCCCACGCTTATCGCTTCGCTGCCCGGCTTTTTTATGGGAGATACGGGTGCGCAGATTCGCCAGTGGTTCAACTACCCCAACGGCACGAGTGACTACCTGCGTCTGCTCAATCCCAATGTGTTGCTCAACGGACATCACCCCGTGGTGCACACGGCTATCATCGGTTCGTGCGTCCAGCTGGGGCTTTCACTGTTCAACAGCGCCAACGCAGGTCTTGCCATCTACACCTGTGCTCAGTTCGTCATTACGGCCGCCTGCATGGCCTATTCCATTTCGTCGCTGCGCAAACTGGGCGTGAGCCTGCCGGTTCGCGGTGCGATCCTGCTGTTCTTTGCGTTTATGCCGATGTTCTCTAACTACGCGGCGTTGCTCACCAAAGACGTGCTCTTTGCCGACGCGTTCTTGGTGCTGCTGGTACAGACCGTCAAGCTCGTGGCATGTGGCTTGCCCCGTCGTGATGCCAATGTCGAGCGAGCGGGCGAGAAAGCCCCCGTGCTCTTTGCGCGACATGACTGGCTGCTGCTCACTCTGGGCGCCATGGGTTCCACGTTTCTGCGCAACGGCGGCCTGGTGTTTCCCCTGGCGGCATGCGTAATCGCGGCGGCGTTTTGCGCATGGGACGCGCATGTGGCTCATCGTGCAGCCAAGCAGGCTGGTGCTGCGCCTTCGGGCGGCATCCCGCGTTTCCGCTGGGTGGGAGTTCTTGCGGTGCTTGCACTCTGCCTTGCCTCTAATATGTACTTCACCAAGGTCTTTATGCCAGCGCACGACATCACGCCTGGTTCCAAGCGCGAAATCCTTTCGATTCCGTTCCAACAGACGGCTCGTTTCGTCCAAAAGCACGACGGCCTTAACTCGGGCGTCAACCCTACGGTTAAGGAGGACGGCACCATCGTGGAAGCTCCTTGCGACGGTTCGGTGACCGACGAAGAGCGTGCCGTGATCGATCGTGTACTCAAGTACGAGAACCTGGGCCGCCGCTACAACCCCGACAAGTCCGATGCCGTCAAGAATTGCTTTAACGAGTACGCCTCGCAGGAGGACATCAAGGCCTATTTTGAGGTGTGGGCCCAGATGTTCAAAAAGGACCCCGGGTGCTATATCTCGGCGCTCATCAATAACTACTATGGGTATTTTTATCCGAGCGCTCGCGACGCATGGGTCTACAGCACGGCGCGCAGTGCCGAGATCATGGCGAAGCCCGATAACCTCAAGTACTTCGACTTCCATCCGGTCGATAGCAAGGTTGTGCGCTGGTGCGACCACCTGATCAACCTGTATCGCGTGGCAGTACAACGCATCCCGTTTATCTCGCTCACCATGAGCTCGGCCACCTATGTGTGGATCATGATCGCCGTGGTGGTCTATCTGCTACGTCGTCATTCGTGGCGCGGGCTGGCCATTTGGGTGCCGCTGCTGGGCGTGCTTGCCGTGTGCCTGATTGGCCCGTGCAACGGCTCGACCTACATGCGCTACCTGTATCCGGTCATCGCCTGCATGCCCTTCGCCATCGGCGCCACCGTCACCCGCAGCGACTTCCTCTGGTCCTAACTTGGTGCATTGGGGGTCAGGTTTCTTTGCACCAAAGGGGTCATCATCACGACGCCTTCATTTTGGGGTTTATCTCGCAGGCCAGTAGGTATATCATAACGACGTTTGTTTATATTGCCCGAGCATCTGCGCTGGGCTTTAGGTCGAAACCGATAGGAGACACGTATGTCCGGACACTCTAAGTGGGCCACAACCAAGCATCGTAAGGGCGCGCAGGACGCCAAGCGTTCCGCCCTCTTCTCCAAGCTGAGCCGCAACATCACCGTTGCTGCCCGTCTCGGCGGCGACCCGCTGCCCGAGAACAACGCCAGCCTCGCCGCTGCCGTTGCCAAGGCCAAGGCTCAGTCCATGCCTAAGGACAAGATCAAGTCCGCTATCGATAAGGCTTTTGGCTCGGGCGCTGACGCCGCCGTCTACGAGAACATCGTGTACGAGGGCTACGGTCCCGCCGGTGTCGCCGTCTACGTCGACTGCCTGACCGACAACCGCAACCGTACCGCCGCTGATGTCCGTTCCGCCTTCTCCCACGCTGGTGGCAACCTGGGCACCTCCGGCTCCGTCGCCTTCCAGTTTGAGCGCAAGGGCCAGATTGTCGTCGCCAAGGAGATCCTGGACGAGAACGCCAAGAAGGAGACCATGATCGCCAACGGTGCTGCCGGCGACGAGGATGAGTTTATGATGGCGATCGCCGAGGCCGGTGGCGAGGACTACGAGGACGCCGGCGAGGAGTGGATCGTCTGGACTACTGCCAACGAGGTCATGGCTGTCTCCAAGGCGCTCGAGGAGCAGGGCGTCCAGGTCAAGGGCTCCGAGACCACCATGGTCCCGACCACCCCGACCGAGGTCTCCGGCGCCGACGCCAAGAAGGTTCAGCGCCTCATCGACCGTCTTGAGGAGCTCGACGACGTCCAGGATGTTTACAGCACCATGGACATGACCGACGAGGTCATCGCTGCCCTCGAGGAGGAGTAGCGCCCGCACGGGTTAAGCCGTGCATATCTGGGCATAATGAAGCGAGCATGCAAGCCTCGTGGAATAGATGAGCCGGATCCGCGTGCGTAGAGCACCGGACCCGGCTCTTTTATAATGATGCGAACCGTTTTGCATTTCGAGAGCCGAGATTTGAAGGGAGCGCCACGTGCGCGTACTCAAACGAGCCCTAGCGATCGTGTATCTTGCCGCCGCCATCGTGGCGCTGGGTACGCTTGTCTGCCAGTTTTGGGGGCCGTATACGTATCGCTTTATGCTGCTGATGCGCGACCCCATGCCGCGCATTGTCGTGACGGCATGCGGCGGAGTTGTGGCGATTGGCGTGCTGGTAAGCTTCTTCCGCCTGATGTTTGCTCGTCGCGAGCCGTCCTGCGTGCATCCGGCGGGGGAGCGCAATATCGAGGTTACGCTCGCGGCGCTTTCTTCGTGCGCCAGGGCTGCTGCCGAGCGCGACGATCGCGTGATGATCGAGCATGTCGAGGCCCGCGTCCAAGGTTCCGACGATTCGCACGTCCGTTTTAAGGTCGAGGCTATCGCGCTTGACGATAAGGACGTGGCATCTCTGGCTACCGCGATGCAGCAGCGCATCGAGGAAGCTTGCGACACCATGCTCGGCACGCCGGGTACGACCACGCGCGTCCGTTTTTTGCCGTCCAAGACTACCGTCCAGACCGTGGAGGTTTCCGGTGAGTGATACCAATCAAGATAAGACCGCTCGTACGCCGCGCCTGACGATTGACCAGAGCGCCACACCGGCGAGCGAACCTTTTGATTCCAAAGCAGAGGCAACCGAGTTACAAGACGCGGCAGCCGTGGATTTTGACGAGGCTATGGGTCTCATCAAGGGTACGGGCGCTGCCATCTGGAGCTATGCTGTGCGTCATCCCAACACCACGCTCGGTGCCGTCGCTGGCTTTATCCTCGCCGTGTTGGTGCTCACACTCGGCCTGTGGGACACGCTCGTCATCGCATTCTTCGTGCTGATCGGCGCTGTGATCGGCCAAATTCGCGACGGCGAAAACGGGATCGTCAACTTCTTCGGCCGTCTGTTTAGCGGCCGCTAATATGTATTCGACTGTCGCATCTGCGGCAGGCATAAGGAGGAACCATGGCTTTTAATACGAAGGTCGATGTGGCCGATACCGAGCTCGAGGGAGACAAGACCGTCACCGCCGAGGCCGAGGACGTAACGCTCGAGGACGAGGCGCTCGTCGAGGCCGAGCCCGCCGATGATGCGGACGAGGATGATGAGGAAACGGACGAGTCCGAGGACTCGCTGACCTATTCCAACGGCGTGATCGAGAAGATCGTTGCCATGGCCACCCGTGAGGTTCCGCACGTTCTGGGCATGAAGGGTAACCTCATGCATTTTGTGCAGGAGCAGTTTGGTGCCGAGAATCTGACCAAGGGCGTGACGGTCGAGGTCACCGATGACAATCGCGTGGTCGTCAACATCTCCGTCATTATCGAGTACGGCGCCTATGCGCCCGCGATCTTTGACGATGTCAAGGCGCGTGTCACCGAGCGCCTTGCCGCGATGACCGGCCTTGAGGTGGCGGGCGTCAACCTGCGCATCGAGGACGTCATCACCCCCGAGGAGTACGAGCACCGCACCAGCCAGCACGAGTAACCTTCCAAAAAGGGACAGGTTTGTTTTGGCAGGTTTTATCTGCGAAAACGTTAAACGGCCGACCGCGCAAGCAAAAGCGTGGCCGGCCGTTATTTGTATGCCCCCCGATGTAGGCATACCGCTCGTCTAACTAGGGGTTGCAATCGTCGCGTTCCGCGTTACCCTAATGGGCGCATTGTTTCCAAATTGTTAACGAGGAGTTGCCGTAATGCCCGACGAGCACGAAACAGAAAGCAAGGCATGGGCGATTGAGGCCGCCGCGGCAGAGGCGGCATCGCGTGCTGCCGAGGAGATGCATCGTCCTCCCGTGGTGCCGATGGAGCGCGTGGTTGATCGCACCGATATCGAGCGCGGCGAGCGTGCCGGTCAAAAGCGCAGCCAGGAGCCGGGCTTTCCGCGCTTTTTTGCCGAGCTCAATATGGGCCTGATTCTTACGGCCTTCGCCATCGTTGCGTTTAAAACCCCTAATCACTTTGCTTTTGGCGGCACCTCGGGCGTGTCGGTCATTCTGTCCACGCTGTTCCCGACCCTGCCCGTCGGCGTCTTTATGTGGATTATTAACGCGGTTCTCGTCGTTTTGGGCTTTATCTTTTTGGAGCGCAAGGCAATCCTGTGGAGCGTCTTCGCCTCGTTTGCGCTGTCCGCCTATGTTTCGCTTTTTGAACTCTTTATCCCGACTGATGTCTCGATGACGGGCGATATGTGGCTTGACCTGTGCTTTGCCGTGATCCTGCCGGCGCTCGGCAGCGCCATTGTCTTTGATATTGGCGCCTCGACGGGCGGCACGGACATTCTTGCCATGATCCTCAAGCGCCGCACCACGCTCGAGATTGGCCGCGCCCTGCTCCTGGTCGATATCGGCATCGTGACCATCGCGGCCTTCTTGTATGGCCCGCGTGTCGGTCTGTATTGCGTGCTCGGCCTGTTTGCCAAGACGCTTGTGGTCGACAAAGCCATCGAGAGCATTCATCTGCGCAAAGTCTGCACGGTCATTTGTTCCGAGCCCCTTAAGGTCGAGGAGTTTATCGTCAAGCATCTCAACCGCACAGCGACCATCAGTCGCGGCTACGGTGCCTTCTCGGGCAAGTGCGTGACGGTGATCATGAGCGTGCTGAGCCGTCGCGAGGCCGTGCAACTACGCCGCTATGCGCGCGAAGTCGATCCGGGTGCCTTTATCACGATCGTCGACAGCTCCGAGATTGTCGGCAAGGGTTTTCGCGGTACGAACTAACGCGGACGTATTCAACGAACCGCCTGCTGGCGCCGTGTACCTTGCAAATCGGTCATCTTTGAGTATTTGAACTCACATTGGGTGATAATGATGCCAAAGACATCGTTTGCGATCCAGGTGATTCGCTCAAGATACGAAGGGATGATTTCGATGTTCTGCTCGCAGTGTGGCGCCCCTATGGGCGATAACGACAAGTTCTGCGGCGTGTGTGGTGCTCCTAATGCCGGTGCCGCTGGCCCCGCTCCCCAGGGACAGCCTCAGCCCCAGCAGTTTGTTCCGCAACCGCCCGTGGCGAATGCGCCAAAGGGCTGTGTGGTTCAGGCGTTCCAGGATATGACCAAGACCCCGGGCGTGCTTCAGCGTGTATGCCAAATCGCGTTTTTGCCGGCGCTGATTTGCGTTGTGTCGGTGCTCGTGTTGTTTATTCCCGTTATTGGCGGCATTGCGGCTGCCATCGGCTTTTTGGCAGCTTGCATTGCGAGCGTGTGCGGTTCCGGCTTTGGCATCGAGTGGGGTCGCGATCTGTCGCTTAAGATCGATGACGGCATGGATCGTCCGCTGATGCGTTCCACGTCGTTTGGTCTCGGAGTCTTTTCGAGCGTTATTTCGGTCGTGCTCGAGGTTATCGCTGCCATTCCCGTTATCGGTGTAGTGCTTTCGCTGGTGGAGGGCGTGGCGCTTGGTGCCGCAGGCTCGTACTCCTACTATGGCTCCTATGCGCTCGAGGCTGCGCTGTTCGGTTCGCTCGGCCTGCTTGTCCTGGCGCTGATTGCCTCGGCGATTCTGGGTGTCTTCTTTAAGATGTTCGCCGACATCGCCGTGATGCACTTTGCGGTGACCGGTCGCGTCGAGAGCGCGTTTTCGCTCGATAAGGTCTGGGCGGCCTTTAAGCACAACAAGACCAAGCTGTTCTGCGCTTCGTTCCTTCCCGAGTTTTTGACGGGCCTGGTCGCCAATGTTGTCACATGGATCTTGACGGTCGTCTTTGGCGCCATTGCCTCTGTCGGTATGTATAGCTACTACTATCGTCCTACGGGTATTGAGGCAATTGTTACCGGCGGTGGCGTCACGCTCGTGCTGTTCCTGGTGCTGGTTGCTTTCGTCACCGTATTTCTTACGGTCTTTGGCAAGATGCTCAAGCACCGTGCCGTTGGCTATTGGGTCGCACGCTATGCAAGCGAATGGGCCGATGAGGATAAGGACGACGTCCTGACTTTTGCATTGCCCTTCGAGAAGAAGTCCGCTGCTTCGGGTTACAGCGCTCCGGATGCTTCGCCGGCACCTGCACCCGCTCCCGCGACCGAGCCTGAGCCGGCGCCCGAGCCTGAGCCGGCGCCCGAGCCTGAGACGGCATCTGAGCCCGAGCCTGCGCCTGAGCCGGCACCTGCACCTGAGCCGGCGTCCGAGCCAAGCTCCGACGAGGAGCCTCAGGACGAGTAGCCACGCCGCCTGCTATTTGGGGACGGGCTAAAAATAGCGCATGACAAATGAGCGGGGGCGGACGTGTCGAAACGTCCGCCCCCGCTTTGACATCGCGATGTGGCTATGACTGCGAGATGCCAGCGAATCGATTACTCGTCGTGCTTCTCCTCGCGGCGTGCAGCAGCGCGTGCGTCGTGGATGCCCTTGATCGCGGCATGGCGAGCCGTTCGGGCATCATGGATGGCGTCGCGAGCCTCGGCGGTCGTCGCCTTGGCAGAGCGTAGCTTGGCGGCCAAGTCGGGATTGGTTTCGGCGACTGCGGTAATCGCGGGGCCGTCGAGCTCTTCTTGCGTGGGCTCGGCCAAAAAGTCGATGGCATACTGGGCGGCCACCATGGAGCCCTTTGCCAACACGCTCTCATCAATCTTGTAGAAGCAGGAATGCTGGGCGTACGTGGCGCCGATCTTGGGGTTGCGCGTACCTACAAAGGCGAGCACGCCCGGTACGCGGCGCAGGTACTCCGAAAAATCCTCGCCCGAAAGCGTGCCGCGGTAATGGCCTTGACCGGTGGGACCCAGGCATTTGATTACAGCCTGACGGCAGCGCTCGCTCGAGGCGACCTCGTTTTCGACCTTGTAGTTGGCGATGGTGTAATCGGTGAGCTCTGCCTCGGCGCCCAGGGCGGCCGCGGTATGCTCCACGATGCGGCGCATAAGCTCCGGCATTTCCTCATGGGTCGAATCGCCGTAGGTGCGCACCGTGCCGGCGAGGTAGGCCGTGCCGGCGATAACGTTGCGCGCGGTGCCGCCGTGCAGCTCGCCGACGGTGATGACGGCCGGCTCGTAGGGGCTGATTTCGCGCGAGACGATGGTCTGCAGAGCATTGACGATCTCGGCGGCCACCATGACGGCGTCGTGACCGCGCTGGGGCATGGCGCCGTGGCACGAGGTGCCGCGTACATCGATACGGAACCAGTCGGTATTGGCCATGCGCGGTCCGGGCTCGCAGCTCACGGTGCCGGCGTCGACCTCACTCCAGATGTGCGCGGCGTAGGCGCCATCGACGCCGTCGAGCACACCCGTGCCGATCATGAGCTTAGCGCCCTGGCCGTTTTCCTCGCTGGGCTGGAATACGATGCGGACTTCGCCGTGGATGTCGTCGGTCATATGGCGCAGGATTTGCAGCGTTCCGAGCATCATGGCGATATGGCAGTCGTGACCGCAGGCGTGCATGCAACCCTCGTTGACGCTGGCGAACTCCTCGCCGGTCTGTTCGGTGACGGGCAGGGCGTCGATGTCGGCGCGCAGCAGGATGCGGCGGCGTGGCGTGCCGTCCTCGCGATAGGCGTCGGGCGCGGTGCCGCGAAGGGTCGCCACAAGGCCCGTCTTGAGCGGACGCTCGTAGGGGATATTCATGGCGTCGAGCTGGTTGGCGATGTCGGAGGTCGTGCGCTCCTCGGCAAGGCTCAGCTCCGGGTGCTTATGGAAGTGCCGGCGCTGCTTGATGATATAGGGTTCAAACTCGGTAGCGATATCTTTGATGGCTGCGGTGACGTCGTCAGCCGCGCGAGCCTCGGTCGCCGCCATAATCTGCTGTGCCTTGGTCTTCGTCATGGTCGATTTGCTCCTTGCTGGGTTGATCGCAAAATCGTACAGGCTCTCTCCAGTATGCCACCTGCCGCTAGGGCTGGTAAAGTTGCCGTTTGCCGCTTGGGGTTTTGTTGCAAGGGCGGGGGAGTACACTCGGGGGTGTTGAATTTCCTGCCAGAGATGGGGATGCCCATGCAACATATCGATCGGATTATCCGTTCCAAGAACGTCTTTACCGCGCAAGACGGCATCGATACCGCCCGCGAGCTGGCGATTGCCATCGCAGGCGACCGTATCGTCGCAGTCGGTGCGCCCGACGACGTGATCGCCGCCGCTTCTGCCGCCACGTCGGTTATCGACTACGGCGAACAGTTTGTCTGCCCCGGTTTCCATGACGCTCATCTGCACTTCTTCCATACCTCGGTCGGCTCCTCGCCGTACATGCTCATGGATATGGGCACGTCCGAGGCGGCGCTGGTGCAACATGCGCTCGAGTTTTCCCGGGACCTGCCCGACGACGCTTGGGTTGTGACGCAGGGCTGGCGCGACTACCGTTGGGACCCGCCCGAGCATCCTACCAAGGCGTCGCTCGATGCGGCATTCCCCGATCGTCCCTGCGTTATGTATTCGGGCGACGGACACACGCTTTGGCTCAACAGCCGCGCACTCGAGGCGCTCGGCGTCACACGCGACAGCGAGCCGCCAGCGGGCGGCAGCTACGACAAGGATGCAAACGGTGAGCTCACGGGCATTGCTCACGAGGCGGCTGGCATGCAGCTGCTACCGCGCTGCCTTGAGTGGCTGGGGGAGGATCGCATTGCAAGCGCTTACTCCGATCAAATGAGGCGTATGGCCGAGCAGGGCATCACCTCGATATGCGATATGTCGCTCATGCCCATGCCGGGCTGTGACTTTATTCGCGACGATGTTTACGACAAGCTGCAAGCCGCCGGCAAGCTGGGCATCCGCGCCCATCTGTTTCCCACGCTGCTGGATGACCAATCGCGCTTGGAAGAGCTGCAGGCTCGCTATGCGAACAACGCGCTGCTCTCGGCGCCTGGTTTTAAGCAGTTCTTCGACGGCGTGTCGAGCGAACACACGGCGTATCTCACCGAGCCCTATACCAATCCGCGCTTCCCGGGCGATCAGGGCCGTTTGACAGTTCCTGCCGAGCGCATGCGTAAGCTGGTTCTGGCGGCTGCGGAGCGCGGCCACACCGTGCGTATCCACGTCATCGGCGACGGTGCCATCCATGCCGCGCTCGATATCTTTGAGGAGGCCGCCGAACTGTACGGCCTGCCCCAGCACTGCCATAATACGCTCGAGCATCTGGAGAACCTCTTGCCCGAGGACATCGATCGTCTACGCAAGCTTAACGTCGTTGCCTCGAGCCAGCCCTGTCACATTACACTCGACCCGGGCGGCCCCGAGCGCGATCTGGGCCTGGAACGCAGCCGCATCATGTGGCCGTTTGCGACCTATAAGCAGCGCGGCATTCGCCAAGCTTTCGGTACCGACAGCCCTATCACGCCCGTTACCAGCATGAACGTGCTCTACACGGCTATCACGCGCCAGGACCCCAAAAGCCACTGGCCCGAGGGCGGCTGGTTACCGAGCGAGCGCATCGATGCAGCAACAGCCCTGCGCAACTACACCCTGGGCAGCGCGTACGCAGCGGGCGACGAGCAAAACCTCGGCAGCTTGGAGCCCGGCAAGTATGCCGACCTTGTAGTCCTGGACCAAAACCCGCTCACTGTCGATCCACAAGAGCTCCAGGCTACCAAGGTTCAGGCCACCTACCTGGCAGGTAACTTGATTTACGAGCGCTAAGTATTCATGCCGTACCGTTAAGCGCGGCTCGGGCAGCCAATTTTGGGATAACGCTCGAGCCGCGTTTGTTTGCCGGTGAGGATTTGTTAGGAGCGTCCCCGCTCTGCTGGATTTGGGCGCAGGGCGGACGCGCCGCTGCCCTGCGCGCTCAATTTGGACACCAGCAATGCTATCTCTTGGTGTTTTGCATACTTCCCATTACAGATTGCATAAAAAGGCTGGGATATTTTTCCTGATCCTGATGTACCCCCGCCCGTGCCGTGCAAAAAACGGAGTATTCAGCACCGCGAGCTCTGCCGGTGCCGCTGCAGTCGGGTAGCATTGCGGAGATCGACGTCATTTTGGGGTCCGACGTGGCGCGAGGCATGCTTGTTTGTCTCGACGAGGCCTGTCTGCCGACCCAAATCGCCGGTCGAAGGCTACCGTGGGACTAATTAGATGCGCCCGGTGCGTATGCATTTGTCCCGGCCTGCTGAAAACTCCCAAAAATGCACGGTGCTCCCCAGGGGACCCGTGCTCGCAACGAAAACCATGCCCATGTCGCTATCCGCATCGCCTTTTTGCTGCACTGACTTTTCTGAATGCCGGGCTCGAATTAGTTAACCTGCCTCCCGTGTGGCTCCGGAGGGGCGGGGCATAAGGTTTATCGCGAGTTCCGCACGAGCCGAAGGCCACTTAATGTGGCCTTCGTGCGAGCAGGACTGCCCGAGCAGGAAACCTTATGCCCCGCCCCTCCGGAGCCACACGGGAGCCACTGCTAAGTTATCCCCCGGCATTCAGAAAATCTAAGTGCCAAAAAATAAGATTTTTTGACTCTGTGTTGTATAACCCGCCATTCGTGGGTACCATTCAACGCGTACGCAAACAAAAAGGGTTAATTCGCGTGGTATAACCGCGCGGCCCAAAAAGGAGGAGACAAGCATGTCGTCTTTGAAGCCGCTTGCAGATCGTGTTCTGGTCAAGCCCGACGAGGCCGAGCAGAAGACCGCTTCTGGTCTGTATATCGCCAGCAACGCTCAGGAGAAGCCGCAGCGTGGCACCATCGTTGCCGTTGGCGCCGGCAAGGTCAACGACAAGGGTGAGCGCATCCCCATGGACGTCAAGGTCGGTGACGTTGTCATCTACGGTAAGTTCGGTGGCAACGAGGTCAAGGTCGACGGCGAGAAGTATCTGCTGATGCGCGCCGACGACATCTACGCCGTCGTCGAGGCCTAGTCTCGTCAGAATCTCTGATTCGTCTTTGAACGCGCCCGCCGCACAGGACTCGGAAGCGGCGACGCGAGTCACATTTCTTTTGGAGGATTACCTACCATGGCAAAGAACATTACGTTCAACACCGATGCCCGCGCTAAGCTTGCCAAGGGCGTCAACACTCTGGCCGACGCCGTTACCGTCACCATGGGCCCCAAGGGTCGCTACGTTGCGCTGCAGCGCACGTTCGGTGCCCCGACCATCACCAACGACGGCGTTTCCGTCGCCAAGGAGATCGAGCTCGAGGACAACATCGAGAACATGGGCGCTCAGCTGGTGAAGGAGGTTGCCACCAAGACCAACGACACCGTGGGTGACGGCACCACCACCGCAACCCTGCTCGCTCAGGCCATCGTCAACGACGGTCTGCGCAACGTCGCCGCTGGCGCCAACCCGCTGGCCATCCGTCGCGGCATCGACAAGGCCGTCAACGCCGCCGTCGCCGAGATGAAGAAGCAGGCCAAGCCGGTCGAGACCAAGGAGCAGATCGCTTCCGTCGGTACCATCTCCGCCGGTGACCCCGAGGTCGGCGAGAAGATCGCCGAGGCCATGGAGGTCGTGGGCAAGGACGGCGTCATCACCGTCGAGGATTCCCAGACGTTCGACATCACCATCGACACCGTCGAGGGCATGCAGTTCGACAAGGGCTATGTCTCCGCTTACTTCGTCACGGACAACGACCGCATGGAGGCCGTGATGAAGGATCCGTACATCCTCATCACCGACCAGAAGATCTCCAGCGTTCAGGACATCATGCCCGTTCTCGAGGCTGTCCAGCGCGCTGGCCGTGGCCTGCTCATCATCGCTGAGGACATCGACGGCGAGGCTCTGCCTACCCTGGTCCTCAACAAGATCCGTGGCGCCCTCAACGTCTGCGCCGTTAAGGCCCCGGGCTACGGCGATCGCCGCAAGCGCATCCTCGAGGACATCGCCGTCCTCACCGGTGGCCAGGCTGCCCTGGACGAGCTGGGCGTGAAGGTCGCTGACATTACCGCCGATATGCTCGGTACCGCTAAGTCCGTCACCATCTCCAAGGACAACACCGTCGTCGTCGGCGGCGCTGGCTCCAAGGAGGCCATCGACGCTCGTATCGCTCAGATCAAGGGTGAGATGGAGAACACCACCTCTGACTTCGACCGTGAGAAGCTCCAGGAGCGCCTGGCCAAGCTCTCCGGTGGCGTTGCCGTCATCAAGGTCGGCGCTGCTACCGAGTCCGAGCTCAAGGAGATCAAGCATCGCGTCGAGGACGCCCTGCAGGCTACCCGCGCTGCTGTCGAGGAGGGCATCGTCGCCGGTGGCGGCGTCGCCTTCATGGACGCTGCTCCTGCGCTCGACGCCGTTGAGCTTGACGACCCCGAGGAGAAGATCGGCGTCGATATCGTCAAGAAGGCTCTGACCGCTCCGGTCGCTACCATCGCCAAGAACGCTGGCTTTGAGGGCGCTGTCGTGGTCGACAAGGTTGCCGAGCTGCCTGCCGGCCAGGGTCTCAACTCTGCCAACGGCGAGTGGGGCGACATGATCGAGATGGGCGTCCTCGACCCCGTCAAGGTCAGCCGCGTCACCCTGCAGAACGCTGCTTCTGTCGCCAGCCTGATCCTCATCACCGAGGCCACCGTCTCCGATGTGCCCAAAAACACTCAGCTTGAGGACGCTATCGCTGCTGCTACCGCTGGTCAGCAGGGCGGCGGTATGTACTAAGGCCGACAAGGTCTAGAACTCCCACCGGGAATCCGGGGGCGGGACGGGGACTTCTCTCCGGAACGTCCTCGGACATGCAAAGAGGCTCCGCATCGCGCTTCGCGCTGCGGAGCCTCTTTGCGTCCTGACGCTCCTATTTGGCAAGGTGTTTTTTAGAATCCATTTTGCGCTCGGCCTCGAAGGCTTGCCTGTCCCAATCGAGCGGAAGTCCGGCCTCGACCCATGCCTCGTAGGCCCTCCTTATGGGCTTGAGCTCCCTTTGGCCCCTCTCCAGCATCGAGATGTACTTCTCGCTGGTGCCCAGTATGGACGCCGCCCTCACCTGGCTGACCTTCGCCGCGCGCCTGGCCGCCACGAGCCCCGAGGCGTCCTCGGGCCTCCTGATCTCGTGCGGGCGCATCAGCGCCCGTTACGCCTCCCAGGACGACGTCCCCTCCATCGCGACGCAGGCCGGCTCCCCGGCCGCCGCGATCGCCCCGGCGAGCGCCTCGTAGCCCGCCGCGTCGGCGGGGAACTGGCGGGACAGGACCTTGCGGCCCCTCCAGTCCAGGACGTACAGCCAGTGCGAGTCGGCGTGGGTGTCGACCTCGCAGAAGACCGGCCCGCGGGCGCCGGGTGCCGATTCGTTTTGCATGTCTCGCTCCGTTCTTTCCGTGCTCGCCTGGACCGGGCAGACGGCACACTGACGGGGCGCGATAGAATGCGGTTGTTCGGGTCCGCGGTATCGCTCCATGCTCCTATTAGGTCATGCGGCGGTCTCGGCTCGTCGCGGCCCGCGCGGGACATGTCAGGAAACGAGGGCAGCCCTGTGGGCGCCAGCGGAATGTGGGGTCACCGCGCGGTCCGCATCTGATGGTGTCGACGTCAATGGTATACGGGTGCATCATCGACGTCTTCAATACAGAAAATATCAGTGCGGAATGTTCCGGAGAGAAGTCCCCGTCCCGCCCCCGGATTCCCTGCGTTTACGGCCTTGAGGTCGGCGTGGGCGGAGAATGTGGTTGATGGGGATACGTGTCCCTTTCGCTGTTTCGCGGCTTTGCCGCGAAAAGCGCGTTACTTTGGGATGGGTGGGGAACGTGGTTGTTGCGGCAACTGATCCCCGCCACAAATTACCCTTGGCATACTTGCGCGAAAGCCTACTGGTGCTACACTTGCAAGTGCTGTTTCAGGGCGGGGTGAAATTCCCCACTGGCGGTAAATCGGGCGGTGCCAAAGGGGTGCCGTGGCGCAGGCGAGGCGTCTGCGACCGAGCCGATGAGTCCGCGACCCGTGTGTGCGTTGGTTCGCATGCCGGCTGAACTGGTGAGATCCCAGTACCAACGGTTAGAGTCCGGATGAAAGAGGCAGGTGATCTTATGTCTGAACAGTCGCAGCATATCCATTTTGAGAACACGAATAGGTGGAGCACCAAACAGCTCGTTACCATGGCGTTGATGTGCGCCTTGGGCGCCCTGTTTATGTACGTGCAGCTGCCTATCCTTCCTTCGGCGCCGTTTTTGACGTATGACCCGTCGCTGGTGCCGGCGATGGTGTGCGGTTTTGCGTATGGTCCTGGCGCCGGCACTGCTGTTGCCGCCATGGCGATCGTTATCCATGCGCTCACCACGGGTGACTGGGTCGGCGCGCTTATGAACCTGGTTGCCACGCTGGGCTACATTCTGCCCGCGGCTACCGTTTACCAGAAGATGCACACCTATAAGGGTGCCGTGATTGGCCTGGTGCTCGGCGTCATTGCCGCTACGGCGCTGTCTATGGTCGCAAACCTTACCATTGGCGTTTGGTTCTGGTATGGCTCGGTCGATGCGATCGCCCCGCTCATGATTCCTGCCGTACTGCCGTTCAACCTTATCAAGACCGTGCTTAACTCGGTGTTGACGCTGGTGGTGTATAAAGCAGTCTCCAACCTCATCACGCCTAAAAAGGACCAGGTCAAAGGCCGCGCATGATTGAGTGTCGGGGCGTTTCCTTTAGCTATGACGGTGCCGTGTCGGCACTCGACGGTGTCGATCTGAACATCGAGGACGGGGAGTTTTTCTGCATCCTCGGTGGCAATGGGTCGGGCAAGTCGACGTTTGCCAAGCATCTGAATGCGCTGCTGCAGCCCGATGCGGGCACGGTGCGCATTAACGGCATGGATGCGTCCGATCCCGAGCTGGTCTACGACATTCGCTTGACTGCTGGCATGGTGTTCCAGAATCCCGACGACCAGCTTGTGGCGACGCTTGTCGAGGACGACGTTGCGTTTGGTCCCGAGAACTTAGGGGTCGAATCGGCCCAGATCGCGCAGCGCGTGCGCGAGGCGCTGAAGGCCGTGGGTCTGGTGGGCTTTGAGCGCCACGAGACCCATGCGCTCTCGGGTGGCCAAAAGCAACGCGTGGCGCTTGCCGGCGTGCTCGCCATGGAGCCGCGCGTTCTCATTTTGGATGAGGCCTCCTCGATGCTCGATCCGCGCGGACGCAAGGGTCTTATGAAGGCCTGTCATGCGCTGCACGAACGCGGCATGACCATCGTGATGATTACGCACTTTATGGAAGAGGCCGCTGAGGCCGATCGCGTTGCTGTCTTCCAAGCGGGCCGCGTTGCCATGTTGGGCACGCCCGAGGAGATCTTGACGCAGGCGGACGAACTCGCGCAGCTCAACCTTGATATGCCGGAGTCGTGCCGTTTGGGCGTGGCGCTTCGTGCGAAGGGCGTGCCCGTTTATGCGCAGGTGCGCGAGGCGGATGTGGTCGCCGGTATAGCGCAGGCTTATGCCGAGCGGAGTAGGACAGGCATCGCCGGGTGGCCTTTCGCATTCGATCCTCGTATTCCCGACAACGTTTCCTCTGCGCTCGATGGCGCAGACGCGCTGGAGCCCGTTATCGAGATTTCGCACCTTTCGTTTAGCTATTCGCTGAGCGCCCGCGAGCGCCGCCGCTGGCATAAGCGCTCGGCCACTGCGGACAAATCGAGCAAACAGGCTCTCTGGGGAAACGTCCCCAGCAGCCCGTGGGCGCTGCGCGGTGTATCGCTGACGGTGCGTCGCGGCGAGTTCCTGGGCTTGGCAGGTCATACCGGTTCGGGTAAGTCGACGCTGGTCCAGCATCTCAACGGTTTGATTCGCCCTCAGGAGGGATCCGTTCGCGCGCTGGGGCTCGATCTGTCAAACAAGAAAGACGCCGCCGCGGTTAAGGCCAAGGTCGGCGTGGTGTTTCAATATCCTGAGCGTCAGCTGTTTGCCGAAACCGTGGCGCAGGACGTGGCGTTTGGTCCGCATAACCTTGGCTTGCCGCAAGATGAAGTCGACCGTCGTGTCGAGTCATCGCTCTCGCGCGTGGGCCTCGACCTTTCCACGGTCGGCGACAAGAGTCCCTTTGAGCTTTCGGGCGGTCAGCAACGGCGTGTGGCATTCGCCGGCGTGCTCGCCATGGAGCCCGAAGTCCTGGTGCTCGATGAACCCATGGCGGGGCTCGATCCGGCTGCGCACAGTGATTTCCTGGAGCTCATCGATCGACTCCATCGCGAGGGCCTGACCGTTGTCATGGTTTCGCACAGCATGGATGACCTGGCCAATTGCTGCGACCGTATCGTCGTAATGAACGAAGGTGCGGTGTTTGCCGAGGGAACCCCCGCTCAGGTGTTTGCGCATGCGGATGAGCTTAAATCAATCGGCTTGGGTGTTCCCGCTGCCCAGCGCATGGCGCTGGCGCTTGCGAAGGCAGGCGTGCCGCTGCGCTTTGACGGCCTTTATACGGTTGAGTCGCTGGCAGACGAGTTGGTGGACCTGCTAATCGGTCGCTCGGGCGGTCCTTCTAACGTCGCGGACATTGCTAAATCCAAGACGGTCGCGCGAGAGGAGGGCTGCTAATGGAGGCGTTTTCGTTTGGCAGCTACTATCCCGGCGATAGTGCGATCCACCGCCTGGACCCGCGAACTAAGTTGCTCTTGGGCTTTGTGTTTCTGATCACGACGCTCACAGTCAGCAGCTTCCGCGGACTGGTCCCGGTCGCAATCTTCGTTGTCCTGATCTATACCGTGTCCCGGGTGCCGTTGCGCCGGGTCCTATCATCGATGGCGCCGCTGCTGGCAATCGTCGTCGTGGTCGCGGTGCTCAACTTGTTTACCGATCAGAGTGGGCGCATCTTGTGGCAGCTCGGCTTTCTGCAGATAAGCGAGGGCTCGCTGCGTTCTGCGGCGTTTATGGCGTGCCGCCTGACCCTGATGATGGCCGGCATGAGCGCCATTACGCTCACCACCCCCACGCTCGACCTCACCGCGGGCTTTGAGCGTCTGCTCGCACCGTTTGCGCGCGTGGGGCTTCCGGCGCATGAGCTCGGCATGATCATGGGTATCGCGTTGCGCTTTATGCCGCAGTTCGCTACCGAGATGAAGCAGACGGCCGATGCGCAGGCGAGCCGCGGTGCGCGCGTGACGGGAGGCCCGCACGGCGGCGTGCGTATGCTCGGCAGTGTGGCCATTCCGCTGTTCACGGGCGTGTTCCGTCATGCCGAGACGCTTTCGGCCGCCATGGATGCGCGTTGCTATCACGGCGAACAGGGACGCACGCGTCTGCATGCACTTACGTTTGGCCGCGGCGATGCGTTGGCGGCGGTGGTGACGGCGTTGCTGCTCATCTGCGTCATCGTCATCAACCTTCAACTTGTTTAGGCGCGATTCGAGCGCAAGAAAGGGGTCCCTATGACCGACAACGACCGCACGGCTCAGCTTGAGCTCGCCTGTTCGTATCTCAGGCGCATTCCGGCGTGGTATCTGGCCACGACCGATGTAGCCGACGGGCATCAGCCTCGCGTGAGGCCGTTTTCGTTTGCCATGGTCGATGACGGTAAACTGTGGTTTTGTACGTCGCGCGACAAAGATATGTGGGCGGAGCTGAGCGCGAATCCCAAGTTTGAGCTCTCGGGCTGGAAGCCGGGGGAATGTTGGATCGTATTGACCGGCGAAGCCGCACTTGAGGACGACGCAGTTGCGAGCGACAAGGTGCGTCAAGCGGGTTTTAAGCACATGGTGGGCATTGGCGAGGAACACGAGAGTGCCAACGACGGCCGCCTTGCTTTCTTTTCGGTCCGCAACATTGCCGCGCGCTTCTGTGATATCGACGGCAGCGAGGAGCGCCTGGAGCTCTAGCTCGCACAAACCGGGCTCCCAAACTAGCTAGTACAGGAGGAAACGTGGACGGATTGAATACGGTGTTGGAGTATCTGACGTCGGTGCCGGCATGGTATTTGGCGACGAGCGTTGACGGACAGCCTCATGTGCGTCCGTTTTCGTTTGCGCAGATCCAGGATGGCAAGCTGTGGTTTGTAACAGCGCGCACCAAAGATGTGTGGCAAGAGCTGCTGCAAAACCAGCGCTTTGAGGCCACGAGTTGGTGGCCGGGCCATGGCTGGCTCATCTTGCGCGGGCGTGCCGGCTTGGATGACCGGGCTTTAGACGAAATGCGCGAAGCCGGGTGGAAGCATCTAGAGCACCTGGGCGAGCACTATGAGGGGCCTAACGACCCCACGCTCGTCTTCTTTAGCGTCGAGGATCCCGAGGCTTTTATCTGCAATCACGACGAATGGGTGCCGGTCGAGCTCTAGCCAGCTGGCTCATCCTAACAACTTGGTTTTCGCATGGGCGGGCCCCGTATTGCCCGGCGCCGTTAGGAGCGCCGGTCAATACGGGGCCCGCTCCATTTGTCAATTCCTTCAAGCGAATGTGTCGGGAATGTTTCAATGCATGAATATGCAAGCCATTTACGTGTTCATGCATCTTTTGGTGCTAAAGTTTCAACCCACTTCATAACGACCGCTGCGAAATGCGCATCGGTGCATAAATCGCAGACAAGGAGTCTGATATGTCTTTGAAGGTTGGAATCGTCGGCGCGGCTGGATATGCCGGCGCCGAACTCATTCGCCTCATGCTTGGCCATCCCGAGTTTGAACTTGTTGCCATTACGTCCAACGCCGATGCCGGCCAGCCGCTGTCCGCGGTGTATCCGAGCTTTGCTGGCGTGAGCGATCTGGTTTTCACCACGCATGACGCCCCCGAGCTCAAGAGCTGCGATGCGGTTTTTCTTGCCGTGCCGCACACGGCTGCCATGGCACAGGTGCCCGCGCTGCTTGCCGCGGGCGTTTCCTGCTTTGATCTTTCGGCCGATTACCGTCTGAGCGACGCGTCCGTCTTTGAGGCATGGTATGCCGCTGAGCACACGAGCCCCGAGTTGCTCAAGACCCGCGCTTTTGGCCTGCCCGAGCTGTTCTGTCAGGACTTAGAGACTGCTGCTTCCAGCCATGCCGCCGGAAAGCCCGTGTTGGTCGCCTGCGCCGGCTGCTATCCCACCGCAACGAGCCTTGCAGCCGCTCCTGCCGTGCGTGCGGGCTGGGTGGCCGAGAGCGGTCCCGTGATCGTTGACGCTATCAGCGGCGTGACGGGTGCCGGCAAGTCCTGTAACGCCCGCACCCATTTTTGCAGCGCGGACGAGAACCTGGAAGCCTATGGCGTGGGCAAGCATCGTCATACGCCCGAGATCGAGCAGATACTCGGCCTAGCCGACCGCATCGTCTTCACCCCGCACTTGGCACCGCTCAAGCGCGGCCTGCTTTCCACGGTGACGATGCCGCTCGCGCCGCAGGCTCTCGACGCGCTGGTTCTTGAGGATGTCGTCGACCATTACAAGAAGTTTTACGCCGGTCGCACCTTTGTGCGCGTGCTCGATGCCGGCCAGCAGCCCAAGACGGCTTCGGTCGTCGGTACCAATGCCGCCCAGATTGGCCTTGCGCTCAACAAGCGTGCAGGCGTGCTGGTGGCGACGGGCGCCATCGACAATTTGTGCAAGGGTGCTGCGGGCCAGGCGGTCCAGTGCGCCAACATCGTTTTTGGCTTTGACGAGCGACGAGGCTTGCTCACAGTGGCGTGCCCGGTGTAGCACATTCGATTGTTAGCGATTTGGTAGTCGGGTATCGAGTTGGGCGCCACTTTTAAGCTGGTCTAGTAGTTGCGACCGGTATGGCGTGCCAGCCGATGCCCGCTTTTTTGTTTGATATAAGGAGTCGTAGGGACGATGAACACCGACCTGATTGATATCAAGATTCGCGCCGTCGAGGGCGGCGTTACGGCGGCTGCCGGCTTTAAGGCCGCAGGCATCCATGCGGGATTCCGGAAGAATCCCGAGCGCTTGGACTATGCGCTCGTCGTGCCTGATAAACCCTGTCCCGGCGCCGGCGTGTTTACGACCAACCGCTTTTGTGCGGCGCCCGTGCAGGTGAGCCGTGCCAACCTGGGCGGTGCGGACAAGGGCTATGGCATTATCGCCGGTGTTTCGGTCAACTCTGGCAATGCCAACGCCGCCACGGGTGAGACAGGCCTTGCATGCGCGCGCGAGACGTGCAGCATCGCATCGCAGGTCATCGGCTGCGAGCCCCAACAGATCCTGGTTGCCTCCACGGGTGTGATCGGGCAGATTCTGCCGATCGACACGTTTGAGACCGCCATTCCTGCTGCCTACGAGGCACTCTCCGCCCACGGTGGCGCCGATGCCGCTCGCGCCATCATGACGACCGACACGCACTCCAAGGAGTACGCCGTGTCCTACGTCAGTGAGGCCGCGGGTCATGCGGGCAATGTCTATACGGTAGGCGGAATGTGCAAGGGCTCGGGCATGATCATGCCCAACATGGCCACCATGATCGCAGTTATCACCACCGATGCCCACGTCGAGCCTGCGGCACTTCATGCCCTACTGCTCTCGACCGTCAAGCAGACCTTTAACAAGGTAACGGTCGATTCCGACACCTCGACCAACGACACCTGCATCATGCTTGCCTCCGGCGCCGCTGCCGCAGATGCCGAGCCTATCGTCGAGGGCTCCGATGCCTTCGACGAGTTGGCATTTGCCGTGCACGAGGTGTGCGAGAGCCTGGCGCGCAATATCGCCGCCGATGGTGAGGGCGCATCCAAGCTTGTTACGGTCAACGTTACCGGCGCCGTGAACGACGAGGAGGCCGATATCGCCGCCCGTGCCGTTGCCAACTCGCCGCTCGTCAAGACCTGCATCGCCGGCCACGACTGCAACTGGGGCCGTGTTGCTATGGCGCTTGGCAAGTGCGGCGTTAAGTTTAATCAGGAAGACGTTTCCATCGACATGATGGGCATGCCTGTCTGTCGCGACGGTCTGACTGTTCCCTTTGACGAGGACGAGGCTCTACGACGTTTCGAGGCGCCCGAGATCGTGATCTCGGCCGACCTGGGCGCAGGCGACGCGGCAACGACCGTGTGGACCTGCGACCTCACGCATGAATACATCTCCATCAACGGCGACTACCGTTCCTAGATTCCAGGCATGCTGCGCATCTTGCCGCGATTGCGGACGGCGGAGTACGGCGCGATAACGATACGAAAGACGAGGCAGATTATGAAATTCGCACGCGATTGTCGTTCGAGCGAATCCAACGAAGCAACCGCGCAGCTGCTGTTCGAAGCGCTGCCGTGGATTAAGAACCTGACCGGCAAGACGGTTGTTATCAAATATGGCGGAGCCGCCATGGTTGATGAGCAGCTGCGCCGCGACGTGATGAGCGACATCGTTTTGCTCAAGATCATCGGTATGCGTCCCGTCATCGTGCATGGCGGCGGCAAGGCTATCAACGAGGCGCTGAGCCATTACGATATTCCCGTCGAGTTTAAGAACGGCCAGCGCGTGACCACGCCGGCGACTATGGATATCGTGCGCGAGGTGCTGGGCGGCAAGGTCAACCAAGAGCTGGTTGCTGCCATCAACCACCACGGCAACCTGGCCGTGGGCGTGTCGGGCAGCGATGCCGGCACCCTTATCGCCGAGCCACTCGACCCAGAGCTCGGCCGCGTAGGCAAGGTCACGCACGTCAACACCGACTATATCGAGCGCCTGCTCGATAGCGAGTACATCCCCGTCATCGCTACCGTCGCGGCGGGGGAGGACGGCGGTTTCTTCAACATCAACGCCGACACCGCCGCCGGTGCCGTTGCCGCGGCGCTCCACGCGCATAAGGCAATCTTTTTGACCGACGTCGATGGCCTGTACAAGGACTTTAGCGACAAGGACTCGCTTATCTCCAACCTAACGCTCGACGAGGTCAACGAAATGCTCTACGGCGGCGAGGTCGATAAGGGCATGATTCCCAAGCTGCGCGCGGCCGTCGATGCGCTTACCGGCGGCGTATTTCGTGCCCACATCATTAACGGTACTACGCCGCATTCGCTGCTCCTGGAGCTGCTGACCGATGCCGGCGTCGGCACCGTGATCCATTCCACCGAGACGGCTTACGAGTTCGATACGCATCCGCATCCGCTTTCGACGTTTGCTGCGCGTCTGACCGAGAACCTTGACGAGGTCGAGAAGCTTCAGACGGTCTAGCTGACCCGCAGCCGCCCCATTCCTGCACCCATAGCCCCGCGCCGTCTGGCGCCCAACGAAAGGCATCCCATGTCACTTGCAGCTCAGCAATCGCTTGAATCCCATTACGTTATGCATACCTTTGGCCGCTCTCCGGTCGAGTTTGTCGAGGGTCACGGCATGAAGCTCACCGGCGACGATGGCCGTGAGTACCTCGACTTTCTTGCCGGCATCGGCGTGTGCAGCCTAGGTCATGGCGACCCGGCTGTGCTCTCGGCGCTCGAGGCACAGACCAAAAAGCTCATGCATGTCTCCAATTACTTCTACATTGAGCAGCGCGGACAGGTCGCGGCGCTGCTGTCCAAGCTTGCTAACGACGACGTAGATGGTGCGCGCGTGCTTGCCGATGCCATTGCCGCCGGCGATGAGACCACGGCAGCTGCTCTTGGTGCCCCGGCTGCGGATGAGCAGGTTTGGGAGACCTTCTTTGCCAACTCTGGCGCCGAGGCCAACGAGGGCTCGATGAAGCTCGCGCGCCTGTACGCCAAGCGTGCCGGTAATGGCGGCAACACCATCGTGTGCATGCGCGGCGGCTTCCACGGCCGTACGCTCGAGACCATTGCCGCCACCATGCAGGATTGGCTGCAGGACAGCTTCCGCCCGCTGCCGGGTGGCTTTGTGGCCTGCACGCCCAACGATGTGGATGAGCTGCGTGCGATCTTTAAGCAGCTGGGGAGCGAAATTTGTGCCGTGATGCTCGAGCCGATCCAGGGTGAGAGCGGTGTGCATCCCATGACCGAGGAGTTTATGGCTACGGCGCGCGACCTGGCACACGAAGTGGGCGCCGTGCTTATCGCCGACGAGGTCCAGTGCGGCATCTTCCGCTCCGGCAAGCCGTTTGCGTTCCAGACCTATGGCGTGGAGCCCGACATCATGAGCCTTGCCAAGGGCATTGCTGATGGCGTGCCCATGGGTGCCGTCGTGGCGAAGAAGGAGATTGCCGACGTGTTTAAGCCGGGCGACCACGGCTCGACCTTTGGCGGTAGCTGCTTGGCCATCGCGGCGTGTGCCGCGACGCTCTCCGCGCTTGTGCGTGGCGATTATGCCGAGCATGCTGCCAAGGTGGGTGCCTATATGGAGGCAAAGCTCGCCAAGCTGCCGCACGTGACCGAGGTACGTGGTCGCGGCTTGATGCTCGGCTGTGATTTGGATGATGCCGCGGGCGACGCGCATGGTGTTGTTGCCCGCGCGCTGGCCGCCGGTGCCGTGATCAACGCTACGGGTGCGCATACGCTGCGTTTCCTGCCGCCACTCGTCTGCGAGGAAGCCGACGTGGACAGTCTGATCGAGATCCTGTCGGGTGTTTTGGGCTAACGCGGCGCAATAACTCAATTTGGACCGAGTTCCGGACTGCGGACGTGCCCTATGCGGCATGATTCAGCGGTCTGGAGCCCGTTTTGCCTTAGATTTGCTAAGGCAGGGAGACCTGCTGGTCAAAAAACATCAAATATGAGTACTGTTACCGATTTGGTAGCAGCAATTTTGGACTAATAAGGCCAGATGGCAAGTCGAAATGGCGATGAATACACGATTTTGATCTGACTGTTAGTCCTTATAATGGACATATGTTGCGTAACCTAAGCAAACACTATCTGTTTATATGTTGCAAGCAAAGTAGCAGTACTCATTTTTGCCATTATTTGGCCACGGCCTTTGTGACAGACGTGCTGGCGGGTTCGAATCCCATGCGCTGGGCCCAAAAAAGAAAGGCTCCCATTGCTGGGAGCCTATCAAATCAGTGGTGGGCGATGAGGGATGTCCGCGTGCGGCTCCGCCGCCCGCATCCGCTTCGTCGCTTCGCTCCTCGCGTGCTGCGCTGGAAAACGCTTCGCGTTTCCTCAGCTCCGCACCCTTGCGGGTTCGAATCCCATGAAATGGGCCCAAACAAAAACGGTCCCCTTTCGAGGACCGTTTCCAATTCAATGGTGGGCGATGAGGGATTCGAACCCCCAGCCTTGTGCGTGTAAAGCACCTGCGCTAACCGTTGCGCCAATCGCCCGTGCGGAGAGAGTATAGCAAAACAATCGCCTCATTCACCTCATATCCATTAAAGGTAACTCGCGCGTGTCACAGCCGCGTGTCACAGCGGAGCTGATTCAGTTGAGATTGCCTGAACATTCCGCCCCTCTTTACGCCCTCGGGTATACTCAAAAGCTACTGATTCGATTTGATGCCCAGCAACAGCAGAGGGGATAGTATATGTGCGGTTTTGTCGGTTTTGTCGGTGGGACGGATAACCAATCCGAGGTGCTCACCAAGATGATGGACCGCATCGTCCATCGCGGTCCCGACATGGGCGGTCAGTTTATCGACGGCCGCGTTGCCCTGGGCTTCCGCCGCCTGTCGATCCTCGACCTGACCGAGGCCGGCGCTCAACCCATGGCCAACGAGGACGGCAGCGTCGTCATTGTCTTCAACGGTGAGATCTACAACTTCCAAGAACTCCGTTCCGAGCTCGAGGCCAAGGGCTACAAGTTCCATTGCGGCGCCGACACCGAGAGCCTCCTGCACGGCTACGAGGAGTGGGGCGAGGCCGTCCTCGATCGCTTACGCGGTATGTACGCCTTCGTCATCTGGGACAAAAAGAAGAACAAGCTTTTTGGCGCCCGCGACATCTTTGGCATCAAGCCGCTCTACTACTATCCCATGGCCGATGCGGGCGACGGCGCTCCGGGCGTGCTCTTTGGTTCCGAGATCAAGAGCTTCCTGGACTACCCGCACTTCCACAAGGCGGTCAACAAAAAGGCTCTACGTCCGTACATGACGCTGCAGTATTCGGCGACTGAGGAGACCTTCTTCGAGGGTGTCTACAAGCTGCCGCCGGCGCACTACTTTACCGTCGATATCCCGACCGGCAAGATGAACATCGAGCGCTACTGGGATTGCGATTACTCTGCCGTCGAGAAGCCGTTCGAAGAGTATGTCGATGAGCTGGACGAGGTCGTGCACGAGAGCGTCGAGGCCCATCGCATCGCCGACGTCAAGGTCGCGTCGTTCCTCTCCGGTGGCGTCGACTCCAGCTACATCGCCGCTTGCCTCATGCCCGACAAGACCTTCTCGGTGGGCTTTGACTACAAGAACTTCAACGAGACCAACTACGCCAAGGAGCTTTCCGATAAGCTCGGCGTCGAAAACGTTCGCAAGATGATTACCGCCGACGAGTTCTTCGGTGCGCTCGAGGACATCCAGTATCACATGGACGAGCCGCAGTCCAACCTGTCTTCCGTGCCGCTGTGGTTCTTGGCCGAGATGGCCCGCAGGGACGTTACCGTCGTGCTTTCGGGCGAAGGCGCCGACGAACTCTTTGGCGGCTACGCCTACTACGAGGATACGGTCCCGGTGCGCAAGTACAAAAAGATGGTGCCGCTGCCCATCCGTCGCGCGCTCGGTAACCTGGCGCTGCATATGCCGTACTTCAAGGGACATAACTTCCTGGTCAAGGGTGCCGAGATTCCCGAGAAGTCGTTCCTGGGACAGGCTCTGGTATGGCCGGAGCGCGAGGTCGACGGCGTGCTCAAGCCCGAGTACAACACCGGTGACGGCGCCTTCGAGCTTGCCGCTCCCATCTACGCACGCGTGAAGGGTCAGCCCGAACTGGTCAAGAAGCAGTACCTGGACATGAACATGTGGCTCCCGGGCGACATTCTGCTCAAGGCCGACAAGATGTGCATGGCGCACTCGCTGGAGCTGCGCGTGCCCTTCCTGGACCGCAAAGTCATGGAGTTCGCCGAGCACATTCCCGACCGCTACCGCATCAACGAGAACGGCAACAAACAAGTACTCCGCCACGCTGCCAACAAGTCGCTGCCCGATGAGTGGGCCACCCGTCCCAAGGTGGGCTTCCCGGTGCCGATTGTCTACTGGCTGCGCGAGCAAAAGTGGTACGACTATGTCAAGGAGTACTTCACCGCGCCGTGGGCAAGCGAGTTCTTCGATACCGACGAGCTCATGCACCTGCTCGATCTGCACTTTGCGGGCAAGGGCGATTTCCAGCGCAAGATCTATACGCCGCTCGTGTTCCTGGTGTGGTACAAGCGCTTCTTTATCGACGAGGACCAGCCCGCTGTTCAGGCTGCCTAGCCTCGGCTTACGAACGCCTGCGCGTAACGGCTCCTCCGGGAGCCGTTTTTGCGTGGGTGCGTTTCAGTTACTATAAAAACCGTCCCTGCCAAATGGCTGAGAAAGGTGAAAGATGCACCATTCGGATTCCGCGACCGTAACCACGGTCGATACGCTTGCCAAGCTGCTCGATGTGTGCGGCGAGCTGCGCGCATCAGAGCAGGTTGACGAGCGTGCTGTGACCGGCTGCTCGTTTGATTCGCGCGCGGTCTCGGCAGGTGACGTGTTCTTTTGCAAAGGTGCTGCCTTTAAGCCCGCGTTTTTGAGCATGGCGCTCGATGCGGGCGCCGTCGCATTTGTGTGCGAGGAGTCGCTGGTCGAGTCTCTGGAGCCGCTGGCGCAGGAGAGCGGTGCTGCGATGCTGGTTGTTGATAGTGTTCGCACGGCCATGGCCCTGTTGCCGCCAGAGGTCTACGACCGTCCCGACCACGACGTCAAGATCGTGGGCATCACCGGCACCAAGGGAAAAACCACGGCCGCTTTTATGCTCCAGTCCATCATCAAGGCGGCGGGCGAGTCCTGCGGCATGATCGGCTCGGTGAGTACCGACGATGGTATCGAGTGCTACGAGAGCACCAACACCACGCCCGAGGCCCCCGAGGTTTGGCGCCATATCGCCAACTGCCGCACGTCCGGTCGCCAGTCCATGGTCATGGAGGTCTCGAGCCAGGCGCTCAAGTACCAACGCGTCGAGAATCTGCCGTTTGACGTGGCGTGCTTCCTCAACATCGGCCGCGACCACATCTCGCCGATTGAACACCCCACGTTTGAGGATTATTTTGAGAGCAAACTCAGGATCTTTGACCAGGCAAAGACCGCCGTGGTGAATCTGGGCACCGAAGAGGTCGACCGTGTGCTGGAGGCAGCGTCGACGGCCGAGCGCTTGGTGACCGTTGGCGTCGAGCATCCCGAGGCAAGCCTGTGGGCGAGCGATGTACGCATGGTCGGCTTTAGCATCGAGTTCAACTTGCATGGCCTGTGTGCCGACGAGTCCGAGGCGGGGGAGAAGATCCTGCTGGGCATCGCGGGAGACTTTAACGTGGAGAACGCGCTGGTCTCTATCGCCGCCGCGCGCGAGATCGGCATCGGTATCGAGGCCATCAAGAAGGGCCTCTCCAAACTGCGTGTGCCGGGCCGTATGGAGGTCGTGGAGTCGAAGGACGGCCGCGTGATTTGTGTCGTCGACTACGCGCACAACCAGCTTTCGTTCCGCTCGCTTTTCTCGTCGGTCAAGCGCGCGTTTCCCGCTAGCCCCGTCATTGCGCTGTTTGGCGCTGCCGGCGGCAAGGCGCAGGAGCGCCGCGAGCAGCTTCCGCGCGAGGCCGCACCATATTCCGACCTGATGATCTTTGCCAACGAGGATCCAGCTCACGAGGACCCGATGAAGGTCTGTCGCGAGCTTGCCGAGCATGTTCCCGACGATACGCCGAACAAGATCATCCTCGACCGCGAAGCCGCTGTGCATGCGGCGTTCAAGGCGGCGCGCGAGGAGTACGTCAACCCCGATGCTCCCACCATTGTCTTGCTGCTGGCAAAGGGTGACGAGGAACTCATGCACGTGGGCGACGAGTTCGTGCCCATCGAGAGCGACCTTTCGCTGGCCAATCGCCTAATCGATGTTACCCAGTTTGACTAATGAACCATGATGGCGGCGGCGCCCTGAGTGCGCTGTCGCCATAAGCGTGTTCCCTCAATCAAAACATGCCGTCCAAGTCCAAACCCTTCTATGTAAACGGAGTAACCATGTCCCACAACACCCTGCCGACCGTTGCCGAGCTTTCGGGCGAGATGCGCGAGCGCTTGGCCAAGGTCAAGTACGTCTTTACCGACCTGGATGCCACGATGCTCGCACCCGGCTCGTGCGTGCTGCGCGACAACGACGGCAACCCCTCGACCAAACTCGTCGAGGCCGTCGTGGCGCTCGCTCGCGCTGGTATTCAGGTGGTTCCCACCTCGGGCCGCAACCGTACCATGATCCACGAGGACGCGCGCGTGCTCGGCCTCAACTCCTACATTGGTGAGATGGGCGGCCTGGTCATGTACGACCTCAAAGCCAACGATTGGGAGTATCTGACTGGCGACATGCCTTACGACCCCGCCTGCGGCCTTACTCCGCACCAGGTGATCGAACAGACCGGCGTGTGCGAGAAGATCCTTGCCCGCTGGCCGCACAAGATCGAGTACCACAACGACATGTCGACCGGCTACAAGTACCGCGAGGTCACCGTCGGCATGCGCGGCGATGTGCCCGACGATGAGGTCCAGGCCATCCTGGACGAGGCCGGCTGCGGCCTGGTGTGGGCCTGTAACGGTCACCTGACGCATCTGTCCAAGCCGACGACGCTCGAGCTCGATCGCGTCGAGGACGGTCGCGCATTTAACATCAATCCCGCCGGCCTCAACAAGGGCGTCGCCATTGCGCGCTTCTGCGAGCACCTGGGGATCGAGCGCGAGGAGACGTTGGCGCTCGGCGATTCCGAGTCCGACTTCTACATGGCCGATCACGTGGGCACGTTCTGCTTGGTCGAGAATGGCCTGACGAGCGCTGGCGCGCCCGAGTTCCTGGCTGCTTGCGAGAACGCTTTCGTTACGCGCGGCAAAATTGTCGACGGTTGGGCGGCGACGGCAGAGCTGCTGGTCGCGGCGCGTTCGTAGCGCGGCATCGCTGCACTTGGACATGTCTTTTCGAGAGAGACTGGTGAGGTAATGTCCGATATCGAGAATCCGGCAGGCGACACGCGCCCGATTGGCGTGTTCGATTCTGGTTTGGGCGGTCTGACGGTTGCGCGCGCCATCGCGACGGCGCTGCCGCACGAGTCCGTCTACTACTTTGGCGACACCAAACGCTGCCCCTACGGCACCCGCACCGAGGATGAGGTGCGCTCGTTTGCGTTGCAGGCGGGCCGTTGGCTTTCGAAGCACGACGTCAAGATTATGGTCATCGCCTGCAACACGGCGACCGCTGCGGCCTTGCGTCTGGCCCAGCAGGTGCTCGACGTTCCCGTGATCGGCGTGATCGCGCCTGGCGCACGCGCCGCCATTAACAGCACGCGCACGCGTCGCGTGGGCGTGCTCGCCACCAACCTCACTATTCGCTCGGGCGCCTACACGCGCGCCATTCAGGATTTAGATGCCGGCGTCGATGTATATGGCTGTCCTGCCTCGAGCTTTGTCGAGGTTGTCGAACACGAGCTCGCCTCGGGTGCACATCTGCAGGAACAGTGGCTTGAGAACGAGGACATCTTCGATACGCCTGCCGTGCGTGCGCTGGTGGGTGCCACGGTTGAGCCGCTGCGCGACCACGGTATCGATACCGTGGTGCTCGGCTGTACACATTTTCCGCTGTTGGTGGGACCTATCCGCCATGCGCTGGGGCCTGGGGTGCGCGTCGTGAGTTCCGCCGAGGAGACCACACGCGAGCTGACCGATATCCTCACGCGCCGCGAGCAGCTGGCGGGCGACGCCGCCGAGCCGCAGCATCGTTTTGCCACGACGGCCGATAACATTGCCGAGTTTGCGGTGGCGGGCAGCTTTATCTTTGGTCAGCCGCTCAAGAGCATCGAACATATCGATATCGATGAACTGAAATAGATGTAAGGCAGCCGCCAAAGTCTTCGCCACATCTTTTGCCGAAAGGATATTTCTATGGAGTACATGCAGGTCAACCGCGCCAACGGCCGCGCCGCCAACGAGTTGCGCCCCGTTAAGCTCACCCGTGGCGTCATGAAGCACGCCCACGGCTCGTGTTTGGCCGAGTTCGGTGACACGCGCGTGCTGTGCGCCGCCACTATCGAGGAGGGCGTGCCGGGCTGGCGCAAGGGGGCTAAGGCCGGCTGGGTGACTGCGGAATACGCCATGCTGCCGGCGTCGACCGGCAAGCGCTGCAAGCGCGAGCACGCCAACCGCAAGGGTCGCTCCATGGAGATCGAGCGCCTCATTGGCCGCAGCCTGCGTACCGTCGTCAACATGAAGGCGCTCGGCGAGTACACCGTCACCGTCGACTGCGATGTGATTCAGGCCGATGGCGGCACGCGTACAGCGAGCATCACCGGCGCCTGGGTGGCGCTGCACGACGCCCTCGCCATGTGGGTCGAGGCGGGCAAGATCGAGCGCATCCCGCTTATCGGCCAGGTGGCTGCCATCTCCATGGGCGTTGTCGACGGCAATACGCTGCTTGACCTCGATTATTCCGAGGACAGCCATGCCGAGGTCGACATGAACCTCGTCGCCACCGAAACCGGTGAGATGATCGAGCTCCAGGGCACCGGCGAGCAGGCGCCCTTCGACCGCAAACGCCTCAACGCCCTGCTCGACCTGGGCGACAAGGGTATTGCCGAGCTCATCGAGCTTCAGCGCCAAGCCATCGCCTAACCTGCAAAAAAGGGACAGGTTTATTTTGGTAGGTTTTATCTGCGGAGACGTCTAGACACAAGACTGCCGTTGATTGAGAGGGGAGAGGCAGAGGCCCTCGTCGCCCTCGGCGCGGCATTGCTATAGAGACAAGGAGACCACTCATGGCACTTGAGAAGATTGACATCGACACCCTTGACCCGGCGGCGACTATCGTCGTGGCAACGGGCAACGCCCACAAGCTCACCGAGATCGAGGCCATTTTGGGCAAGGTCATGCCCGAGGTGCGCTTTGTGGCGCTCGGCCAGCTGGGCGATTTTGAGGACCCCGAGGAAAACGGCACGACGTTTTTGGAGAACGCCATCATCAAGGCGCAGGCTGCGGTCGAGGAGACGGGCCTTATGGCCATCGCCGACGATTCCGGCCTGGTCGTTGATGCCCTGGACGGCGAGCCGGGCGTGTATAGCGCGCGCTATGCGGGCGTGCATGGCGACGATGCCGCCAACAACGCCAAACTCCTCGTTAACCTGGAAGGCGTGGCAGATGAGGACCGCACCGCGCGCTTTATGAGCGTCGTCGCGCTTATCGATACGGACGGCCTGGTCACCTATGGCGAGGGCGCCTGCGAGGGCGTTATCGCGCACGAGGGCCGCGGCGATCACGGCTTTGGCTACGACCCGCTGTTCCTACCGGTCGATACGCCGGGCAAGACTATGGCCGAGCTGACGGCTGACGAGAAAAACGCCATCAGCCATCGTTTCCACGCGCTCGAGCATCTGTCCGCCAAGCTGACGGGCGAGGAGTAGGCCATGCGTGCGGTGGTGCAGCGCGTGCTCAACGCCGGTGTGACGGTCGACGGCGAGTGCGTGGGCCGCATTGGACGCGGCTACCTGGTGCTGCTGGGCGTGGGTCACGGCGACACGCGTGCCGAGGCTGATAAGCTGTGGGGTAAGCTCCGCGGCCTGCGCATTAACGAGGACGACAACGGCAAGACCAATCTGTCGCTTGCCGATGTCGACGGTGAGGTGCTCGTGGTGTCGCAGTTCACGCTGTTCGCCGACTGCCGCCATGGTCGCCGCCCGTCGTTTACGGATGCCGGCGCCCCCGATATCGCCAACGAGCTCTACGAGTACTTCCTGACGCTTGTGCGCGAGGACGTTGAGCATGTGGCGCACGGTATCTTTGGCGCCGATATGAAAGTCGATCTCGTCAACGACGGTCCATTCACCATCGTCTTGGACACCGATAACCTGTAGGTTACGCGGTTTTACCAAACCGCGTAACTGCTCGACGCTGCACGGCCACCATTCGGCCAATCTGTCGCTCAAACCGTCGCTCGCGTACCAAAGTACGCGTCGCTCCTCTTTCGCGACACCTTGGCTCGAATGGTGGCCGTTCGCTGGCGTGAACTAGTTATGCAAATAATTTTAGAAACGTCTTGTACAGAGCTGCAACAGGGTGCTATAGTATTAGAGTTTTGTCTATCTTAGGGGTATTATCCCCTTTTTGAATTGCACCTTCTGGAGGCCCTGTTCATGGAAGAGATGGAAGTCAATCACGTCGACGACATCCACGAGAAGCTGACCGATATGGTGGGCGATCGCGTCAAGGTTAAGGCCAACATGGGCCGCACCCGCGTTGTCGAGCGCATGGGCACCATCAAGAGCGTCCACCCCGCCGTCTTTATCGTCGAGGTCGACGAGCGCCGTGGCCGCAAGTCGCGTCAGTCCTACCAGTATATCGATGTCCTCACCGGTCAGGTCGAGCTGTTCGACCCTGAGAGCGGCGAGCATATCTTTACCCCGCTCGGCAATCAGCTCGAGGAGCACTAACGGTGACCGATCGGTCCCTGACTCTTTCCGCGCCGGCAAAGATTAACCTCTACCTGGGGGTTCATACCGAGCGCGATGACCGCGGCTACCACAGGGTCGATTCCCTGATGGCAGCCGTCGGTCTTTCCGATACCGTGACGGTCACGCCGGCGCAGGCGCTGACTGTCCAGACGGTTCCAGCATCAGATTTTCCCATGCAAAAGAATACGGCGTATCGGGCTGCGGTTGCTATGGCCGAGCATTATGGTCGCGAGGCAAACATCTGCGTGACGATTGAGAAGCGCATTCCATTGTGCGCCGGCTTGGGCGGCCCCTCGACAGATGCGGCCGCGGTCATTGTCGCCTTGGCGGAGCTCTGGGGCATTGATCGCACCGACCCAGCGCTCGACGACATTGCGCGGGGCATTGGTGCTGACGTCCCGTTCTTTTTGCACGCGAGCCCTGCGTTCTACGTAGGTGGGGGAGACGTGCTGGCAACTGAGTACCCCGCGCTGCCCGCAACGCCCGTCGTGCTGGTTAAGCCGCGCGAGGCGAGCGTTTCGACAATTGAGGCCTATCGACGTTTTGACGAGGCTCCGGTGCCTGCGGACAAGGCCGGCGCGATAGCTTCTGCCTTGCGTGCTGGTGATGCCGAGACGGCATATGCGCTCATCCATAACAACTTGGGTGTCATTTCTGCACAGATGGAGCCGCAGATTCAAACGGTCCTCGACTGGCTGCGTAAGCAGGACGGCACCGTTGCTGTAGATGTGTGCGGATCGGGAGCCTGTTCGTTTGCCATTTGCGACGCCGCCGCCACGGTCGAAAGGCTTGCCGACGCTGCCCAGCAAAATGGCTGGTGGGCCTGCGCGACTGAGCTCATTCCCAACACGGTTCGCGTCGAAGTGCCAAAGAAGTAAAAATTTCTCTAGCACACGACGGAAATCTTTGTTACTATAGTCGAGCTAACGGGTTGTGGCTCAGTTTGGTAGAGCACTGCGTTCGGGACGCAGGGGTCGCTGGTTCAAATCCAGTCAACCCGACCAGAGCATGAGGAGGGACCGCTTCTTGCGGTCCCTTTTTTTAGCTATTGTTGTGATACCGCGATACCCGCGGTATACTCATTCGAGCTTGTCTCGCTGTATTGTGGAGGTCTACATGTTTGGACTGAGGGCTCCTGAGCTCATCATTATTCTCGTCGTTGTCCTGATTATCTTCGGGCCCAAGAACCTGCCGAAGCTCGGCAAGTCCCTCGGCTCTACCGTCAAGAATATCCGCGAGGGTATGGAGGGCGACGATAAGGCCGAGACCAAGCAGGCCGAGGAGGTCGTGGTCGAGCAGTCCGAGGAGGACAAGGAGATCGCTGAGCTCGAGGCCAAGCTCGCTGCTGCCAAGAAGAAGCAGGCAGAGGACAGCGACGCGGACGCAGAGTAGTCCCATCCCTTTGGGGTGAGCACCTGACCGGCTTGCCCGCAGGCTAGCCGGTCTTTTTCGTTTTGTTGACAGTTGATTGTTTGATCAGAGTTGGGGAGATATCCGTATGGACGCAAGCCAGATCGTACTGACCGCTGAGGGCCGCCAGAAGCTCGTCGAGGAGCTCGCTTGGCGTGAGGGCGATTACGCCAAGGAGATCGTCGAGGACATCAAGGAAGCCCGCGCGTTCGGCGACCTTTCGGAGAACTCCGAGTACGATGCCGCCAAGGACAAGCAGGCCCAGAACGCCGCTCGTATCGCCGAGATCCAGGCTATTCTCGCCAACGCTCAGATCGCTGCCAGCACGGGCGACCTGACCGTCTCCATTGGCTCGACTGTTACCCTGGTCGACCCCAACGGTGAGCTCATCGAGGTCACGCTTGTCGGTACCACCGAGACCAACTCGCTCGAGCACAAGATCTCCAACGAGTCTCCGGTCGGTCACGCCATCATCGGTCACGGCGAGGGCGATTCCGTCGAGGTCGTTACGCCTTCCGGCAAGACTCGCGTCTACACCATCGCCAAGATCGCACGCTAGACCACGGTCCCGCGTAAAGGTATGTTTTCGCTCCCTGGGACCGAATCCTGGGGAGCGTTTTAGTTTGAGGAGCTAACTTATGGCAGAGAACCAGAACGCCGCCGATCAGGCATCGACGCTCAACGACGAGCGCGCCACCCGCCTGGCCAAGCGCGCCGCCCTGTTCGAGGCGGGCCAGAACCCCTATCCCGAGCACTCTGAGCTTGAGGACTACGTCGCCGATATCGAGGCTAAGTACGCCGAGCTTGCCGATGGCGAGGACACCGAGGACGTCGTGAAGATCGCCGGCCGCGTGGTCGCCAAGCGCGGTCAGGGCAAGATCATGTTCATCGTCGTGCGCGATGCGACTGCCGAGATTCAGCTGTTCTGCCGCATCAACGACATGGACGAGGCTGCCTGGAATACGCTCAAGGCCCTCGACCTGGGCGACATCCTGGGCGTGACCGGCGTGGTCGTGCGCACCCAGCGCGGCCAGCTTTCCGTTGCCCCTAAGAGCGCGACCCTGCTTGCCAAGGCCGTTCGTCCGCTGCCCGAGAAGTTCCACGGTCTTTCCGACAAGGAGACCCGCTATCGCCAGCGCTATGTCGACCTGATCGCCAACGACGACGTTCGCGAGACCTTCCGTAAGCGTTCGCAGATTCTCTCCACTTTCCGTCGCTTTATGGAGTCCGACGGCTATATGGAGGTCGAGACCCCCATCTTGCAGACCATCCAGGGCGGCGCTACGGCTAAGCCGTTCATCACGCACTTCAACGCGCTCGATCAGGAGTGCTACCTGCGTATTGCCACCGAGCTGCACCTCAAGCGCTGCATTGTCGGTGGTTTTGAGCGCGTGTTCGAGATCGGCCGCATCTTCCGTAACGAGGGCATGGACCTTACCCACAACCCCGAGTTCACCACGATGGAGGCCTACCGTGCCTTCTCAGACCTCGAGGGCATGAAGGCGCTCGCCCAGGGTGTCATTAAGGCGGCTAACAAGGCCATCGGCAACCCCGAGGTCATCGAGTACCAGGGCCAGACCATCGACCTTTCTGGTGAGTGGGCCAGCCGTCCCATGACCGACATCGTCTCCGACGTGCTCGGCAAGCAGGTCACCATCGACACGCCGGTCGAGGAGCTTGCTGCCGCCGCGCGCGAGAAGGGCCTGGAGATCAAGCCCGAGTGGACTGCTGGCAAGATCATCGCCGAGATTTACGATGAGCTGGGCGAGGACACCATCGTCAACCCGACGTTCGTGTGCGATTACCCCATCGAGGTCAGCCCGCTTGCCAAGCGTTTTGAGGACGACCCGCGCCTGACGCACCGCTTTGAGCTGGTTATTGCCGGTCACGAGTACGCCAACGCGTTCTCCGAGCTCAACGACCCGGTCGACCAGGCCGAGCGCTTTGCCGCCCAGATGGCCGAGAAGGCCGGCGGTGACGACGAGGCCATGGAGTATGACGAGGATTACGTGCGCGCCCTCGAGTACGGTATGCCTCCCGCGGGCGGCATCGGCATCGGTATCGACCGCGTGGTCATGCTGCTCACCAACCAGGCTTCTATCCGCGACGTGCTGCTGTTCCCGCACATGAAGCCCGAGAAGGGTTTCCAGTCCGGTGCCGCTGCCGCCAAGGCTGCCGAGGCCGGCAACGCCGCGAGCCCGTTCGTTAAGCCGCTTAAGCCCACGCTCGATTACTCCAAGATCGCCGTTGAGCCGCTGTTTGAGGAGTTCGTCGACTTTGATACCTTCTCCAAGAGCGACTTCCGCGCTGTGAAGGTCAAGGCATGCGAGGCCGTCAAGAAGTCCAAGAAGCTGCTGAACTTTACGCTCGACGACGGCACCGGCACCGACCGCACCATCCTCTCCGGTATTCACGAGTACTACGAGCCCGAGGACCTGGTCGGTAAGACCCTGCTCGCCATCACCAATCTGCCTCCGCGCAAGATGATGGGCATCCCCAGCTGCGGCATGCTGATCAGCGCTGTCCACGAGGAGGAGGGCGAGGAGCGCCTCAACCTGATCCAGCTCGATGCTTCCATCCCCGCCGGCGCAAAGATGTACTAACTTGTTACGCGGTTCTACGAACCGCGTAACGGCTCGACGCTGCGCGGGCCGCATTTGGGCAATCTGACGTTCAACTTCAAGGGCGCGACCAAAAGGTCAGCGCCCTTTCGTTTCACGTCACCTTGTCACAAATGCGACCCGCTCGCTGACTTATGCTCAACCTGCGGCGCCATTTTTCTTGAAGGCACCTTGCTCGCTCTGGCGGGCTTTCGCTGTCCGTCCTCTATCTGCGGTGTTGCCCTGGTTGGCACTTAGGGACGTTCCTTTTAATATGAGCAGGACATTGTCAAGAGGCAAAATCGGGCCTGGCCCCAACGATATGGGGTCAGGCCCTCTCCCTATATCAACCC
>JAGZDZ010000013.1:0-57089 GCA_018368535.1 Collinsella sp. | reverse complement strand
ACGGCGCCCCCGGACCCCAGGAGGGGCCGCGGGGGCGTTCGGCTAACTGCGGGAGCGAGCCATCAGCTCAATGTGTTCGGCTGAGATCGGAAATCAACCCAGATACACAGTCTGGAAACAAACAGCGGGCGCGGCGCCGGCACCCGCATCGACACGCCGATCCGCCGGCTCGTGTACTCCACCAGTCTTTTTAGCCCCGTCCCAAAAAGACTGGTTACAATTACGTGCAGCATACAAACACCGGGAGGGATCGTGGCAAAAAAGCCTCAGCACGCTCAGAACAACCAGCGCAGTCAGCAGGGCAAACAGGGCCAGCAGCAAAAGCGCGGCGGTAAGGCGCAGGGCTCGCGACCCACGCACGCCTCTGCAGCGCCCACACGCCCCTGGCGCCCGGGCCGCGATAAGTTCCTCCCCGTCAGCCGCGCCGACATGGATGCGCGCGGCTGGGACCAGTGCGACTTTGTCTACATCTGCGGCGACGCCTACGTGGACCACCCCAGCTTTGGTATGGCCATCATCAGCCGCGTCCTCGACGCGCACGGCTACAAAGTGGGCATCATCTGCCAGCCCGACTGGACCGACCCCGCCAGCATCACGGTGCTCGGTGAGCCGCGCCTGGGCTTTTTGGTCAGCGCCGGCAACATGGACTCCATGGTCAACCACTATTCGGTGACCAAGCACCGCCGCCACACCGATGCCTATACCCCCGGTGGCGAGGAGGGGCGCCGTCCCAACCGAGCCGTCACGGTCTACGGCAACCTCATCCGCCAGACGTTCAAGGACGCCCCCATCATTATCGGTGGCATCGAGGCAAGCCTGCGTCGCCTGGCCCACTACGACTACTGGCAGGACAAACTCAAGCGCTCGGTGTTGCTCGACTCGGGCGCCGACATCCTCATCTACGGCATGGGCGAGCACGCGATTGTCGAGATCGCCGACGCGCTCGACGCGGGACTGCCCGTCGATCAGATTACCTATATCAACGGCACCGTCTACCGCACCAGCTCACTCGACGAGGTCTACGACTACGACCTGCTGCCCAGCTGGGACGACCTTGCCGCCGACAAGCTCAACTACGCGCGCAGTTTTAACGTGCAGCAGCAGAATATGGACCCCATCACCGGGCATCGCCTGGTAGAGCCCTACCCCAACAGCGTCTATGTGGTGCAGAACCCGCCGTCGGCGACGTTAACGACCGATGAGATGGACGAGGTGGCCGAACTCCCCTACGCACGCGATTGGCATCCCGACTACGACGCGGCAGGCGGCGTGCCGGCCTTTGCCGAGATCAAGTTTTCCATTAGCTCCAACCGCGGGTGCTTTGGCGAGTGCTCGTTTTGCGCCCTCACCTTCCACCAGGGCCGCGTACTGCAGATGCGCAGCCACGATTCGATCATGCGCGAGGCCGAGCTGCTCACGCGCGATCCCGAGTTTAAGGGCTATATCAACGACGTGGGCGGACCGACGGCCAACTTTAGCCGCCCCGCCTGCGACAAGCAGCTCAAGCACGGCGTGTGCAAGAACAAGCGCTGCCTGTGGCCGAGCGTGTGCAAGAACATGGTGGTCGACGAGACCGGCTACACGCAGCTGCTGCGCGACCTGCGCCAGCTGCCGGGCGTCAAGAAGGTCTTCGTCCGCAGCGGCATCCGCTTTGACTACACCATGGCCGATGCCTCGGACGAGTTTTTGCGCGAGCTGCTGGAACACCATGTCTCGGGCCAGCTGCGCGTAGCGCCCGAGCACGTGAGCGACGCGGTACTGTCCGTGATGGGCAAGCCGAGCCGAGCTGTCTACGACGCATTCTGCCGTAAATTTGAACGCTTGAATCGCGAATACGGACTCAAGCAGTACGTGGTGCCGTATCTGATCTCGAGCCACCCCGGCTCAACGATGAAGGAAGCCGTGGACCTTGCCGAAGCCGTGCGCGACATGGGTTACATGCCCGAGCAGGTGCAGGACTTCTACCCCACACCGTCCACCATGTCGACGTGCATGTACTACACCGGCGTGGACCCGCGCACCATGAAACCGATCTATGTGGCGCGCGACCCGCACGAGAAGGCCATGCAGCGCGCGCTCATCCAGTATCGCAAGCCCGAGAACTACAAGCTGGTACGCGAGGCGCTGGAAAAGGCTGGCCGTCGCGACCTGATCGGCTACACCAAGCATTGCCTGATCCGTCCCGTGCCGCCGCGCCCGGGCGAGACGTCTGCTGGCGGTGGGCATGGCGCAGGCAAGAAGGGCGGCAAGGCCCACGGTGGCGCCGCTGGCAAGGGGCCTAAGGGCAGCAAGGGGCACAGCGGCATGTCGCGCGCGCAGAACACTGCCGGGCGCAACCGTGCAGCTCAGGGGCGTCAGGGTGCCAACGGAGGCGGACGCCGCAATTAGTGCGGGAATGCGGTAGATGTGCTCACAGCGCTCTGCTGGCACGCTTGGCGCAGCGAGCGCATTGCCTCCACCAGGATCACGCCGGCGATCGCGACCGTAATTGCCACGTCGAACGGCGTGTTCACAAACCACAGCAGCCCCATGAGATACGACCCGGCATTAAAGGCAAAGTGCAGCAGGATCGTGTAGCGGAGCTTTCCGGTGGTCACGAACACCCAACCAAAAATGAGGCCGGCAGCGCCCGCATAGCAGCCCTGCACCCAGTTCATATGCATAAAGCCAAAGATGGCCGCCTGCAGCACGATTGCCGCGGCGATACCCCACGTGCTTGGGGCCGCCCAGGGCACCATGGCGCCGTCTTGCGCGTTCGCGCGGCGCCGGCGCTTCCAGAGCGAACGGCACTGTGGATTAAACGCACGCAGCGAAAACTCAAAGATGATGCCGCGCACCAGCAGTTCCTCGCAAAACGGAGCGCCGAGCACCGTGGTCAGGACGGCAAGAAGGCTGGTATCGCCCATGCCCGTTTCCTCGACGAGCTCGCTATAGTCTGCCGCGACCTCGGGCAGCAGCGACAGCACGCCGTCGCATAGGTAGCTAATGACCACCTGCATGGATAGGCCGATCACGACAACGCAGGCAATGCGCTTCCATGCCGCGCTTGCTCCCCCACCGAGCGGGCGCTCGCCTTGCCGGCGTGCCATGAAGGAGCGGGGCCACAGATAACGCCACCACAGCAGCGCCATCAAAAACGACGCCGTCTGCGCGACGGCCTGAAGCAATTGGATGTCGAGATCATCGATCGAAAAACCCATGAACACCGATGCGACGCCAAGGGCGGAGAACAAAACGACGCTCAGGGCAATATCGGCAGCGACGACGCCAAAACAGGCAAGCGCCCAAATCATCGCATTGAGCATGCCAACCTCCTCAAAACCGTTCCCTAGTTCTACCACAACTCGGCAGAGAGCTGATCCCATGGGGACGGAGGAAAACGGATCACTTATTGATGAGAATCAGGCGCAGCGCCAAAGGCCCCGTTGGGCGAAATGTCGAACGGAAAGGTGCCGCAGCGATTGAAGGCGGCGATGAACATGCGGATGGCGTTGGACGGCGTGGTACCTACGAGTTGGGTTGCCGCCGCGAAGGCCGCCTTTTCCTCGGGCAAGACCTTCGCGACAACCGGGGTCATGTGTTCTGCCATGGCGCTTCCTTTTTGAAACGACGGTGGTGCGGATGGATGCGGGCCACGCGGCTGGGCGACGGGCTGTGAAGGCAACCCGATTGGCCCGCATCTGGAGTTTGTTCTACGGCGTTGGTATTACTTGGTATTCTTAAGTATTACCCCGTAGATAGAATACCATACCCGACCCCATGGGGACGGAGAAAAAACGGATCAATTTGTTGCTGAGTAAGTCTTTAGAGCGTGATGATGTCCGAGATATTGAGGGCCCGAGCGTCAGCGGAATCGTGCGTGGCAAGCAACAGCATACGGCCGTCGAGCAAGTCGAGCACGACCTCGGTGCATGCGTCGCGCGCAGCGATGTCTAGACCGGTAAAGGGCTCGTCCAGAATCACTGCGTCGCCCGGACACAGCAGGGCTCGGGCAATCTCGACACGACGGCGCTGCCCGCCCGAGAGCTCGGCCACGCGGGCATGCACATCGATCCCCGGTACCAGCAGGCGCAACAAGGCAGCGGCACTCGAGGTATTCACGCGTGCATCGGCGCACACCAGCACGTTATCCAAAGCAGAGGCGTCCTCGACCAGGCGCACATCCTGAAACACCATGGAGCACGGTGCGCACTCCCCCGCCACCAGCGCAAGCAACGTCGACTTGCCCACGCCCGAAGCGCCCATCACACAGGTGCGTCCACCGGCGGGCACATGAAGCACCAGTCCGTCGAGCGCCGGCGACCAGGGCGCCCGGTCGCCCACGGCGAGCGCAAGCTCCGCAGCAGCCCCGCCGCCAGCAGAGCCGCACGCACGCCCGCGGCCACCGCGCCCATGCGCCCGCACGGCAGTACGCCACGCCACGGGCCCCGAAGCCCGCAGCAACCACACCAGCACGCGCTCGCATGCCCACGATGCCGCCACGACCAGCACGGTCCACGCCAGCAGGTCCGCCGTCTCGATGAGCAGCTTCGCCTGATAGATGCGTTCGCCCACGGTGCCCGTCGCCATGCCGATGAGCTCCGCCGCCACGCCGGCCTTCCAGCTCATGCCGATCACGGCACGCGCACACGAAAGCACAAACGGCAGGACCTCGCGCCAGGTATGGGCGCAAAACAGACGCCAACCCTGCACGCCATGCAGACGAAACATCTGCTCCAGCGGTTTATCCGCTTGCGTCAAGCCCTCGACCAGCGAAAAATACACTCCCGGCAGCGCCATCAAAAAGACCGCCGCAATGCTTACGCGCGCCGACCCCAGCCAAATGAGCAGCAGGACCACCACGCAGGCAACCGGCGTCGCCTTAACAAACGAAAGCGCCGGAGCCACCAAGCGGGCAAACGCCCGCGAGCGCGACGAAATTCCGGCCAGCAAACCACCGCACACCGCGGCAAGCGCCAAACCGCCTAGAATCCGCGCACCCGAGCCCGCCAGAATCGCCCACGTGCCGGCATCGCATACCAGCCGCAGCAACGCCACCACAACAGCACCCGGACCCGGCAAAATCAGCGGCTGTGCCACCAGCGCCGCCACGAAGACCCACACGGCAAGCCAAAAGGCGGCAACGGCACCTGCTGCCGCCACCGCCTTCATACGCTCTATCATTTGTCGAGCAAACGCACGCACGGGTTACTCCATGTAGTAGAAATCATCAGCCGGGAGCTTGCTGCCCACGGCGCTCGCGTCCGCATCGGCCAGCACCTTCAGGTACCCACCGAGCGCGGCCTTCATATCCTTCCCTGTCTGGCAGACAAGCATGCACCCGGGAATCGCCTTTTCGGCAATCGTGGCGTTATCCACGATGCCCGCATCGACCACGGCCTGCGCCCAGTCCGCCGGCGCCGCGTTCACGGCCTCAACGCTCGCAACATGGCAGCTCAGGAATTCCGCCACGGCCTCGGGATGCTCCTCGGCAAAGGCACGGCGCACCACGGTCACACCCGTCAGCAAGCGCGAGCCCGTGTCTCCTGCCAGCTCGTCCCACACATCGGTCAGGCTTACCGGCGCCGACAGCTTGCCTCCGCTCTTTGCAATGGCAGCGGTCTTGAAGGGCTCGGGCAGCACGCCCACAGCAGACGGATCGGCAAGCAGCGCCGAGAGCACCTCGGTGGGCTCGCTCTTAAACTCAAGCGCCACCTGACCGGTCAGGCCCGCGCGCTCCAGCAGATAGTTCATGACGTACTCCGGTGTGGTGCCCTTGCCCGTCATGTAGACGGTACGACCCGCCAGGTCACCAAACGAAGTCACGTCCGCGTCGCCCGTCACCACGCTCAGCACGCCAAGCGTATTGATATCAATGACCTGTACCGCACCCTCGGTCTTGTTGTAGAGAACGCTCGCCACGTTGGCGGGTACCAAGGCAATGTCGACATCGCCCTGAATCACCTTGGGCACGATCTCGTCGGCGGCAGTGTTGATCGCAAAGTCGAACTCATTGTCTGTCTCGCCATCGGCTGCCTGGTCCATAAACTGCACCAGACCGATCGACGTCGGACCCTTGAGCGAGGCGACGTGCACCTCGACCGGCTCTGCGGCAGCACCGGCGCCGTCCGTGGCAACCGAGCCCGCGGCGGACCCGGCACCGGCAGCCCCGCCGCCACAGCCCGCGAGCGCAAGTGACAGGGCGCCCGCGGCGAGCGCCGAGGCAAACCCCCGGCGCGACATCTCAACATCAAACGCGCGCATCGCTAGCACGTCCCCTCGTTAGGCATCGTCCATGCGTGATGGTCGGTATGTAGCAGCTCCTCGGCCAGCGGCGAGAGCGGCGCGCCCAAAAACTCGCTGTAGCACGCCTGGACATCGGGATTCTCGTGCGAGAAGCGAATGTCCGCCTTCGCATCGAGGCCCCAGAGCACCTGGCCACGCTCGGCTGCCAGCTCACAGCCGTCGTGGATGGGCTGACCGCCGCCACCGACACAGCCGCCCGGGCATGCCATGACCTCAACGAAGTCATAGCTCACGCGGCCGTCGCGAATCGCGTCGAGCAGGCGGGCGGCGTTACCCAACCCGTGCGCCACGGCGACGCGCACCTTGGTGCCATCGATATCGGCGACGGCTTCCTTCCAGCCATCGAGTCCACGCACGTCGGTAAAGAAATCCGCATCCGGGTTCTTGCCCGTCACCAGGTAATAGGCCGAGCGCACGGCTGCCTCCATCACGCCGCCCGTGGCGCCAAAGATCACGCCCGCGCCCGTGCCAAAGCCCAGCGGCGTATCGAGCGACTCCTCGATCAGCGTGTCCACGCTCACGTGGCTCGCGCGGATCATGCGCACCATCTCGCGCACCGTCAGCGCAACGTCCACATCGGGCGTGCCGTCCTCGCCCACCATGCTCGGCAGCGCGCACTCGGCCTTCTTGGCCGTGCACGGCATAACGGACACCACGAACAGGCGCTCGGGCTCCACGCCCAGCACCTTGGCGTAGTAGGTCTTGGCAATAGCGCCGAACATCTGCTGCGGCGACTTGGACGTGGACAGGCTGTCGACAAACTCCGGATAGCGCGCCTTCACAAAGCGCACCCAACCCGGGCAGCAGCTCGTGAACATGGGCCAGCCGCGGCTGTCGCCCTCGCCCTTGGCGGCCTTACCCAGGCGCTCGAGCAGCTCGGAGCCCTCCTCCATAATGGTAAGGTCGGCCGAGAAATCGGTGTCGAACACGTACTCAAAGCCAACGCGGCGCAGTGCGCAGGCCAGGCGCTCGACGGTAGCCTCCTCGCGCGGAATGCCGAGCTCCTCGCCCCAGGCGCTACGCACGGCCGGCGCAATCTGCACCAGCACGATCTTGTCGGGATTAGCGAGCGCGTCAAACACGGTCTCGGTATCGTCGCGCTCGCGCAGGGCGCCCGTCGGGCAATGCGTAATGCACTGGCCGCACGCGACGCAATCGGTCTTGCCGATCGGTGCGCGCCCGCGGGTACCCACGGCGGTATGCGTGGCGCGGTTGGTCAGGTCCCAAATCCCTAAGCCCTGCACGCTCTCGCACACCTTGATGCAGCGCATGCATTTAATGCACTTGTCGTTTTCGCGGATGATGGGAAAATCGAAATCCCAGCCCTCGCCCGCCAAATGCCTTTGATACGGCAGATAGAAAATGCCCAGGTCGTTGGCGATGGTCTGTAGGTTGCAGTTGCCGCTGCGCACACAGCTCGTGCATTGCGAATCATGCTGGGACATCAGCAGCTGCACGTTGGTGCGACGGGCCTCGCGGGCCTTGGGGCTGTTGGTGTGCACCACCATGCCGTCGAGCACGTAGTTGTTGCAGGCGGCAACCAGCTGGTCGCAGCCCTCGACCTCGACCACGCACACGCGGCAGCCGCCGATCTCGTTTAGATCGCGCAGGTAGCAAAGGGTGGGAATCTGAATGCCGGCGGACTTGGCCGCATCCAGGATCGTGGTGTGCTCGGGCACCACGACTTCACAGTTATCGATAATGAGCCTGACCATGTTGTGCGCTCCGTTTTCGGTGTTGTCGCTGACGGTGGTTTTGTTGGGCTCTACCATTCCAGGTTCCTCCCTCCGCGGAACGCGCCAAAGCCAAAGTGGTCGCAGCGCAGGCAGCGACTCGCCTCTTGGCGTGTCTCCTCCTCGGTAAGGCCCTGTTCGACCAGATTCCAATCGTGAATGCGCTCGCCGGCCTCGCGCTCGCCCAGCTCGCAGCGACCGCACTCGTGCTTGCCCTTAAACTGAACGGTCGGCAGCTCAACGTCGAGCTTAATCTTGTGGTCGAAGCCCAGGTAGCGGTCGATATTTGCCGAAGCCACGCGGCCGGCGTTGATGGCACGGATGACGGTGGCGGGGCCGGTCTGGCAGTCGCCGCCGCTAAAGAGGCCATCGAAGTCGGGCACGGCGCCGTCCGAATCGGTGACGACGCGACCCCACTTGCAGGCGATGCCCATGTCCTCAAACGGCTTGGAGTCGATGTCCTGACCAATGGCCACGAACACGCGCTCGCAGGGAATGACCTGCTCGGGCGTGGCGGCGGCACGCGGGGCCGGGCGCCCGCGGCGGGGCTCGCCGATAATCTGCGGCTGCACGCGCAGGCCGCTCACGCGACCGTCCTCGCCCGTCTCGATGGCGAGCGGGGCTGTGAGCTCCAGAACCTCGCAGCCCTCGGCCTGGGCACCGGCGATCTCGGCGTCTTGGGCCGTCATATCGCAGATGCGACGGCGGTAGACGATGCTCACCTTTTCGGCACCGCAGCGCACGGCAGAGCGTGCCACGTCCATGGCCACGTTGCCGCCGCCGATGACGCACACGCGCTGGCCGCTCAGGTCGGGCAGCTCGTCGTCACCGATGGCGCGCAGCATCTTGACGGCCGACTCCACGCCGGGCGCATCTTCGCCCGGAAGACCAAGCTTCTTATCGCTGTGGGCACCGATGGCCAGGTAGACGGCATCGAACTCGTCGCGCAGACGGGCGAGCTCCTCGCCGTTCACGGAGTGGTCGAGCTCCACGTCGATACCGGCGCTCAAGACCCAATCGATCTCGGCCTGCAGGCGCTCGCGCGGCAGACGATAGCTGGGGATGCCGTAGCGCAGCATGCCGCCCAGGTGGTGGCACTGTTCAAAGATGCTCACCTTGTGGCCCATCACGGCCAGGTAGTAGGCGCAGGAAAGACCGGCCGGGCCGCCGCCGATCACGGCGACGCGCTTACCGGTGTTGTCCACTACATGCGGCTTGTGGTCGTTGAGGTCACTGTGCTCAACGGCAAAACGCTTAAGGGCGAGGATGTTCATGGGATCGTCGACCATGCCGCGACGGCAGTGCATCTCGCAGGGATGCTCGCACACCAGGCCGCAAACGAGCGGCAGCGGATTGTTCTTGCGGATGACCTTGACGGCATCGGCATAGCGGCCGGCCTCGACAAGCGAAATGTACCCGGGAATGTCGACGTGCGCCGGGCAGCCCGAGACGCACGGGACGCGGGCCTCGCGGTCAAAGCCACAGGAGTGCTCGCGAATGTGGTGCTCAAAATCGTCGTGGAAGCCACGAATGGCCGTGAGTGCCATGGCGCCAGCTTCGTAGCCGATGGCGCAGTCGCTCGAAAGGTAGATGGTGCGGGCCGTGCGCTCAATCAGGTTGAGCGTGGACTCGTCGGCGCGGCCTTCGAGCACATCGGCGAGCAGGTCGCTCAGTGCGCTCAGGCCCACGCGGCAGGGCGTGCACTTGCCGCAGCTCTGGGTGGAGCACAGGTTGACGAGCGCCGCCGTAAACTCGACGGGGCACGGGGCGAGCGAACTCACCGCCAGACGACGTCCGAGTGCATCGTGCAGGTCGTCCATGACGGCCTGAGCGTGGCTGCGTTCCATTACGTGCAGTCGTGCCATAAGATCCCCTCTCACATGGCAGCCCGGAGGCGAGGCCGGGCGAAGTTGCTACACGCACAACACTGACCTAAAAAGTTGTTAGGTCTCCACGCAGTTCGGCAGGCGGTATGAAATGTCACCCTCGGCGGTGAAAAAGAACATTACCGCAGATAAATGCCATATTTGATAAAACGCGTTACCAAATTGCATTATTCAATGTGAAAAAGAGCGCCTTACTATTTTTCCTTTTTGATCCGTTTTCCTCCGTCCCCTTCGGATCACATGATCCCTTGGGAACGGAGGAAAACGGATCGTTTTTGGTGCAAAAGGGCCAGGTTTGTTTGCACCAATCTCACTTGCGCTAGATAAAGAGCTCGCATTCCTTCCGCACGACGCAAACCTTGCTCAGCATCTGGGAAACAGCGGATAGCTTGTTGGGATCAACCTTACGAGCACCTCGCGGACATACGGCAATGCAGCGCATGCAGGAGATGCACGCCTCGCCAGCTGCTCGTTTGGGGTCACCCTTGTCGATAGCACAAACGGGGCACGCCGCGGCGCATGCACCGCAGGAAACGCAATCCTCTGTTGCCTCGGGTGCCATGCGGTGACCTCCAGCTTGTTTATAAGGACGATTGCCGGGGATAGAGGGCTCGGACGCATCCTCAGCCAACAGCTTTTGCTGAATTTGCTGAGCAAACTCAGCAAGCTGCGCCGCATCCTGCGCATCCGGACGACCGGCAGCAAACTGTCGCGCAATGGAATGTTCTGCAATGGCTGCAACTGCCGCGATCACCCGGAATCCCGCATGCTTCGCAACGTCCTCCAGCTCTACGAGCGTGTCCTCAAACGCGCGGTTTCCGTAGACGCACACCAGAACGGCCCGCGCTCCGTTGCCGTGAACCATGCCCAACCGGTCAGCCACCACAGCCGGGATTCTACCGGCATACGCCGGCACAGAGATTACGGCCACGTCGTCCTCAGTCATCGAGACAGCGCTGAAATCTAGCCCGCTATCGGTCAGATCGACGGTAACGGTATTCTTGTCCAGTGCCCCGGCCACAAGGCCAGACACCTTCTGCGTTCCACCCGTCGGACTAAACACAATTTCGAATACGCTCATCGAGACACCCTCCCCCTACGTCTGGCAACGCGTCAAGCCGTTTTCACATCCAGCCAGAGTATACGGCACGTGGGATCCCCATTTTGGTGCATCAAGCACCCCAATGCACCAACCCTACGCTGTCTGCCTCTTCGTTTTGTATAAATTACGGTACAGATTGTATATATTTACGGGATACCGCCGTGTTCTCCCGAGGTACCCCATCCTGGCCCGTGCAAAAAACGGAGTATTCTGCAACGTGACCGCGCCAGCAATACCCCGAGCGGGCAAACCTTTAGGGCGCTGCGTCATTTTGGGTTCCGACATGGCGAGAATGACGCGCCCCTGCTCCGGAAAACGACGAAATCTGACTCAGAACGCTCGCTAGGGATATCCGAAAGCCACCGTTGGCGACGTCAAATCATATGCAGACAACTCGAACTGCAGAATACTCCAAAAAATGCACGGCGCACCCCATGGGACCCATTGCCGCATGGTAGGAAACAGGCCCACGGCATCCTCTAGATGCATTCCCGAGGAAATCACATTTGAACTAGCGATCGGATACGGCAAACAAAAAGGGCCCCGAGCGTAGTTGCTCGGGGCCCTTGGTTCACCTCGCTCTAGCGGGCGATGCGTATGTTACTTGCGCTTGCCGCCGCCGTCGCCGGGGCGACGGGAGCTGCCACCGCGCTTGCCGCCACGGCTGTTGCCGTAGCTGCCACGGTTATCGCGACCGCCGGCACGGCCGCCACGGGAGCCGGCCTGGTTGCCGCCACGACCACCACGATAGCCGCCGCGACGCTCTTCGCGGGTATCGTCGTAGTTGCGCCAGTCATCGCGACGATCGCGGCTGGCACGCGGGTCACGACGATCACGCGACTCGTTAGAACGACCAGCGCCGCCGCGGCCGCCATTGCCGCGAGCACCCTCGCGACGCTCGCCGCCGCGGCTACCGCGCTCTTCAAAGCGCTTGCCGCCACGGGACTCACCGCCACGGGCAGTACGCTCACCGCGACCCTCGCCGCCGCGACGCTCATCACGGCCGCCGCGCTCGTCATCACGACCGGAACGCCGGCGGTCGCCCTCGCGCTCGACACGACGACGACCGCCGCGGTCCTCGTCCTCACGACGACGGCGGTGTGCCTCGCCCTGGAACTGCTTGGCACGACGCTCGGCACGGTTGCCGCGCGCAGGCTGCTCAGCGGCACCAGCACCGCCGCGCTCCTCGGCAGCTACCTCGCGAGCCACGCTCTCAACAGCCTCGTCCACGCGAGCCTGAACGCCCTCGCGCACGCGGGTCTTGCCGCCGCGCTTGGGACGGCTCGGACGCTCGCCGTCGCCGCGGCGCTCGTCGCGACCGCGGTTGGAACGACCGGCCACATCGCCGTAGTCGTCGCCGTTGCGCTTGCCGTCGCGACGCGCCTGCTCAAGCTTCTTCTTGCTCTTGGACTTGCCGCGCTTAGTCTTCTTCTTCACCTTAAAGGCCGCAGGGTCGCGCTCGGGATCAACCGCAGGCGGGTTGGGACCCACATGCAGGTCGCCGGCTTCGTAAATATCGGCCGTCTTGTCCATGAGCTTCTCGATCTCGTAGAACTCATCGACGTCCTGCTCGGTCACAAACGTAATGGCCCAGCCCAGCTCGCCGGCGCGGCCCGTACGGCCAATGCGGTGGATATAGTCGGTCGGCTCGGCCGGCACGTCAAAGTTCACGACGTAGCGCACGTCGCTAATGTCGATGCCGCGGGCGAGAACATCGGTTGCCACCAGCACGTCGACGGTGCCGTCGCGGAAGGCCGAAAGGGCACGCTCGCGCTGGGCCTGGCTACGGTTGCCGTGAATCGCGGCGGCCTTGATGCCCTTGCGCTCCAGACGACGGCAGCAGCTGTCGGCGCGGTGCTTGGTGCGCATAAAGACGATGGTGCGCTCCGGGCCCTCCTTCTTGAGAAACTCGGGCAACAGGTTGTTCTTGGCCTCGATGGACACCGGGAACACAAACTGGTCGACGGTGTCGGCGGTCGACGTGGCCGGCGCGATCTCCACGCGGGCCGGGTCGCTCACCAGGTCGGTGATCTCGCCCACGGCCTCCTCGTCGAGGGTCGCCGAGAACAGCAGCGTCTGGCGCTCGGCCGGCGTCTCGCGCACAATGCGGCGGACGGCGGGCAAAAAGCCCATGTCGAGCATGCGGTCGGCCTCGTCGAGCACCAGCACCTTGACCTCGTTCAGGTGGCAGGCGCCCTGCTCGATCAGGTCGACCAGACGGCCCGGCGTGGCGACCAGGATATCGCAGCCGTACTTGAGTGCCGCGGTCTGCGGCTTGTAGCTCACGCCACCCACGACGGTCACGGCGACATGGCCGGTGACGTCGGCGATCTTGCTTGCGACCTCGTCGATCTGCTGGGCAAGCTCGCGCGTGGGGGTGATGACGAGCATCACGGGGCCGCGGCCGTTGCCCTCGGGCTTCTTGGCACCGCGACGGCGGTTGCGGCCGCCGCGCTCGCGCACGGGCTTGGGCGGAGCGATGTGCTCCAGATTGTTCATGGTCGGCAGCAAAAAGGCGGCCGTCTTGCCGGTGCCGGTCTGGGCGGCGGCAAGCAGGTCGCGGCCCTCGAGCACCACGGGGATCGAGCCGGCCTGCACGGGCGTCGGCGCCGTGTAGCCCAGGTTCTCGATAGCACGGAGCATCTCGTCGGAGAGGCCCAGTTCGTCAAAGGCGGGCAGGCTCTCGGTAGCGGACTCGACGGCCTGGGCAGCATTTGCCTCGTCGGCGGCATCGAAGGCAGCCTGGGTCATGACCTCGCGGGTCTCGTCCAGAATCTCGGCGTCGGTGACGTCGGATACAGAATTACGCATATGTTGTTGTTCCTTATCTGCACGCGTCATGAGCGCGGCATGCGGCCGCGCGGGCGTGCTTGGTAGTGCGCTAATACATACAAAAACGGGTGCGCACAGAGAGGACGTTGCTCAGCACGCTGGCGATCGCTTTGGCAGCCCTGTCACGCGCCGTCCAGACGCAGCAGCTCTAAGCGATGGAGCAGATTCGCCGCCGGTTAGTATACCCGTGCTTCGCATGCCCCCACGTAAACCACAGATGACGAGGCGGACGGGGTGGGCCCGGCTGATTGTCTCAATCTGTAACATCTACAGGGCAAATCTTCCTCTACGTGTTACAGATCGAGACAAACGGTCGACACGGTTCACGAGCGTCTCAATCTGTAACAGTTACCGAGTAAAATCGCTCCTAATTGTTATAGAACAAGACAGAGGGGGATTTCCGTTCAGTCCAAACCAAATCTCTCGCTCTTCCTGCAATTTCGAACATGTGGCCTATAATGTTGCTTTGGTTACGCTATATATTGCGCAGCCATTTAATACGTCGCCCACCGGGGGCCATTAATTCCTATCGCCATATTGGCTAGGAAGCAATCAAAGGAGGTATCCGTGGCAGCAGAGACGCCTTGCTCGGTCCTCTATAACGATATTCGCTCGTTCGGCGGTCTTAAACATCTCGAGATCGCCCGAATGCTCATCAATGGAAACTCTTATCTCGGCAGTACCCTGCTCGAGAAATGCTCTTCCAACCGCTCGTATCTCACCCGTTACATCGTCCATCGCAAGCCTGACCAGTGCGCGCCCTCCATCTACAGCGACTTTACCGTCACCACGCTCAACCTTTCCTCGGCAATCTGCAGCAAGCTCGGCGGCGGCGAGTCCGCCTATCGGGCAATCGCCGAGCACTATCGCGGTCCGGCCGCCAACGAAATGATGTCGGCTCTCGCCAGCTACAAGCTGGACAGCCGCCTATATGCAAATGCCCTCAATCGCATCGACAACTTTGACGGCAATGCCGTGCGCGAGAAAAGCACGCTTTACCTTATGCTCTTTGTGGCAACGGGGGCGCTCGCCGATCCCGTTCAGGGCGTGGCCACCGTCGAGCGCTTTTGCGACAGCAAGACGGGCGAGCACTTTGGCACCACCGAAACTACCGTCGGACGTGGCTTTATGAGCAGTCTGGAGCAGCCGCGCACCGTCGCCCCCAACCTCGGTCTGCTCAGAACCCATGCCGACAACTGCGCCGACATGCAAATCCATCCCCTCACACGCGATCCGCACGGCACCGTGATTGGGTCCTTGCCCAAAACCTCGCCCAGCATCACCGATGTGGGCGCCGACGCATCGCGCGAGCATCTTCGCATTTGGCTTGAGGGTGAGCACTGGTACGCCCAGGGCCTTGAATCAACCAACGGCACGGTACTCGAATCGGGTACAGGCGACGGCGATATTGTGATTGAGCCGCCGCGCGACCAACGCGAGCCTGGCAAGATCTATCCCCCGGTGGAAATAGCCAACAGCGACAGGCTCCATCTGGGTCTCTACACGACATTCCTTGTCATTGTGGACTAGCACGGACGGCGATCGAAAGACGGTCGCCGTCCGTCTTTCGTCTTCTACCTTCTGCGTCGTAAACGACAATACTCGGCGGTATACGTGGGCAGTGCGGCTATCATGGTACTTTACCGATATTCGCACTGCTCACGTATACGTGCGGCAACCCATGCCAGACAAAGGATCGCCATGGATACTACCGATAGCGCCTATGGCGACAAACTCATCCGTCTTGACACGTTCGACACCGCCGTGGCGGTCGACCCCAGCGCCGAGGACGAGGCCAAGCGTCGGTTTATGACGCTTATTCTCCAGACGGCCCACCGCAACAACGGCAACATCGGGCACGTGCTGTGCGCGACCAACACGAGCGGCGAGGTCTTTGCCGTCAAGCTACTCAAGGACAACGCCATCCTTTCCGGCCAAGCCCCCGACCGCTCCGCCGAGCAATCGACAGCGCACCTGGCCAACACCGCCGCGCTGTTCGAGGAGTACCGTCATCTGTGTACCGTCTCGCACCTGCGCGGATTTCCACGCGTCTATGGCTACGGATCGTGCGAGGATGACCCGCTCATCCTCATGGAGTGGGTCGAGGGAACCTCGCTCAAGCAGGCGCTGCCCCTGCTTCCGCACGACGCCTCGGGCGGGCTAACCACCCAGATGGTCGCCGCCGTCGGAAACGCCGTGCTTCGTGCGCTCTTGATGACCCAAGGCCTCGTGAATCCGGTCATCCATCGCGACCTGTCGCCTGCCAATATCATGTTCCGCACCACCAGCCGAACGCTCGAGCAGCAGATTGCCGATTGCTCCTTTGACCCCTGCCTCATCGACATGGGCTCCGCGACCATGGCTCTCGGCGACGACACGATCACCCGGCGCGCCGACATCTGGCGTTTTGCCACGCCCGCATACGCCGCGCCCGAGATGCTCACGCAGGATATCGAAGGCATCGCGGCCCTTCGCCGTTCGCCGGCAATCGACGTCTATGCGCTTTCGAGCATTCTGTACCAGCTCTACAGCGGTCACAAACCGTTTGACTTTGAGTCGACGGACGCCGCGGCAACCGGCTCGTTCTATCTCGTAAAGACCAAGACCAAGCCGGCACCGCTCGAGCCGCACTGCGAGGGCGATGAAGCGCTCGTCCAAATCATCATGAAAGGCATCTCGGTCGAACAGGGTGATCGCCCCACCGAGCAACAGATGCTCGAGGCGCTCTCGGCATACCTCCCCGCTGCAGAATCTGAGGACCGCGAGGGCGCGGGCAATGACGCCGTAATCGACATCGACTCCGGTACGCGCCTTAAGGTCGACGTCGCCGGCGAGCGCGCGCGAGAGATCCTGGAGCAGGCCCGGCACGATGCCATGACCCGCCGCCGTTTTATTATCGGTGGCGTCGCTGCAGCCGTTGCGGGGCTCAGCGTTATCGGGGCGGCAACCCATGGCTTTGGCATCCCCGACTACCTCGACGGCATCCGCGGTTCACTTGACGACTACACCTGGGATCAGCTGCAGGAGATTTCGCTCAAGATTAAGGCCGCCGAGACCCGTAGCGAGGCACGCGAGATTGCCAAGCGCTATCACCTGCTCGATGCCGATGGGCATATCCCCTATCCGTGTACCAAGCGCGTGAAACTCACCAACGGGCTGGAGGTCGGCGCGCAGCTTGTGGGCATCCGTCACGATGAGCTTCTGGACGGGACGGGCAAGGCCGGACTGACGTTTATGTTCGACGCGGGTATTGCCGAGCGCAACGCTGCGGCTGAACCGCCGAGCGCCGGCTGGGCAGTTTGCGAGCTGCGGGAATGGCTCGACGGCGACGGCCTTAAGCTGCTGCCCAACAAGTTGCGCGCGCTCATCAAATCTGTCAAAAAGGTCTCGAATAACGCTGGCGCCGCCAACAGTGCATCGTGTCTGAGCGAGTTGCCCGCAACCCTTTGGCTGCCCGCCATGGTCGAGCTGTGCGGTACGCAACCGCCCGATTCGTTTGCCAAGGACTATCACTACCTGGCAGAAATCTACAACGGCGAGGGCAAGGAGTATCAGCTCTTCCGCGAGCTCAAGGTGAGCCCGTATTCCACGAACGAGACGATGGTCCGCCAGTGGAAGGGCAAGGACACCTGCTGGTGGGAGCGCACGGTGAGCCCCGACTCATCGGAGACCGAAGGCACGCTCTACATAAACCGTGTGAGCCACGACGGCGACGTCTTTACGTACGCAACGCCTGCGGAAAAGCCAAACAAGCTAACCTGTGTGATTCCCGGGTTCTGTATCTAGGCGGCGGGCGTCTTGCCGTGACGGGACCCCTCCCCGGCAATTGTCTCGATCTGTAACACCAGCTCGGCAGATACAGGTCTAGATGTTACAGAACGAGACAAACCCCAACCCCGCGAGACAACATCTCAATCTGTAACAGTAAGGGGTCAAAAACCTCTCTAGATGTTACAGATCAAGACATTTGAGTTGGCCGCGGACGGTCTGTCTCGATCTGTAACAGTAAGGGGTCATATTTCCCGCCAGATGTTACAGATTGAGACATTAAGTTTCCCGTCAACTGTTTGTCTAAATCTGTAACAGTTACGGCTCAAAAACCGGTTCAGACGTTACAGATTGAGATGTTTGGCAGAGACGGCCACCGATTGAGCAGCCGCCCTCATCTGTAATGAAAAGTCATACATTCCAACTATTACTGGACACCCCCAGGGGGTATGGGTGTATAGTATCGGATGGTTAACATTTCCGACACTACGTCACAGAAAGGAGAAGCCATGGCTCAAGATAAGTTCGACGTGGGCGGCATGACATGCGCCGCCTGCCAGGCGCATGTGGATCGCGCCGTGAGCAAACTCGACGGCGTCCAAAGCGTCGCGGTCAACCTGCTCGCCGGCTCCATGCTGGTGGACTACGACCCCGCGCAGGTCTCCCCCGACGATATCTGCACCGCTGTCGACCGCGCGGGCTACTCGGCCTCGCCCATCAGCACGGGCACCGACGCTGTCCAAAGCGGAAGTGCGCAAGCCAGATCCGGCGCCGCCCATATGGAGTCACCGACCAAAAAGTTGGAGGCCGCCGCCTCTGCCATGCGCACCCGCCTCATCGTCTCGATCGTATTCCTCATCCCACTGTTCTACATAGGCATGGGGCACATGCTCGGCTGGCCGCTGCCCGGCATCTTCACCGACCACACCCACAGCATGACGCTCGCGCTCACCGAGCTCGTCCTGCTCATTCCCATCGTCTACGTCAACGACGCGTACTTTATCAACGGGTTTAAATCACTCGCACACGGCGCGCCTACCATGGACGCCCTTATTGCCGTGGGCGCCACCGCCTCCATCGCCTGGTCGCTCTACGCCATGTTCATCATGGCCGACCAATTAGCCGCGGGCCAGGTCCACGAGGCTATGATGACGGGCATGGACAACCTGTATTTTGAGAGTGCGGGCACGATCCTGTCGCTGGTCACCGTAGGCAAATATCTCGAGACACGCAGCAAATCCAAGACCGGCGGCGCCATCGAGGCGCTCATTGACCTGGCGCCCAAGACCGCGACCGTCGTGGCCGAGGACGGTACCGAGGCCACCGTCGACGTCGATGCCATTCTGCCCGGCCAGGTCCTGCGTGTGCGCCCCGGAGAGTCCATCCCTGTCGACGGCGTCGTACTCGAGGGCGCTTCGGCCGTGGACGAGAGCGCGCTCACCGGCGAGTCCATCCCCGTGGAAAAGACCGCCGGCGACACCGTCAACGCCGCCACGGTCAACCGTACCGGCTCGTTTACCTTCCGTGCCACACGCGTGGGCGCCGACACGTCGCTCGCCAAGATTATCCAGCTCGTCGAGGACGCCAACGCCACCAAGGCGCCTATCGCCCGCATGGCCGACAAAGTCGCCGGCGTGTTCGTGCCCGTGGTGTTCGTGATCTCGGCTGTGACCTTTGCGGTGTGGATGGCACTGACCGGCAGCATAAACGAGGCGCTCACCTCCGCCGTGGCCGTGCTGGTGATCAGCTGTCCGTGCGCATTGGGTCTGGCCACGCCCGTCGCCATTATGGTCGGCACCGGCAAGGGCGCCGAGATGGGCATTCTGTTCAAGAGCGCCGAGTCGCTGGAGAATCTGCGCAGCGTGGGCACCGTGGTGCTCGATAAGACGGGAACGGTCACTCGCGGCAAGCCTGCCGTGACCGATATCGTGGTAGCCACGCGCGCCGACGGATCGCCCGCCATGAGCGAAAAGGCGCTGCTCAAGCTGGCCGCCGCGCTGGAGCGATCAAGCGAGCACCCGCTGGCCGAGGCGATTATGGCCAAGTGCGAGACACGCGGGATCGTCGCGCGCATGGTCGAGGACTTTGCGGCCGTGCCCGGACGAGGCGTTACGGCGCGCGAAGGGCAAAACGCCATTGCAGCCGGCAACGTACGCCTGATGGACGAGCTGGGCGTTACCGTGCCCGCGGGTCTTGCCGAGCAATTTGCCGCCGAGGGCAAGACGCCGCTGTTCTTTGCCAAGAACGGCGAGCTTGCCGGTACCATCGCAGTGGCCGACGAGGTCAAAGAGACGAGCGCCGAGGCCATCGCCGCGCTCCGCAAGCTCGGCGTCGACGTGCGCATGCTCACCGGCGATAACCGTGTGACGGCCGAAGCAATCGCCCGCCGCGTGGGGCTGAGCAGCGAACAGGTCATCGCCGACGTCCTCCCCGCCGACAAGGAGCACCACGTACGCGAGCTGCAGGATGCGGGCAGCAAGGTCGCCATGGTGGGCGACGGCATCAACGACTCCCCCGCCCTGGCGCGCGCCGACGTGGGCCTTGCTATCGGCACCGGCGCAGACATCGCCAAGGAGGGCGCCGACGTGGTACTCATGCGCAGCGACCTCATGGACGTCGCCCGCGCCATCGAGCTTTCGCGCGCTACGATCCGCAACATCAAGCAGGACCTGTTCTGGGCGCTGTTCTACAACGGCATCGGCATTCCGCTGGCGGCGGGCGTGTTCTTCCCCCTCACCGGCTGGCAGCTCTCGCCCATGTTTGGCGCTGCGGCCATGAGCCTGTCGAGCGTGTGCGTCGTAAGCAACGCTCTGCGCATAAAATCCTTTAAGCCAAAAGTGGCAAAATAGGCTCACCATTAAGTCCATTTAGAACGGGTTTTCCAGGTGCCCGAGATTGACCCGAAAGAGGAGCGACGTGTACTTTGGTACGCGAGCGACGGCTTGAAGGTCAAGGTCGGGTGTCTGGGAAAGCCGACACAACAGAGAGGAATACCTATGCGTTACACGATCAAGACTTCCGGCCTCATGTGCGGCCACTGCGACGCTACTGTCGAGACGGCACTGCTCAACGTTGCCGGCGTGACCGACGCCGACGCCGATCACGAGACCCAGACCGTCCAGGTGGAGTGCGCCGACACCGTGACAGCCGAGCAGCTCGCCGCCGCCGTCGAGGGAGCCGGCGAGAAGTTCCACGCCCTATCCGTGACCGCCGCGTAGCAGACGCCGCCTACTCAATCCTCAGAAGTTGCGGTGAAATACGGACTGTTGTGCCGCCCTAGGCCTTTAAACGGTCCGTATTTCACCGCAACTGACGGGGGCATCCGGAAAATCGACCAGAAACGAGGACCCGCCATGATGGCAGACCATAAATCGGTGACCCGTATGCTCAAGACGGCACGCGGGCAGATTGACGGCATCCTGCGGATGGTCGAGGAGGACCGCTACTGCGTCGATATTTCCACGCAGCTCATGGCCACACAGGCGCTCCTCGCGCGCATTAACGCCGACGTGCTCAAGGCGCATATCGAGGGCTGCGTGACTTCGGCAATCGAATCGGGCGACGAAGACCTCAAAGCCGCCAAGCTCGCCGAGATCGAACGCGTCGTCGACAAGCTCTCCAAGTAACTGGGGCATTGGGGACAGACTTCTTTGCACCGTCTTGGTGTTCCGGGGACAGGTATGTTTGCACCACATTGGTGCAGATTAACCTGTCCCCCTTGCTCTAAATCGGGTATAAAGGCGTGCAGCATATCGAACGAAAGGCAATTTGCATGAATGACTTTATGAAGGGTCGCAATGGCGCCGACGAGCTCACCATCGTGATGGGTTTTGCCGGCATCGTCATCGCGATGATCGGATCGATAGCCCGCATCCAGTGGCTCAGCTGGATTGCCATCGCCATAATCGTGATTGGCGTGCTGCGCGGCCTGTCCAAAAATATCGACGCACGTCGCAAGGAGAACGAGGCCTTTGTCGCCGCGACTGCAAACGTACCCGGCTTGGGCAAGTTTGTAGCTAGCTTGGGCGGCGGAGCTGCAGCGGCCAACGCCTCGCGCGCAGCCGGTACTAGCAAGGAAGACTTTGAACGTGCCAAGCGCACAGCCAAGAAGATGTGGAAGGGCCGCAAGACCACAGCCTATCTCAAGTGCCCCAACTGCGGCCAGATGCTCTCCGTTCCCAAGGGCAAGGGCAAGATTCGCGTCACCTGCCCCAAGTGCCACGCCAAGATGGAAACGCGCTCATAGCCGCCATACCATGGGACAAATAAAAGCCGAGGCCTCGCACTGGGACCTCGGCTTTTTCTGATTATGACAAAAGGATTGTCCCTTTGTCGCATCGCCATATCGCGCGCTTACGCCACGCCGTCGCGGGTGAGCTCCTCGGCCAGCGCCTCGGACGGCATGGCCATAATCGCGTCGAGCTCGGCGTCCACCTCGGGAATGCGCTTCACCTTGAGCTTGCGCATCAGATTGCCACGACACATCACGTGCATCGGCTCTCGCAGGGCGCGCAGGTCATCGAGCGGGTTCTTGCGCGTCACCAGGATATCGGCGGCCTTACCGCACTCGATTGTGCCGGTCTCGCCGCCCAGCCCCAGCAGCTCGGCATTGACCTGCGTGGCCGTATGCAGCGCGAAGGCGTTGCTCACGCCGACATACTTGGCAAAATAGGCCACCTCGCGCCACATGTCGTACTGGGTCACGAACGGGCAGCTCGAATCCGTGCCTAGGCCCACCTTAACGCCAGCTTCCAGTGCGGCACGAGCACTCTCGATGATGCCCAAGCATACGATGTCGCCGTTCTTCTTTTGCGTATCGGTCGAATGGGTCTTTTTCGGGTCGAGCAATACAAACGGCAGCGCCGGGCTGATGGTGCAGGTAACGCTGGGCGCACGGCCTTCAAGCTGCGTGCCCGCGGCGCCACGGTACAGCTCCAGAATCTCGGGCGTCAACGGAGCGCCGTGCTCAATCGTGTCGACGCCGGCCTGAAGCGCGGCCTTCACACCTTCGGTGCTCTCGACATGGGCCATGACCGGAAGACCCATATCGTGTGCCGCCTTGCACACCGCTGCGGCAACCTCCACCGGCATACGCAGCACGCCCGGCTCGCCCACCTCAGTCGCATCGAACACGCCGCCCGTTACGAACAGCTTAATGACGTCGGCACCGCGCGCATACAGGTCGCGCACTTGTTCGGCTGCCTCGGCGGGACTGTTAGCCACCTGGGCGAACAAGCCAGCACCATGGCCGCCCGGCACCGTGACGCCCGTTCCCGGCGCCACCAGGCGAGGACCTTGATACTTACCGGCATCGATAGCATCGCGCACGGCAAGATCGGCAAACAGCGGGTCGCCCGCGCCGCGCACCGTAGTCACGCCACTTGCCAGTTGTTGTTGGGCGCTGCCCTTAAGAATATGGCGCACGATGGCGCGCCCCACGGGATTATCGAGCTTCTTCATCAGCGCGCCCGCATCGCCGGCCGAGACAGGCTTGCCCGAGCCGCACAGGTGCACGTGCATATTGATGAGACCGGGCATGAGATACGCACCGCCCAGGTCGATAACCTCGGCACCCGCGGGCGCCTGCGCCACAGCACTCGGCCCCATCCAGGTGATGACGCCGCGCTCAACAGTCACGGCCATATCGGGTTGCGGCTCCATATGCTCCGAGCCATCCAGGACGGTCGCATTGATAAACAACGTGGAACGATCGGCAGACGCCATATCGAGCTCCTCCCCCTCAGAAAACTTGAACATCTGTCCATTATTATCCAGTGTAGCCCGATTGCCACAGACATATCGGTTAACGGAAGGAAGAGGGGATGTGGGGGACGGAATACGCTGCAGTCCCACCCCAGCGACACCAGAGAAATATCTCGATCTGTAACAGATACAGGGTTGTTGGGCCCCTTGATGTTACAGATCGAGACATTCGGTCGACGTTTCACCGGTTTGTCTCGATCTGTAACAGTTACGAGCTCAAATAACCTCTAAACGTTACAGATTGAGACAAAACCTCTCAGCGCCCATACCACTGACGTCTCCACTCCTCAGCCAAATCGGGCCGTCGCGGAATACCCGCCAACCTCATCTTCTCAGCCAGCTTCCCCGGATTCTTGAGCTCATCAAACGTAAACCGAAGCACCTTGTGCCCGAGCATTGTCAGATGGGACTCCCGTTGACGTTCTGCCACGAATGGGTCGACCGACTCCCGGCCCTCACCGTTCTGCAAGGTGTACTTCCCCTTTCCGTCGAGCTCGCCGATGACACACGTCCCGTCCTCGAGCCGCCAAAAATAGTCGACGCGAAACACCTGGCTCGGATCGAGCGGGTCGCGAAACTCCGCCTGCAGCTCCGGAACCGGAAAGCCGTACGCAATAAAGAACGCTCGGAACCGAGACTCGCCGCCGTTTTCGGACAGCCCGTCCGCATACGACGCAATCGCCTGTGCCCTGCGATACCCTCGCCTGCCCTCGCAATCGGCGCGGAGGCGCTCGCACAAATCCCCACGTGATACGCCCTTCGCCCGCAATGCAGAATCAGCGATCGCCAGACCATACGAAAACGGCGCACGCAGCAGACAATCCTCCACCGTGCGCCAAAACGACGTCACCCGCACGCCGTCGACGCGCTCAAGCGCTCCCGCCATCTGAGGACGCAACAACCTGCACCCGCTGCTCAACGTCACCGAACAACCCGTCTTAACAAGAAAACGCGGCCCGAGCAGATCATTCGACACCTCCAGACCCCACAAAAGTGCCGCGTCATAACCCCAAAACGCCCAATCGGGATGAAATTCCGCAAGCCCTTTGATAGTCCTCAGCGCTCGCTCTGCAGGCGTCAATGCATCCCAATCATGCTGAAAACAGAACAGGTACGGCTCGGGCTCCGCGATATCGTCGGTTCCAACATGGCGTCGCAGCCACATGAGCTCGGTATTGTCATGCGTTGCGAGCAGCGCACCTTGCTTGGCCGTCTCCGTGAGCCGCGCGAGCATCCTATTCCGCGCCAACGTGTTGCGAGTCGCATGTTTGTGTTTGAGAACGGTATTAGACACTTTCATCACCACCACGTCAGACAAATGGACCATCGTCACCGTTGTCTCCGCTGACAAATGCCTTGATCTGTAACAGGAAGACCGATTTTTGGCCGCTAGATGTTACAGATCGAGATCTTTCGACACCGCGTCCAACCTTTGTCTCAATTTGTAACAGGTAGGTCGAGTTTTGGCCTGTAGATGTTACAGATTGAGACATTCCCCCAACCAGGTGCCAAACGTCTCGATCTGTAACAGTTAGACGTTCTCCAGGGCCCTAAACGTTACAGATTTAGACAAATCAGCAGCGCCCAAGCATTCGTCTCGATCTGTAACAGGTAGACCGGTTTTTTGTCCCTAAACGTTACAGATCGAGACAAATAGACACGCGGCGGCGCTGCGACAGCCCATCCCTTACTCCCACTCCTGCTCGTAGATGTTGAGCGACTTTACGTACCGCCCCTGGGCGCCCATGATGTCGCGGACCAGACGCAAGAAGAAACTGATGCACGAGGTGTCAAAGCCATCCTGCAGGTCCTCCGGATGCACCGCACCAGGCCCATCGACCGCCGTGTCACTCAGGCGTGCGATGTCATACAGATAGAGTTGTCCCGCCGTCAGCCAGACATCGTCGACGCAGGCGAGGCGCACCGCAATCGCTCCGTCGCTCCAATGCTCCTTTTGCACGATATGCGGATCGTAGACGTCAAAGCGACGGTCGGTGCGTGTGTCCTTCAGCGCGACCATACCAGTCGCAGGATCCTTGTCCAAAATGCCAAAGCGCGAGAAATACTGCGTGTCGCATACCTGCTCGAGCCGCTTGAGCGAGGCAGGCGAAAGCGATGCCGGCGGCTCATCAACATACAGCTCGAGCAGCGTCTTGCCATGGCGATAGGGGCGCTCGAAGAGCAGCCAATCGGTAAATGCCATGTTGTAGGCCATGATTTCGTTTTGGGAAGGCTCGGTGCAATAGCCGAGCCACGGGTCGACAATGATCTCGAACTGCTCGCGCGCCGGCTCCAAAAACTGAAACTTCCGCAGCATCCAAAAATGGGCCATGTCGGCAATATCGTTGCCAACGGCTTCGGCCAGATGCGCTCGGTCTAAAACGTGGTCAGTCACGGCATCCTCCTCAAACTGATGAACCTCAATTTGAGCTTACGAGGAGGGTGGGCAGCCACGACCAGCGCGGGCAAAATAGGCCTCCGGCTGCAAACCAGATGCTGACCAAACACTTGACGGGACACTTGACCGAATGAGCGCACCGCAAAGAAACCGCAGGTAGATATAGACAGTCAGTTCACTCATTTGAGGCAAACGCCCGCTACCACCACAGAAAGAGCAGAGTAGCACAGTCGCAAACGTCGACGAATGAACACTTGCACGTCGGCAAATGACAAAGTCGCCTGCGAACTCGCAAGGAGTGTCCCCGAATGCCGGCACATAAGGAACGTCCCCAGCTGCCGGCACTTGGGGACGTTCCTTTTGGGCCGGCATTCGGGGACAGCCCTTGACGATTCAGCTGTGGACAGCCGCCTTACAGCTCCAGCGCGTCGGCGACTTCGGCAGCGCAGGCCAGGGCGTCGGCCATAGCGTTCACCACGAGCGAGCTGCCGTTACGAGCGTCACCGGCAACATACACCGGCGCGGCATCCACAGCGACGCCGCCAACACGCGCCGCAAGATGCGAGCCCTCGGCGGCCATCACAGGCAGCGGACGACCAGCAGTGGCAACGGGCACGCCAACGGCGTCGAACACACCGTGCTCTGGGCCCGTAAAGCCGCAGGCGATGAGCACCAGCTGGGCCGGCACCTCGTGCTCGGAGCCCGCGATGCGCTCGGGCTTGCCAGCCGACCAATCCAGATCGACCACGCGCAGGCCCGCGGCCGCGCCCTTCTTGTCCAGCAGCACCTCGAGCGTATCCACGCCCCAAGCGCGCATCTCGCCGCCCATGACAGCGATGGCCTCCTGCTGGCCGTAGTCGGTCTTCTTAACGTTTGGCCACTGCGGCCAGGGGTTGCTCGCCGCGCGCGCATCAGGCGCCGCCGGCAAGAACTCAAACTGGCGCACGCTGCGCGCACCCTGACGTACCGCGGTGCCCACGCAGTCGTTACCGGTATCGCCGCCGCCAATGACCACGACGTCCAGGCCGTGTGCATCGACGACAGGCTCGCCGCCATCGAGCACCGAGACGGTCGAGGCCGTCAGGTAGTCCACGGCATACACCACGCCGGGTGCGTCAATATTCTCAGCAGCCAGCCCACGCGGGGCGCGAGCACCGGCAGCCACCACGACGGCGTCAAAGCCATTGAGCTTGGCCGCCACCGCAGGGTTCGTAACGTCAGCACCCAGCTCGAACACAATGCCCAGCTCGCGCATGAGCGCCACGCGACGCTCGACCACGGACTTCTCGAGCTTCATGTTGGGAATGCCGTACATGAGCAGACCGCCCGGGCGGTCGTCGCGCTCAAACACAGTCACGCGGGCCCCACGACGCGCAAGCTCCCATGCTGCCACCAGACCAGCGGGACCGGAGCCCACCACGGCAACCGTGGGTGCACCCTCCCCTGCCGGCTCAAAGCGGTGCGGACCGCCATTTGCCCACTCATGGTCGCTAATCGCGCGCTCGTTGTCATGGATCGTCGTGGGCTGGCCATCGACCGAGCCCAGGTTGCATGCGGCCTCGCACAGCGCCGGGCACACGCGACTCGTGAACTCGGGCATGGGCGAGGTGAGTGACAGGCGCTCGGCAGCCTCGTCCCAACGGCCGCGGTACACCAGCTCGTTCCACTCGGGAATCAGGTTGTGCAGCGGACAGCCGCTCGGACGTGCCTTGCCAAAGCTCGCGCCCATCTGACAAAACGCCACACCGCACATCATGCAGCGGCTCGCCTGGGCACGGCGCGCATCGTCGTCGAGCTCCACGTACAGCGGATCGAAATCGCGGCTGCGCTCCTCCACGGGGCGCAGCTCGTGGGTCACGCGATCGATATCAAGAAAAGCACCGGGCTTACCCATGGCACTTACGCCTCCTTCTTGGTCGAAGCAACAGAGCTGGCGGCAGCGGGCACAGCGCCAGCGACACCACCCGCCACATCAAAGCGAGCGACATCGGCGGCGTCGGCGCGACCGGTCACAATGTCAAACGCCAGCTCCTCGGCCTGCTCATGCGTCTTGCCGACGGCCTCGGCGGCGGCGACAATCGCCAGCACGCGCTCGTACTCGGTCGGAATGACCTTCACAAAGTGCTTGCTCATCGTCTCAAAGCTGTAGAGCAGCTTAATACCGCGCGGGCTCTGCGTCGCGTCCACGTGCTCCTGGATGAGCGCACGAATCTGCGCAAGCTCACCGGCCGTCGGGGCTTTAAGCTCAACGCTCTCGTGGTTCACACGGGCATCGAGCGTGCCGTACTGGTCAAAGACGTAAGCCACGCCGCCCGTCATGCCGGCGGCGAAGTTCTGCCCGACCTCGCCCAGGATGAGCGCCAGACCTCCCGTCATGTACTCGCAGCCATGGTTGCCGCAGCCCTCGACCACCACCGTGGCACCGGAGTTGCGTACGCCAAAGCGCTGGCCGGCCAGGCCGTTAATGAAGCCGCGGCCACTCGTAGCGCCAAAGAACGCAACGTTGCCCACGATGATGTTCTCGTCGAACTTGTAGGTCGCATGCGGGTTGGGGCGCACCGACACCTCGCCGCCCGAAAGGCCCTTGCCAAAGTAGTCGTTGGCGTCGCCGCACACGTTGAGCGTAATGCCGCGCGGCAGAAAGGCGACAAAGCTCTGACCGGCCGAACCATCGCAATCGATGGTGATGGAGCCGGCGGGCAGACCCTCGGGATGCGCCTTGGTCACCGCGTTGCCCAAGATGGTGCCCACGCAACGGTTGACGTTGGCGATATCGGCGCGGAAGCGAATCGGACGCAGGTGCGCACGGGCATCGGCCGTATAGGGCACAAACAACGTGGAGTCGAGCGTCTTGTCGAGCTCACTGTCCGCAGCCATCTGCGGCAGGAAGTGACGACCGTCGGCACCCGGGATGTGGGCACCGAACTCGCAGGTCGCGCTCGCCAGCACGGGCGACAGATCGAGCAGGTTGGCCTTGCGGTTGCCCGGGACCTCAATCTGGCGCAAGCACTCGGGATGGCCGACCATCTCGTCGACGGTGCGGAAGCCCAGGCTCGCCATGACCTCGCGCAGCTGCTCGGCAACAAAGAGCATAAAGTGTTCGACGTGCTCGGGCTTGCCGCGGAAGCCGCGACGCAGGCGGCAGTTTTGCGTGGCGATGCCGGCCGGGCAGGTATCCTGCTGGCAGTCGCGCTGCATAAGGCAGCCCATGGAGATGAGCGGCATGGTCGCAAAGCCAAACTCCTCGGCACCCAGCAGGCAGGCGACGGCGACGTCGGTGCCGTCCATGAGCTTGCCGTCGGCCTCGAGTACCACGCGCGAGCGCAGGCCGTTTTGCAGCAACGTCTGTTGAGCCTCGGCAAGGCCAAGCTCCAGCGGCAGACCGGCGTGCCAGATCGAATCGCGCGCCGCAGCACCGGAGCCGCCGTTGTGGCCGCTGATCAAGATCTTGTCGGCGGCACCCTTGGCCACACCGGTGGCGATGGTGCCAACGCCGGCCTCGCTGACCAGCTTGACCGACACGCGTGCGCCGGGGTTGGCGTTCTTAAGATCGAAGATAAGCTCCGCCAGGTCCTCGATGGAGTAGATGTCGTGGTGCGGCGGAGGCGAGATCAGGCCGATACCGGGTGTGGACTGACGGACCTCGGCAATCCAAGGGTAGACCTTCTTGCCGGGCAGGTGACCGCCCTCGCCGGGCTTGGCGCCCTGGGCCATCTTGATCTGAATCTCGAAGGCGCTGCACAGGTAGCGGCTCGTCACGCCAAAGCGCGCGCTTGCCACCTGCTTGATGGCGGAGTTCTTGGAGTCACCGTTAGCCAGCGGGGTCTCGCGACGCGGGTCCTCGCCGCCCTCGCCCGAGTTGGAACGGCCGTGCAGGCGGTTCATGGCGATGGCCATGCACTCGTGTGCTTCCTTGCTGATGGAGCCGTACGACATGGCGCCGGTGTTAAAGCGGCGGACGATGTTGAGCGCGGGCTCGACCTCGTCGAGCGAAACCGGCGTGCGACCGCTGGCATTAAAGTCCAGCAGGTCACGCAGGCGCACAGCACGGCCGGTGCGGTGCAGGCGGGCGCTGTACTCCTTAAAGGTGTCGTAGCTGTCCTCACAGCAGGCGGTCTGCAGCAAGTAGACAGTCTGCGGATCGATGAGGTGATCCTCGCCGCCGAGCGGGCGCCACTTGGTCAGGCCCAACGTGGGCAGCTGATCGGGAGCCGGGCTCTTAAGGATAGCGAGCGCGGCGTCGTAGCGCTCATTCTGCTCGCGCTCGACGTCCTCGACACCCATACCGCCCACACGGCTCACCGTGCCGGCGAAGTACGCGTTGACGAACTCCGGAGTGAAGCCCACGGCCTCGAAGATCTGCGCGGAGTGGTAGCTCTGCACCGTGGAGATGCCCATCTTGGACATGATGGAGACGATGCCGGCGGTCGCAGCCTTGTTGTAGTTGGCGATGCCCTGCTCAGCTGTCACGTCCAGATCGCCGTGCGTCGCCAAGTCGCGAATGCACGCATGCGCGTTGTACGGATAGATGCCGCTCGCGGAGTAGCCCACCAGCGCCGCAAAGTCGTGCGGGGACACGGCGTCGCCACACTCCACCACGATGTCGGCAAAGGTACGCACGCCGGCGCGGATCAGGTGGTTGTGCACGCAGCCCACGGCGAGCAGCGACGGTACGGGCACCTCGCCCGCAGCGGCGCGATCGCTCAACACCACGATGTTCACGCCGTCGCGAACCGCGGCCTCAACGTCCTCTGCAAGCTGCTTGAGCGCAGCCTGCAGCGCACCCTCGCCGGCATCGCGGCGGTAGACGGCACGGAAACGGCGGGTCTTAAAGCCCACGCGGTCGATGGCGCAGATACGCTCGAACTCCTCCTCGCTCAGCAGCGGACGCTCCAGGCGCACCAGCTGGCAGGCCGTACGGGAGTCCTCGAGCAGGTTACCGTGGTTGCCCAGGTAGAGCGTGGTCGAAGTGACCATATGCTCGCGCAGGGCGTCGATCGGCGGGTTCGTGACCTGAGCGAACAGCTGATAGAAGTAGTCGAAGAATGAGCGCGTCTTCTTGGACAGGCAGGCCAGCGGCGCATCGATACCCATCGAGGCGAGCGGCGCCTTGCCCTGCTGGGCCATGGGACGCACGACTTCGTCAACATCATCCCAGTGATACCCGAGCTTGGCCATGCGCACGGCGGCGGGCACCTCGGTATCCTCGGCGGGCGTGGGCGCGACGGGCTCATCGAGCGCGTCAACGGTCAGCGTCTCCTCGGCAATCCAGTCGCGGTAGGGTTTTTCCTTGGCATAGCGGGCGCGCAGCTCGTCGTTGTAGATCACGCGGCCGCGGGCAAAATCGACCTCGAGCATCTGGCCCGGTCCCAGACAGCCGCTCGTCAGGATGTTCTCGGGGCTCACCTCGATGGTGCCCACCTCGCTCGCCAGCATAAAGCGGCCGTCGCGCGTCACGTAGTAGCGGGCGGGGCGCAGGCCGTTGCGGTCGAGGGCGGCACCCAGCGTGCGACCGTCGGTAAAGGCGATGGCGGCCGGGCCGTCCCAGGGCTCCATGAGCATGGACTGGTAGGCGTCGTAGGCGCGGCGTTCCTCGCTCAGGCTGTCGTTGTGGTCCCACGGCTCGGGCAACAACATGGACGCGGCACGCGTGAGCGGGCGACCGTTCATGACCAGGAACTCAAGCACATTGTCCAGAATCGCGGAGTCGGAACCCTCGCGGTTGATGATGGGCATCACGCGCTCAAGATCGTGCTGCAGCACGGGGCTGTACAGGTTGGGTTCGCGAGCGCGAATCCAGTTGACGTTGCCCTTGAGGGTGTTGATCTCGCCGTTGTGGATGATAAAGCGGTTGGGGTGTGCGCGCTCCCAGCTGGGCGTAGTGTTGGTGGAGTAGCGCGAGTGGACGAGTGCCACGGCCGTTTTGACGGCGGCGTCGTTGAGGTCGATGAAGAAGCGGCGCATCTGCGTGGCAACAAGCATGCCCTTGTACACGATGGTGCGCGAGCTCATGGAGCACACATAGAAGATCTTGTCGCGCAGGGCGAACTCAGCGTCGGCCTTCTTTTCGATGGTGCGGCGGCACACGTACAGGCGACGCTCAAAGGCATCGCCGGCGAGCGTGTCGTCCGGACGGCCCAGGAAAGCCTGCAGGATAGTAGGCATGCAGGCGCGGGCCGTCTCGCCCAGGTCGTGCGGGTCGACGGGCACCTCACGCCAAAAGAGCAGCGGCACGCCGGCCTCGGCGCAGCCCTCCTCAAACACGCGACGGGCATCCTCTACGCCCTTGTCGTCCTGCGGGAAGAACAGCATGGCCACGCCATAGTCGCCCTCTGCCGGCAGAATCTGGCCGCACTTTTGAGCCTCTTTGCGGAAAAAGTGATGCGGAACCTGGAACAGGATTCCGGCGCCGTCGCCGGTGTTCTTCTCGAGTCCGGTGCCGCCGCGGTGCTCCAAGTTGACCAGAATGGACAGCGCATCGTCCAGAATCTGGTGATGGCGCTCGCCGTTGATATCGGCAAGCGCGCCGATGCCGCATGCATCGTGGTCGAATTCGGGGCGATAAAGGCCCTGCTGTTGAGCGGAATCTGCCTGCATCGCGATCCTCCCCTAGATATTTAGTCAGTCAGTTGAATAGGCATACTAGGAGCATCGCCGGCCCGTTGTGTTTCCCACCCGTTTCGAAACAATCGCGTAACGCACGCCCTACGAGTGGGCGCCGCCGACCTCAAGGACGACAACAAGGGCCCCAAGTTCGGTCTTCAAGCTCACCGCTTCAAACATCTCAATCTGTAACAGGAAGACCCAATTTTGGCGCCTAGATGTTACAGATCAAGACATTTCGGTAACCCCCCTTTCACCATCCTATTCAAATACAACAATTTTGTTAGCTTTGGTTAACTTTTTAGCCTAAAACGGGTATCCTTTGCGGCGTCAAACAAACGGCACGCAGGAGCGCACCATGCTCAACCATCTCAAACAACACTTTGGCTCCCGACGCACCGGTGGTCACGGAGGCCTAGACATTGCGCGGCATATCGGCCCCGGGCTGCTCGTGACCGTCGGCTTTATCGATCCGGGCAACTGGGCCTCAAATATGGCCGCGGGCTCGCAATTTGGCTACGCGCTGCTGTGGGTGGTCACGCTGTCCACGATTATGCTCATCGTGTTGCAGCACAACGCTGCACACCTGGGTATCGCAACGGGCGCCTGTCTTGCCGAAGCCACGACGCGCTACCTCCCCCGTTTCGTTGGACGCACGGTGCTCGCCAGTGCCTACCTCGCGACCATCGCCACCGCTATGGCCGAGGTCCTGGGCGGCGCGATCGCGCTCCAGATGCTCTTTGGACTGCCCGTGCGCGCCGGCTGCGTCATCGTGGCCGCGGCATCGATGGCGATGCTCATGACGAGCTCCTACAAGCGCGCCGAGCGATGGATCATCGCCTTCGTCGGCGTGGTAGGACTCTCGTTTTTGGCTGAGCTTACGCTGGTCAAGGTCGACTGGCCGCAGGCCGCCGCAAGCTGGATCACACCCAGTATGCCCACCGGCTCGGCCGCGATTATCGTAAGTGTCCTAGGCGCGGTCGTTATGCCTCACAACCTCTTCCTGCACTCCGAGGTCATCCAATCCATGCACTTCGAAGGCCAAGGCGAGCAGATTATCGAGGAACGTCTGCGCTACGAACTCTTCGACACGCTCTTTTCGATGGGCGTGGGCTGGGCGATCAACTCGGCCATGGTCATCCTGGCCGCAACGACCTTCTTTGCGCATGGCATTGTCGTAGACGACCTCGCCGTCGCAGCGGACACGCTCTCCCCCATTCTGGGCCCGGCAAGCTCGACCATCTTTGCGGTGGCACTGCTGTTTGCGGGCATATCGAGTAGTGTGACGGTGGGCATGGCGGCAGGCACCATCACCGCGGGCATGTTCGACGAGGAATACGACATCCACGACCGACATTCCTCGATCGGGGTGGCGGCCTGTTTCGTCGGCGCAGTGACGGCGTGCCTGGTCGTCCCAAATCCTTTTGAAGGTCTCATCTGGAGTCAGGCATTGTTGTCGCTTCAGTTGCCGATTACGGTCTTTGTGCTCATACGACTCACCAGTTCGCGCCGCGTCATGGGCAAATACGCCAACTCGCGCCCGCTCAACGCGCTGCTCGTAGGGATCGGCGTCATCGTGACGATTCTCGACATCGTGCTGCTAACGGGAATGTAATTGAGATGGCGTGACTGTCCAGATATAACGTCTTAATCTGTAACACGTGAGACCGTTTTAAACCGTCAGATAAATCAAAAGGGTCCCGGCCGAGAATTCGACCAGGGCCCTTGGACAGAGCTATGTTCGGCTTTCGCCGTGTGTCTGCGAGTTACTCCTCGACGAGCTCAAACTGATCGGGACCGACGCCGCACACCGGGCACACGTAATCCTCGGGCAGCTCGGGCGTGTCGACCTCAACCTCGTAACCGCAAACGGTGCACACAAACTTATACGTCTTCTTTTCCTCAGCCATGATGTTCTCCTCTCGAACGTGACTGCTGGTGTACTTACTTATTAGTATATATTCTCAATAGTATAATGCAAGTATTTTTAGAACATTTCTAGCCTTGATACGACGAGGCTTTGGGCGGCGTCTTGCCCTTTAGCACCTTGTGATAGTAGTCGTACGTCAGCGGCGTCTCGTCGCTCAGGCGCTCGGCATCCTCGACCTCGCCAATAAACAGCAGATGCGTGCCCACATCCACAGTGTCGATCAAACGGCAGCTAAACAGGGCCGCCGCGTGCTCGGGCACATAGGGCATGCCCAGAGCCGTCTCGCGGGTCTCGTATTTGGCAAACTTGTCATAATCGCTGCTGGTGCGGAACCCAAAGTTACCGATGTAGAGCATGTCGGCCGTCTGATCGATCACGGTCAGCGCGAACGCTTTGGCCGATGCGATGACGCCCGAGGTGACATTGTCCTTGTTCACGGCAACCGAAATACGCGGCGGCATGGACGTCACCTGCACCGCAGTGTTGATGACGCAGCCGGCGCGCAGCCCGTCTGCCGCAGCGCTCACCACGTACAGACCGCTCGGCATGGTAAAGAACGCAGTTTTGTCCATAACGATCACTCCCCTAGCTCGGGTTGGAACCTCATGAATGTATGTACCCACAAAAAAGGCGGCACCCATAACGGACGCCGCCTTTGAGACATATGTGTCAGAACAGTAAGAAAGATGAGACGCCCGCAGTTGCGGTGAAATAGGGACTGAATAGCCCCTCAAACAGGCAAAACAGTCCGTATTCCACCGCAACTTATACAGAGTGCCTAGCGGTTGCGTTCCTTAAGGGCGCGGTCGATCTCGCGTTGGACATCACGCTTGGCCATGTCCTCGCGCTTGTCGTAGAGCTTCTTGCCGCGACCCAGACCCAGCAGCAGCTTTACGCGGCCGTCGGTATTAAAGTAGAGTTCCAACGGAACCAGCGCATAACCACGGTTGCGAAGTTTGCCGTCAAGAAAGTCGATCTCCTTGCGGTGCAGCAGCAGACGACGCCGACGATCGGGATCGCGATTCCACACGCCACCATGGCTATAAGGGTGGATATGCAGTCCGACGAGCCAGCACTCGCCGCCACGAATCAGCGCAAAAGTGTCAGTGATCTGACAGGCGCGCTCGCGAATCGACTTGACCTCGGTGCCGCTCAGCTCAATACCGCACTCAAACGTCTCATCGATAAAGTACTCGTAATGTGCCGAGCGATTCTTGGAAATGAGTTTGCGCTCGCGCTTACTGGGCATCGCCGGCCTCCTTGGCGCCATCGGTTCCCTTGTCGGCACCTGCGCGCTTTGCCTTGCGCTCGGCATTGAGCTCGGCATCGCTCTCGCGCACCAGTTTGATAATCGCCGCGCAGGCCTCCTCGCCCACCAAGTCGCGAGCACGCACCGTCAGGCGCGTCGCCTCCTGCTTGTCGCCGTCGCTTGCAGCATCGGTCGCACACATGATCAGGCAGATGGCGATCTCGGCCGAAGGTGAGGTCGGCACGCCCTGCAGGGCGAGCTCACCCATCACGTGGTCGTCGCTCTCATCGGCGGCATCCGGATAGGTGGTATGGATCTTGTTGAGCAGGCGCGTCGTATGCGCATCGTTGGGCGCCAGGCGCAGCGCCAGACGCGCGCAGCCCACGGCAGCCGAAACGTTCTCGGTCTCGGGCTCCAAGAAGTACTGACCTAGATTGGCGTAAGCGCGGGCGGCGCACTTGCCATCGCTTGCACGCTCCAGCACCGAGAACGAGAGCGATGCCCATTCCTGCTTGTCCTCGAGAGCGCGGAACAGCTCGGCCAGATCCAGGCGGTAGTTGCAGTTCATGGGGTCCCAGCGCACGGCCTGCATCAAGGCGTTGCGAGCACTCACATAATCCTGCTGGCGAATGTAGGCAAACGCCATGTCAGAGTACAGGCGGTCAAACGGCACCTCGACCTGCACGAGCTCGCGCGGATCCTTCTCCACGCGGCGATAGGCCAAGCGCTCAAACTTGCTATCGAAGCTAAAGTATTGACGCTTCTCCTCCGTCTTGCACTCAGCGTCGATATACTCCTCGGCGAGCTCCACCAGACGCTCCAGCAGCGGCGTCGCCGTAGCCAGGTCGCCCTGCGCCAGATAGTTCTCGGCATACGTGATGTCTTGCAAGCTGATGGGCAGATCCATGGCTACTCCTCGATCCGGGCGGCAGACTCAACGCGCGCCTTAAGCATCGGTCAATACACAAAACCCGGGTCTCTTACGAGGCCCGGGCATTCAATTTTGGTAGCCCGTACCAGATTCGAACTGGTGATCTCCGCCTTGAGAGGGCGGCGTCCTAAACCGCTAGACGAACGGGCCATATGTAGCAAATGCAATGGCTGGGATGGAGGGAGTCGAACCCCCATTGACGGAACCAGAATCCGCTGTCCTGCCATTAGACGACATCCCAATGACTGCATCGCTGCGCTCGGCTGTGCCTTTGCGCAAGAAAGAAATATACGGGAAGTCTCGCCGTGACGCAAGCCCCAATTTTGACTTTTTTGAAATTCAGTCAAATTGGCCTAATTTAGTCCAACCCGTGAAGGACCTGTGAAGCCAACCGCTGTACACGAAGGGCAAAACGCCGTGAGCGGTAGCCGTCAACCGTTGGCAGATTCTACCGTGAAAACGATAGCACCAGGCAACACAATCGAAGTATCAATGATCGCGTAGATATCGAGGCGCCATGGACGAAGAGCTTGATTACCTATGGGAGACCCTGGGCCTCGAGATCACTGCCGACCTTTGGCCCGAACGGGACAAAATTCACCCCACGTTACGCCCCGCCATTACTGTGGTGCAGGCAAAATACCGCCGTGCATCCTTTTTAATCATGCGGATGTCATGGCACGCGGGACTCCCCGACCTTAAGCGAATCCAGGCAAGCCTCGTCGAGCTGTCCGGCATGCCGACCGTCATATCCGAGGCGCACCTGGAGCAGCGCCAGCGCGAGCGACTGCAACAGCAGCGGATTCCCTTTATCTGCCCCGGCATTCAGGCATATCTGCCCTTTATGGACGAAGAGTACTGGAGCGGCAAGCCCAACAAGCACGTAAAGGTCTACGATCCGCACGAATGGGCACAGCTGGCGGACTGACTGGGGCAGGCCCGCCGGCGGAAAGTGCGTCCCAGATTTCAAGCTCAAACTGGTCCCTACTTTCCTGTCGAGCCCTCAACCGGAAACCGTGTCCCGCAATCGAAGCTCAGAATGGGACGTGCTTTCCGCAACCGGCCACTTTGGGAAAGTGCATCCCATTCTGGAAGCGAATTCCGGGTCGCACTTTCCGCAGCCGCTACAGCAACGCCTCGGCCCAAGCCGATTCCCTAAAGCCGGGAATCGCAAAGTCGTCGCCCACCAGCAGCGGACGCTTGACCAGCATGCCGTCGGTCGCCAGCAGCTCGTAGCACTCCCGATCCGTCATGCCCGCATCCAGACGCGCCTTCAGGCCCAGCTCTCGATATTTCATGCCCGACGAATTAAAGAAGCGCCGCACCGGCAGCCCCGAATGAGCAATCCAGGTCGCAAGCTCATCAGCCGTAGGATTGTCCAAAACGATATCGCGGTCGATATACTCAACCCCATGTTCATCCAGCCATGCCTTGGCCTTCTTACAGGTCGAGCACTTGGGATATTCAACAAACAGTACGGTCATGGGAATCCTCCGAATATAGATCGGCCAACGCAGGCACACGCCACACGAGGCGCCTTCGTATGATGGGCCAATTGTAGCCCACGGGTCACACGCTAAACGAACCGTACCCCGAATCCGCGTTTGATGAACGGCAGCAGCTCCATTGCCTCGGGCGTGATATGGCCCGCAACGTTCATGCGCTCGTCACCGGGAAGATCGACCCGCGCAATCTCAAGCTCGCCTTCGTAGCGCCCATATCCGCTATTGCTCACAGCGATCGACCCCGCCTTTCGCGGCAGGCCGGCTCCGGCATCCGTCGACACGGAATCCGGCTTAAGCGTCGTACGTGACTCCTGAGACCTAAAGATGAGGACGCTCGAGTCGGGCCGGTCGTGATGAATCTGCCCGCGCACATAGGCATAACCGGGCTCAAGCTCGCATTGCAGGTCCACGTATCCGGCGGAAACTTGAGCAAACTGCGCCCAGCCCGCATCGGAAAGATCGGGGTCGCCGACCAACACAATGTCGCAATCGGCGCCATGTGCAAGCTCAAGCATATTGAGAGCAACCTTTGACGCGCGACCGCGCTGCGCCTCGACCGTCGGCAGTCCCTCGAATACCGGCCCGCGAACGTTAGCATCACCCGGCACAAAAGCCATGATTTCGAATCCAAGCGCCGCAAGACGAAGATTCACCCGAGCAATGTCCTCCAGAGCTAAACCGGTATAAGGCTTGGGGTAAAAATTGTGGCAGGCGGCAAAACGAGTCACATCGGCGCCGGCTTCACGCCACGATGCGATTTCATCAGAACTCACTGTCGATGCATTGACCACAATGCGAAATACACCGGACAGCTCCGCGACCCGCTGGGCGCTAAAGCCATAGTCCAAACGAAGGTATTCCAACCCCAGATCGCGCAGGTCCTCGATGCGCTCAAGCCCGAGCAAATCGCACGTGCGAGGCCCCACATCGGCAATGAGCGCAATGCCGCGGGCGGAAAGCAGCGACAGCACATGACGGACCTTATCGGCATACGCCGCTCCCCCATCCTCGGGAATATGCAGCGAGGTGAACGCGTAGCGCGCACCCGCCGCGGCGCCACGCTCAATCGTCCGCTCAATATCCTGCAAAGGGCTGGAAAGATAAATTGAAATACCCGTTTTCACGCTTCAACGCTCCTTTAAAAAAGGCCGGCGGAGCAGCTAGCCCCGCCGGCACAACCATAACATCAAGAAATCTGCCGCGCGCCGCGAACCCCGAGCAACACGGCTCGCGATATCAAACTACTCGCCAAAGAACTCGTTGATCTTCTGCTCGTCGACGCCAAAGAACCACGTCAGGACAAAGCCGGCGGCATAGGCAAGCAGCATAGCGGCAACGTAGCCGAGCTGCTGGCCAGGAACGACGATCAGCAGGCCAAACAGACCGGAAACGCCCTGAGAAACCGTGCCGATGTGAAGCAGCGCCGCGAGCGCGCCGCCAAATCCGGCACCCAGGCAGGCCGTCACAAACGGACGAACGAGCGGCAGCGTAACAGCATACATCAGAGGCTCGCCCACACCCAGGATTCCAACGGGAATGGACTCTGCGACGTACTTCTTGAGCTTGGCGTTCTTGGTCTTAAAGTACAGCGCCAAACCGGCACCGACCTGGCCGCCGCCAGCCATCATAAGGATGGGAAGCAGGTAATTGATACCCTTGGTAGCGCCGTCGGGATCGTTGAGCATAGCGTGAATCGGCGTGAGCGCCTGATGCAGGCCGACGGACACCAGCGGCAAGAAGCCTGCCGACAGGATATAGCCGCCCAGGACGCCCAGCTTCTCGAAGATAAAGGTCAAAACGCTAAAGATGGCAGTCGTCAGCCATGCGCCAACCGGCTGGATGACGAGCATCAGAGCAAAGGCGCCGATGATGAGCACCAGCAGCGGGGACAAGAACGTGTCGAGTGCGTTGGGCATAACCTTGCGAATCTGACGCTCCATCCAGGCAAAAAATGCGCCAGCGATGAGAGCCGCGATCATGCCGCCCGCTGCGGGGTTGTACTGCGCACTGGTGAGCGGCAGCAGAATGGCAGTGGCAGGATCAGCCGCGCCAGGCGCAAGCAGGGGCATGGCACTGTTGGCGATGCACATCGTGCCGGCGATGCCGCCCAGCGCAGCGGAGCCACCAAACTCACGTGCCGCGTTATAGCCCACCAAGATGGGCAGATAGGCAAACAGGGCCCAGCCCATGGAACGAATGCCCTGGTACCACCACTCGCCTGCAAGCGCGCCTGCCGTCGAAACGTTAATGACGTTGCAGATACCGTTGATGAGGCCAGCCGCAATGATGCCGGGAAGCAGGGCGACGAAGACATTGGAAATCTTCTTGAGGAAGGCCTGAACCGGCTTAGACTCGTACTTGGCCTTCTGCGCGGCCTTGTTTGTGGCCGCAGCATCAACCACGCTCTCGTCAGCAACGCCTTTCGCAAGGCCGGTGAGCTTGGAGAACTCCTCGAGCACCTTATTCACCTTGCCCGGACCCAGCACGATCTGCATCGTGTCGTCCTCGACCAGGCCCATCACGCCGTCGAGCGCCTTAATACCCTCCGTGTCGACGTTACCCGTGTCTTTGACGGTCACGCGCAGGCGCGTCATGCACGCCGCGTTTGCGAGCACGTTGTCTTTACCGCCCAAAAGGTCCAGCAGCTTTTGAGCCAGCTCTTTGTTCGTCATAACTCCTCCTTGTATTGGGTATCTCGTCTGGATGTCATATCAGCTCACGCCGCGCACCTATTGGGCGTCGGCATTGCTCTTCTCATGGCCACTCACCGCAGCACGGACATGGCCTCGCGCCCGCTCAAGAGCTACCGCAGCCTGCTCGGCATCGCAGTCCAGCAGTACCGAGACAATAGCGGTTTTTACGTGGCCGCCGGCATCTGCAAGCGCCTGAACAGCGCACTCGCGCGTGCAGCCGGTCGCCTCCATCACGATGTTCTGGCCGCGCACCACCAACTTCTCGTTCGTCTGCTGCACATCGACCATCAGGTTTTGGTATACCTTGCCGATTTTGACCATGGCACCGGTCGAAATCATGTTGAGAATGAGCTTTTGAACCGTTCCCGCCTTGAGCCTCGTTGAGCCGGTCAGCACCTCGGGACCGGGCACGGGCTCAATGGCAAGATCTGCGCTCTCCCCGATCTTCGACCCTTGGTTGCAGGCAATTGCAATGGTCTTGCACCCAGTTGTCTTGGCGTACGCAAGGCCGCCCACCACATAAGGAGTACGGCCGCTTGCCGCCAGGCCAACGACAAGATCCTTGTCCGAGAGTCCACGCTCCCGCAGGTCGCTCGCGCCAAGCTCCTCGCTGTCTTCGGCACCTTCGACAGCCTTGATAAACGCCGTCTCGCCTCCGGCAATGAGCCCGACAATCAGATCGGGTGACACGCCAAACGTGGGCGGACACTCCGAAGCGTCGAGTACGCCCAGACGACCGCTGGTGCCTGCGCCCATGTAAAAGACGCGCCCGCCGCGCTCGAGTGTCTCAGCAGTCCAGTCGATTGCCATGGCAATCTGGGGCAACACTTTCGTGACCGACTGGACGGCACGAAGATCCTCATCGTTCATCGTCGTGACGATTTGCAGCGATGTCATCGTATCGAGGTCCATTGACCTTTGATTACGCTGTTCGGTCGTGAATTTTGTTAAATCGAGCATTTCATTCACCTCATCTTTCCTGTTTCTCGATGTAGTTTTGCTTTATGACATGCGTCGCCCGTTCGTAGTCGCTGGCAACGTAAGCAGCGTACAGGGCATCGACAACCATAAGCTGGGCCATACGCGAAGCCATGGCACCGCTGCGGACCAAGGGTTCACTCGCAGCGACGCCGAGCACGGCATCGGCCATGGTGGCAAGATTGGATGATCCATCTACTTTGGTAACGGCCACAACGGGACAGTTGTGACGTTGAGCCTCGGCGGTGCAGTCCAGCACCTCTTGCGTCAAGCCCGAGTAGCTAAAGGCGATTGCCATATCGCCCTCATGCATGTTCTTGGCACATAAGAGCTGATCATGCCAGTCGTCGTACAGATGGCACTCTTTGTCGACACGCATGAGCTTTTGCGCCGGTCGTGCGCGACCAAACGAGAGGCACCAATACCGAACAGATTGACCGCGCGTGCCCGCTTAAGACGGGCCGCGCATCGCTCCAAGACGGTGTAATCGAGCGTTCGCGCCGTCGCCTCGATCGTGCGCACGTTGCTTTTCATCACCTTCCCCACGATACGTTCGACGCTGTCATCCATGGAGATGTCCTCGAGGGCTACGTCTTTCTTGTCACCTAAGAGCGCCAGCTCGGCAATCAGTTCGCGCTGGAACTCCTTGTAGCCCGCAAAACCCAAACGCTTGCAAAAGCGCAAAATGCTCGAGGGCGAGGAGAACGTGACATCGGCAAGACCGCGGACGGACAGCCCGACCACCTCGTGCGGATGAGCGCTTACATATGCGATGACATTGCGTTCCGCCGGGCTCGCGCTGAGCTCACGCTCGCGAAGCCGCAAAAGCAATCCGTTTGCCATCTCAAACACCTCCGTTGAGAAGAATTAAAGACCAACGAACGATTCGTACCGGATACAAACAGCTTTTGCGGTACATTGTGCCGCATCGTGGCGCACAAAGGGCGAGCGTTCTACCGCTCGCCCCTCAAATCCGACCGCTCGGAAATACGCGCGACACAAAATAATTCAACAAGGTCGCATTATCAGAAACGGGTTTGTTACCGGCTAGCGCCTCGCATGGGCGCCGATCGGCCGAGTCGCATGGCGCACCAACGCCGCTGCCAGCAATACCAACAGCATGGCGGTGACATAGCCCGCAGCATCGAATCCTAAATCGATAACGTCGAAATGCCTGCCGGGAACAAAGATCTTATGCACCTGGTCGCCAACGGAGCAGGCAGCGCAAAAGAGAAACACAGGCACGCAACGGGAACACACACTCCATGGACGCCTGGAAAAGCAGACCACGATCACCGAGGCGACCAATCCGACGAAGAAAAACTCTACGGTATGGGCGACGCGACGGACGTTTGCGCCTACCCACATGCGAATGGAAGCAAGTCGACCAGGCTGGACCGTCGAGGCAGCCGGATTGGTACTCTCAGTCATGCCGTCCCCCGCCTGAATTTCACCCGTGATGCCGGTAGCCTGAACGCCCGTAGCCTGGCCCTCCACCACACGCGCGGTGGACTCGCTCAGCAACGACGTCTCCACCGCATTTTGCTCCGTCAGCACCCAGATGCCCGCCAGCGTTGCAGCGAACAGAACGATCGCGGTCCATCCGATTATTTGTTTTACGCGCGCCAAGGGCCAACCTCCTTTTTTGAATATCAGCGAGTGTAGCCCCAAATGGCATCGTCACCGTATCAAAATTTGAATCGCAACAGGAAGCGACAAAGCGACGCAAACCCCTACCCCGCCTCGCGCATCCAGCGATCGAACGTCCCCACGCACACGCCCAGGCACTTTGCCGCCTGGCTGCGGGTAATATCGCCCGCCTCATAGCTATCGCGCACCAGCTCAAACTGAGGAGGGCACGGCTTGCGAGGTCGACCGAAACGGACCCCTCGCGCCCGCGCCGCTGCAATTCCCTCCGCTTGGCGCCGATGGATATTCTCGCGCTCTACCTGCGCCACGTAGCTCAGCAGTTGCAGCACAATATCGGCAATCAGGACGTTGGTCACATCCGGCGCGCCGCTGGCCCTAGCGCGCGTGTCAAGCAATGGCATGTCCAACACCACAATGGCAACCCCGAGCTCCTTGGTAATGCGTCGCCATTCCTCAAGAATCTCGGAGTAATTACGGCCAAGTCGGTCGATAGAAAGCACCACCAGTACGTCCCCGTCTCCCAGGACGTGCAGCAGCTCGCGATAACGCGGTCGATCGAAGTCCTTGTCGCTCGCATGGTCGGCATAAATATTCGCCGAGCCCACGCCATAGGCGCCCAGCGCATCCAGCTGCCGATTAAGGTTCTGATCGCGCGAACTCACCCGCGCATAACCGTACACCGTCGCCACAACATCCCCGCTTTCTCGTGAACCCGCCAAAAAGGGACAGGTTTGTTTTGGTAGGTCCTATCTCCCAAAAGCATATGAAGAAGCGGCCGAGCTCATGGCAGGGCAATCAAGGGACATGCAAAGAGGGCGGCCCCGAAAGACCGCCCTCTACGCTCTGCCGATACTCACTGCGTGCCGGTTAATGAATGAGCTTAAAGTCCAAATGTCCGCGAGTAGTGTTGACGCGCGAGACCTCGATAATCACGCGCTGCCCCAGCTCGTAACGGGTGCCCGTGTCGGCACCTGTGAGCGTTAGCGCGTCCTCGTCGAACTCGAACCACTCGTTGCCCAGGCTCTTAATTGAAACCAGGCCCTCGACCTGTGTTAGGTCCAAGCGCACAAAGAGGCCCATGCTGCTAACCCACGAGACGGTTCCGGCATAGCGCTCACCCAGACGGTCCTCATAGTACTGGGCAATCTTGATCTTTTGCGTCGCATGGCTGGCGGCATCTGCCGCGCGCTCGGCATCGCTACATGCGCGGCAGATCTGCGGCAGAATGCGCGGCAGCGACTCGCGCCCCTTACCGATCAGCCGCGGCGTACGGACCAAGGCGTCCTTGCCGCCGAGCTGCTCATAGGCCAACTGCAGTTTGAGCACGCGGTGCACCACCAGATCGGGGTAGCGACGGATGGGACTCGTAAAGTGACAGTAGCACGGCGCGGCGAGCGCAAAGTGGCCCTCGTTGCGCGGCTTGTACAGCGCGCGCTGCATGCTGCGCAGAAGCAGCGTGTTGACGAGCGGTGCGTTGGCCGTACCGGCGGCAGCATCAACTGCAGCCTGCAGCTCATCGGGGCTCCCCAGGGCAATACCGGCAGCACGGCGATCGTCGATGATGCCTAGCTGCGCCAGCGCAACGGCAGCACCGTGCAGGCTATCGGGGCTCGGATCCTCATGCACACGATAGCAGGCCTCGATATCACGGTCTGCCAGCCACTCTGCAACGCACTCGTTGGCGAGCAGCATGGCTTCCTCGATAAGCGACGTGGCACACGAACGCTCACGCGCCACAATCTGCACGGGCACTCCGTCCTCATCCAATAGAGCGCGAATCTCGGCTGTGTCAAAATCGACTGAGCCGCGGGCGCGACGAATACGACGGCGAAGTTCGGCGAGTTCGTTAGCGGCGACAAGGAAATCGCCGAGGTCGATGTTGTAGCCGCGGGCGGCCTCCTCGCACGCAAGACCGCGCTCAAGCGCTTCCTCGCGCGAGGTCTCGGCAGCCGCAACATCCTCGGCTGCACCCTCCAGCACCGAATACTCAACCGCGCCGGCACGCACCAGCAGCGCCTCGGCGCCGTCATAGTCCATACGCACACGCGAGCGAATCACGCTGGGATACGGATCGTAATGCCGCACGCGACCCTGCGCATCGAGCTCGATATCGACGGTAAACGCAAGACGGTCCTCGTCAGGGCGAAGCGAGCACAGGTCACAGGACAGGCGTTCGGGCAGCATGGGAAGCACGCGATCGGCCAGATACACCGATGTCGTACGATGGCGAGCCTCAAGATCGATATGCCCGTCCCAAGCCACATAGTGTGAAACGTCGGCGATATGCACACCCAGCTTGTAGCCACCCTCGGGCGTACGCTCCAGCGAAATGGCATCGTCAAAGTCGCGCGCGTCGACCGGGTCGATCGTGATGACAAAGCGGTCGCGCAGATCGCGGCGGAGCGGGTCCTTAAGCGCCGCGGACACATCGAGCGAAAGCCCCTCGGCCTCGTCCAGCGCGGCCTCGGGATAGCTATCGGTATAGCCGTAACGCGCCATCACATATTGAACGCCCAAATCGGGCGCGTCATCTCCGCCAATGCGGCGTTCAATCGTCACGGTGCCCGATTCCAGGCGCGTCGGGTAGGTCAAAATGTGCGCGACAACGGCATCACCCGGGTGGACGCCCAGACGATCCGCCGAGGTATCCTCGGGCAAAATGAAGAAGTCGGCCTTCAAGCGCGAATCGAGCGGCTCGATCACACCGAGCGGACCGGCGGTCTGGTACGTACCCACCACGCTTATGGCTGCGCGCTCAACCACGCCTTCGATCACGGCGCGCCGCTCACCGTGCGGGCTGTTCTTAATGCTCACGGCAACGGTATCGCCATCCATAATCTCGCGCTTGCCACGGCCCATGATCTTGTAGTCGCCATTCTCGGTTATGACATAGGCACTGTGCTCATGGAGCTGCACGCGCCCGGTCAGGCTCGGACGGCGTTCGCTGCGCACCGGCCCGCGCTTATTGCGAGCTCCACGCTTATGCTTGTTATTGCGCCCCATGGCGCCTCCTAACTATCGATTGCGAACTCCAAAGAGTCTACCCAAATGATTCGCTTTCCTGCCGTCCCCTAGGGATCAAAAAACGGGCCGCCCCATAAGAGACGACCCGTTGGAAGGGATGAATTCCAGGCATGCCTACACGCGCAGGTAGCGGCGCATGGCGATGGCAGAACCAAAGAAACCGATAATCACGCCGACCAGAATCAGCGCAGCATAGGTCACCAAGTAGTACTGCATCGGCAGGGCAAACGACATCCAGCCGATGCTCTCCTGCAGACGCGGAATCATCAGGTTGCGCAGCAGCTCCAGAACGCCGATGGAAAGCAACGAGCCCAAAATGGCCTGTAGTACGCCCTCGGTGATAAACGGGCCGCGAATGAAGCCGTTGCTGGCGCCGACCAGACGCATAATCGCAATCTCACGACGACGTGCCGTGATGGATAGGCGAATCGTGTTGTTGATGAAGATGAAAGCGATAAAGGTCAGAAGGCCAACGAGCACCACGGCGGCGATGCGGATGTAGTTGGTCACCTGGAACAGGCGGCTCACTGCCTCCTGGCCGTACAGCACGCTCGCGTTGACGTCGCCGTCATCCACGATCTTCTGGAAATCGGCATCCTTCTTGAGCTTCTCTGCCGTGCTCTCGACCTTGGACGGATCGTCCATCTCAATAGCGAAGGAAGCCGGCAGCGGGTTCTGGCCATCGAGCGCGCTCATGGTGGCGTCGGCGTTGCCCGACATCTTGCTCGAATACTCGGCCTTCGCGTCGTCCTTGTCCTTATAGGTCACGGACTTGACGTTATTCCACGTCTTAAGCTCGGCCTCAAAAGCCTGAACATCAGCCTGATCGGCGTCATCACTAATGAAGGCGTTGATGACAACCTGATCCTCGACGGTGCCGATCACGGAGTTCAGCACCGCGGAGCCCATAATGAACAGGCCGATGATAAACAGCGAAAGGAAGATCGTGATGACGGCGCCGAGCGAGGTAGTCCAGTTACGGAAGAAGTGGCTGATTGCCTCTTTGAAGGAGTAGCCCACGTTAGTTGGTGCCATAGTTGCCGTAACCTCCCCTCTCCTGGTCGCGGATGACGTGGCCGCCCTCGAGGGCGATCACGCGACGGTGCATGCTATCGACCATCTCGCGGTCGTGCGTGGCGACGATCACGGTGGTGCCGGTGCGGTTAATACGCTCAAGCAGCTTCATGATGCCCAGCGAGATCGCCGGGTCGAGGTTGCCCGTGGGCTCGTCGCAGATCAGCAGCGGCGGACGGTTGACCATAGCACGGGCGACGGCAACGCGCTGCTGCTCGCCACCGGAAAGCTGGTCGGGCAGCGAGTCCATCTGATCGGCCAGACCGACCAGACGCAGCACCTCGGGCACCTGGCTGCGAATGACGCCCTTGGGCTTGCCGATGCACTGCAGGGCAAACGCCACGTTTTCGTAGGCGGTCTTTTGCGGCAGAAGCTTAAAGTCCTGGAACACGGCGCCAATCTGGCGGCGCAGGAACGGAACCTTGCGGTTCTTGATCTTCATGAGGTCCTGACCGGCAACCAGGATGCGGCCGCTCGTCGGCTTGACGTCGCGGTTGAGCGTCGACAGCAGCGTGGTCTTACCCGAGCCGGAGTGACCGACCAGGAAGACGAACTCGCCCGGATAGATCTCGATGTTGATGTCGTCGAGTGCAGGCTTGTTAGGCTGTGCCGGATAGATCTTGGTGACATGCTCCATAAGGATAACGGGCTCGACACCGGCCTGCTTGGCCATCTTCTTGCGGCTGGCCTGCGGATCGATGGGCGCAAACACCGATGTAAAATCGGGGTTGTTGAGCGCGTTATCGAGGCTTGCGACCTCGGCTGCCTGATCGCTCTCGACCACCGGGGCAGCAGGCTGCGTGGGATCGGGAATAGCGGCAAAGAGGCCAGACTGCGCAGGCTGAGGAGCCGGTGTCACAGGAGCCATGGGGTCGGGAATGCCGGCCATGCTAGGCTGCGGCGCGGCGGCGCCAGCCTGAGGCTGCTCCACGCGACCGGTCACAGCCTGAACGGGCTCAAAACCCGCCGTGCCGGAAAGCGCAACATCGCTGGTGGGATTGTAGGCAAAGGGATCGGATGCCGGCTGTGCCTGATCTGCCGGCTGAGCGGGGGCCTGAGCAACAGGCTGGCCCTCTGAATCCGGAGTGGCGAAACGACTGCCCTGGACGCCTGTCTGCGTCTTGGGGGCATCATCGCCCGCACCGGAGGTACGGAAGTGGTTACCCACTGGTGCTCCTTATCGTCGTGCGTTTAAACTACATGAGCGCTTTACATTTTAGCAGCATTAGCTTTGCTGCACATAAGAAGCATGGCGGGCTTTGGGATCTCACCGGCCGGGCGCAGGGTTACCTCCCAAATCGTCCTCGCGCATGGCCGGCATTTGTCTTGCTCCTGCGGAGCTGCGGACAAACGCCGGCCTGCGCTGCGGAAAGATTTGGGAGGTAACCCTGCGCCCGGCCTGCGGCTACTATGGGGCCGACGCACCAACTTGAGATGCTGCGCATACAAAGTTGGAAGGGTCTGAATTGCACTTTGTTGGGATGGGCCCGTTTCCCCATGGGAACTTTGCTTGGCAGGACTCTAATTTAAATTCAACAAAAACAGGGGCGCCCTCTTTGAGGACGCCCCTGTTCTGGCTTGTTTGCGGTTGTCGACGCGATACTTTGCCTCGTCTTGCCTTATGCCAAGAACTCCTTGGTGGTCGCCACGATGTTGGCGGCGTCCAGGCCGTACTTGTGCAGGAGCTCGGCACCCGGGCCAGACTCGCCGAAGGTGTCGTTGACGCCGATCTTCTTGAGCGGCGTCGGGCACTGCTCACACAGGACGTCGGCAACGGCGCTGCCCAGGCCGCCGATCACAGAGTGCTCCTCGACGGTTACGACGTGGCCGGTCTTGGTGGCGCTCTTGACGATCAGGTCGGCATCGATGGGCTTGATGGTGTGCATGTTGATGACCTCGGCGTCGATGCCCTCGGCAGCGAGCTGCTCGGCGGCCTCGAGAGCCTCGCCGACCATCAGGCCGCAGGCGATGATGGTGACGTCGGCGCCCTCGCGCATGACAATGCCCTTACCCAACTCGAACTTGTAGGTCTCGGGGTCGTTGATAACCGGCGAGGCCAAACGGGCGAAGCGCATGTACACCGGACCGTCGCACTCGTAGGCGGCGCGCGTCACGGCGCGGGCCTCGACGTCGTCGGCAGGAACGATCACAGTCATGCCGGGGATGACGCGCATCAGGGCGATATCCTCGCAGCACTGGTGTGTGGCACCGTCCTCGCCCACCGAGATACCGGCGTGCGTGGCACCGATCTTAACGTTGAGGTGCGGGTAGCCGATGGAGTTACGGACCTGCTCAAAGGCGCGGCCGGCGGCGAACATGGCAAAGGTGCTCGCGAAGGCAACGCGACCGGTGGTTGCGATACCGGCGGCAACACCCATCAGGTTGCTCTCGGCGATACCCACATCGAAGAAACGATCAGGGCAGGCGGCCTTAAACTTACCGGTCTGCGTGGCGGCGGCCAGGTCGGCGTCGAGGACCACAAAGTCATCGTGCTCGTTGGCGAGCTCGACGAGGGCCTCGCCGTAGCTTACGCGCGTGGCGATTTTCTTGACGTCTGCCATCCTAGAGCTCCTCTCCGGCGGCCGTGAGCTCTGCCATGGCCTGCTCAAACTGTTCATCATTGGGGGCCTTGCCGTGCCAACCAACCTGGTTCTCCATAAAGGACACGCCCTTGCCCTTCAGGGTCTCGGCGATAATGGCGGTCGGCTGGCCCTTGGTAGCGCGAGCCTCGGCAAAGGCGGCGCGGATCTGATCGAAATCGTTGCCGTCGGCAAGCTCCACCACGTGGAACTTAAAGGCGCGGAACTTGTCGGCGAGCGGCATGGGGTCGTTGACCTCCTCGACGGGACCGTCGATCTGCAGGCCGTTGTGGTCGACGATCACACAGAGGTTGTCGAGCTGCTGGTTGCCGGCAAACATGGCGGCCTCCCAGACCTGGCCCTCCTCGCTCTCGCCATCGCCCAGCAGGGCGTACGTGCGGTAAGTATCGCCCCAGTGCTTGGCGGCAACGGCCATGCCCACGGCGGCGGAGATGCCCTGGCCGAGCGAACCGGTGGACATGTCAACGCCCGGAGTGTCGTTCATGTTGGGATGGCCCTGCAGGTGGCTGCCGATGTGGCGCAGCGTCTCAAGATCTTCCTTGGGGAAGAACCCACGCTCGGCGAGCACGGCGTACAGACCAGGCGCACAGTGGCCCTTGGAAAGCACAAAGCGATCGCGGTCGGCCTTGCGGGGATGGGCCGGGTCGACGTTCATTTCCTCAAAGTACAGATAGGTCATGATGTCGGCAGCGCCGAGCGAACCGCCCGGATGGCCGGACTTGGCAGCGTGCACGCCGGTGACGATGCCCTTCCTTACCTCGTTGGCAACCTTTTTGAGCTCTTCGTCGCTCATTGTGCCTTCCTTTCATCCTCATTAGACAAAATGCGCACGGCACCGAAGGTAATCCCAACACAGCCGCAATGCACGTACGTCATTCATTATGCTGGAAACTGATGGCTTTACCAGAGTTTTTATCATTATTTGAACAATTTAGCAGGCAGAACCGCTGATGAAACGGTTTATCAATGTGAACGTCTTTTGGATTGAACGCGGTCGCCCCTACGCGCTAATGTCCTTGAATCCCTCGCCGAAGGCTTCCGTAACGTCGGCGACCGTCACAATGGCGTGAGGATCGCGCTCGCGCACGATCGTCTTGAGGGTATTGAGCTCCCGACGGCTCACGATGACCATGATCACCGGCTTCTCGGCACCCGAATACATGCCAGTCGCCTTAAACTTGGTACAACCACGACCCAGGCCATACATGATATCGGCAGCGATATCGGGGAACTTGTCCGAGATGATGAGTACCATACGGCGTTTGTTGCCACCATCGACCACGGCATCGATCACGTAGCCGCTAATGACCATCGAAAGGCCTGCATATAGTGCATTTTCGATTGAAAAGACCGGAGCCGACAGCGCACATACGGCAACATCGATCGCCATGACGGTCGAGCCCACGGGCAGCGAGGTATTACGCGAGATGATTTGGCCAATCGTGTCCGAGCCGCCGGTGTTGGCGCCGGCGCGCAGCACCATGCCATAACCGATGCCCGTGATGATGCCGCCCCACATAGCGGGCAGCATCAGATCGGCATGTGCCAGCGGCGCCACAAACGGAGCGAACAGGTCGGTGAAAAAGCCCAGCAGCACAAAGCCCGTCGCCGTCTGCACCACGTAGAACATGCCACCCTCGCGCATAACGACCAGCAGCAGCAAGGCGTTCATCACGATCGTCTGAATACCAACGGGAAGCGATAGACCGCGCGATGCGCCGACCGCCTGGATAATGGTGGCAAGGCCCGTAACGCCACCGGCAGCAAGGCCGTTGGGAATCAAAAACAGGTCGGTCGCAATAGCGGCCAGAGCGCACCCCAACATAATCTGGGGCAGGTCGTGAAAGAAGTTCATCGAAAGAATACGCTTAATGTCCAGACGATATGCCATGCTGCCTCCCTCAAAAAAGCGCACCCAAACGGATGCGCTTCGAACTTCTTGCTGTATTCGATTCTACCGATTCGCCGGACAAAAACCACCCCTGCGCAGGGTTTATTCCGGATACAAACCCGTCCAACCGTTGGGCTTAGCATCGGCTTGAAGCCGCCCGATGTTTTAGATCTCCGAGCCTTCTGCATCGGCGTTGCCGGTGGCCCAGCGATGATAGCCAATAACAAACGGGTCCAGGTCGCCATCGTCAAGAACTGCCTCAACGTTGCTGGTCTCAACGCCCGTGCGTAGGTCCTTAACCATCTGATACGGGTAGAGCACGTAGCTGCGGATCTGGTTGCCAAAACCAATCGTGGTTTTGGGTCCGCGAATCTCATCCAGGGCCTCGGCGCGCTTCTCGAGCTCAATCTCGTACAGGCGAGCCTTGAGGATCTGCATGCACGCGGCCTTGTTCTGGATCTGGCTGCGCTCGTTTTGGCAGGTGACCACAATGCCGCTGGGGAAATGCGTCACGCGCACGGCGGAGTCGGTGGTGTTAACGCCCTGACCGCCCGGGCCGCTCGCGTGGTACACGTCCACGCGGATGTCATCGGGACTGATCTCGATGTCGATATCATCGGGTAGCACGGGGATGACCTCGACGCCGGCAAACGTGGTCTGGCGGCGCTTCTTGTCGTCGGTGGGGCTAATGCGAACCAAGCGGTGGACGCCGGCCTCGGCGCGCAGCATGCCAAATGCGTCCTTGCCCTCGACGGTAAAGGTCGCGCGGTCGATGCCGATGACCTCAGCAGCGGGGCAGTCGTTAATCGTGACCTTCCAGCCGCGACGCTGGCAGTACTTCATGTACATCTTAAAGAGCATGAAGGTCCAGTCCTGGGCCTCCAGACCACCCTGTCCGGGCTTGATGGTCACAATGGCATCGCCGTGATCGAACTCACCGGTAAACCAGCTCGAAAGCTCAAACTCATCGATGGCACGGGCCAGGCGCTCAGCCGTGGCTGTAGCCTCCTCGCGAAGGGCGGCGGCATCGGGGTCATCCCCCATCTCCTCGGCAAGCTCCAGCGCGGCGCGGGCATCGGAAAGCTCGCCGCGCGCGTTGTCCACGGCAGCGATATCTTCCTTGGTGCGCGCGATTTCCTCCATGGTGGCACGGGCGGCGTCGGCGTCATCCCAAAAGCCGAGGGCCACGCTTTTGGCCTCGAGCTCGGTCACGCGCGTGCGCTTTTCGTCCAAGTGGAGATACGACTCGACCTCGCCGAGCCGGTCCGCAAACGCGTCCAGCTCGGCGGGCGTTACCTCTAAAGCCTCAGCCATTAACGATTCCTGCCGTGGCAGTACTTAAACTTCTTGCCGCTACCGCAGGGGCACGGGTCGTTGCGGCCCACGTTGACGTACGGATCGTCGCTCTCGGACTTGCGATAGGTGGTCACCTTGCCACCGTTGTTGACGGCAGCCGGACCACCCTGGACAGCCGTGCGGGCCTGCACCTGCGCCTGCTTGCGCAGCACCGAGTCGCCGTTGTCACCATCGACCTCGGCAGGACCGGAGAAGTGCGCACGCTCGAGCGCGGGCTCCTCCTTGTGCTCCACGGCACGCGGGGCAGCCTTGATCTCGATGCGCAGAACCGTGCGCAGGTAATCCTCGTACATGGTGTCGACGAGGATCTGGAACGCGCCGTAGGCCTCGGTCTTGTACTCGACCAGCGGGTCGCGCTGGCCAAAGCCGCGCAGGCCGATGCCGGTCTTGAGATAGTCCATCTCCTGCAGGTAGTTCATCCAGCGGGTATCGATGACGCGCAGCATGACCTGGGTGTTGAGCTCGCGCATCAGGTCCTCGCCCAAGCGCTCGGCCTTCATGTTGTAGCACTTCTCTACGTAAGCCAGGACATCGGCAGCCAGAGCCTCATAATCCTCGTCGGGGAACTTCGGCGTATCGATGTGGCCGGTGAGCTCCACAACCCACTTGCGCAGGCCCTCCAGGTCGCGCTCGCCATCGTGACTGTCCTTGGTGCAGAACTCCTGAACGCAGCGGTACACGGTGTCGTGCATGACCTCGGTGATGTGGTCGGTCAGGTCCTTGCCGTCCAGAATCTTATTGCGCTCAGCGTAAATGACCTGGCGCTGCTTGTTCATGACGTCGTCGTACTCAAGGACGCTCTTGCGCATGGAGAAGTTGATGCTCTCGACCTTGTGCTGGGCGCTCTCGACGGCCTTGGAGATGATCTTGTGCTGGATGGGCATGTCGTCGCCCATGTCGGCCGTGACCATCATCTTGGAGACGCGGTCCATCTTGTCGCCGCCGAACAGGCGCATGAGGTCGTCCTCGAGCGACAGGTAGAACTGGGTCTCGCCCGGATCGCCCTGACGGCCGGAGCGGCCGCGCAGCTGGTTGTCGATACGACGGGACTCGTGGCGCTCGGTGCCGATAACGGTCAGGCCGCCGGCGGCAAGCACGCGCTCGCGCTCGGCCTTGCAGGTCTCCTTGGCCTCGGCGTTAAACTGCTCAAGCTGCTCGGGCGTCACGTCCTCCATGGTCAGGCCCTCGTACTCAAGGCGCTCGCGCACCAGCTCGTCGGGGTTGCCGCCCAACAGGATGTCGGTACCACGACCGGCCATGTTGGTAGCGATGGTCACGGCGCCGTAGCGTCCGGCCTGGGCAACGATATGAGCCTCGCGCTCATGGTGCTTGGCGTTGAGGACCTCGTGCGCGATGCCGCGCTTGGTAAGGGCGGCCGACAGCTTCTCGGAGCTCTCGATGGAGACGGTGCCCACCAGGACCGGCTGGCCCTTGGCGTGACGCTGCTCGACATCGTCGGCGACGGCGTTGTACTTGGCCTGAATGGTACGGTACACCAGGTCCTCGTGATCAACACGCTGAACGGGTTTGTTGGAGGGGATGACCTCGACGGGCAGCTTGTAGATCTCGCGGAACTCGGCATCCTCGGTGAGTGCCGTGCCGGTCATGCCGGAGAGCTTGTCATACAGACGGAAGTAGTTCTGCAAGGTGATGGTGGCCAGCGTCTGGTTCTCCTCGCGTACGAGCACGCCCTCTTTGGCCTCGATGGCCTGGTGCAGGCCCTCGGAGTAACGGCGGCCTTCCATAATGCGGCCGGTGAACTCGTCGACGATCTTGACCTCGCCGTTGGTGACCACGTACTGCTTGTCGCGGTGGAACATGTACTGGGCCTTCAGCGCCTGCTGCAGGTGGTTGACCAGCTGGCCGGAGAGATCGGCATAGATGTCATCGATACCCAGGCGGCGCTCGATCTTCTTAAGACCGCGCTCGGTGGCGGCGATGGTGTGCTTGGCCTCGTCCATGACGTAGTCGCCCGTGGGTTCAACGTCCTCGGTGGCGGTAAGCATGTCGTGCGACACGTCCTCGCCGCGCTCAAGGCCACGCACGGCACGCGCGAAGTCCTTGTAGGTACTGGCGGACTTGGTGCCAGCGCCCGAGATGATCAGCGGGGTGCGAGCCTCATCGATCAGGATGGAGTCAACCTCGTCGACGATGGCGTAGTTGTGGCCGCGCTGCACGCGCTGCTCGGGACGAGTGACCATGTTGTCGCGCAGGTAATCAAAACCGAACTCGGAGTTGGTGCCGTAGGTGACGTCGGCCTGGTAGGCCGGGCGCTTGAGCTCGAGCGGCATGTTGTTCTGGAGCAGACCGACGGTCATGCCCAGGTACTTATAGATGCGGCCCATCCACTCGGAGTCGCGCTTGGCAAGGTAATCATTGACAGTGACGACGTGCACGCCCTTGCCGGCAATAGCGTTGAGATAGCCGGCCAACGTGGAGACGAGGGTCTTACCTTCGCCGGTCTTCATCTCGGCGATGTGGCCCTCGTGCAGCGCCATGGCGCCAATGAGCTGCACGTCAAAGTGGCGCATACCCATGGTGCGCTTGGAAGCCTCGCGCACGGTGGCAAAGGCCTCGGGGAGCATGTCGTCGAGCGACTCGCCGTTGGCGTAACGCTCGCGGAACTTATCGGTCTGGCCGCGGAGTTCCTCCTCGGTCATCTTCTCAAACTGGGGCTCAAGACCGTTGATCTGGTCGACGATCTTGTAGTAGCGCTTAAGGTCCTTATCGGATCCAAAGGACAGCAGCTTTGACATGAATCCCATGTGGTTTTCCTTTTTGGCCATCGCCCACGCCGTGCAGCTGCGGGCGAGTTAAACACAGATGATTGTACTTTAGCCAAACAAGGCGCGGCCTATACGGTCGAGCTCGACCGCCACGTAATAACTATGACCAACCTGCCGCAATGGAACGGGTTTATTTTGGCAGGTTTTATCTGAGCAAACGCCGTCTCTCTGCCATTTGGTGCCACGGGGACAGGTTAGCTTGCACCAATAAAAAGAAAAGGGCCGCGCACCCAAATGGATGCACGGCCCTCATGCCATGAATGCGAGTGATTCCGCGGCGAGCTATTTACTCAGCAGCCTCGGTGGTCTCGGCCTCGGCAGCGGCCTCCTCGACGGGAGCCTCTGCGGGAGCCTCGGCGGCCTGCTTGGCAGCCTCCTCGGCAAACTTAGCAGCACGCTTGGCCTTCTCGGCAGCCTTAGCCTCAGCGGCGGCCTTGCGAGCGGCCTCGGCCTCAGCAGCCTTGGCGGCCTTGGCAGCCTTGGCCTCCTCAGCCTTCTTGAGCTGGGCGGCAGCGGCGCCACCGAACTTGTCGGCGAAGCGCTGGACGCGTCCACCGGTGTCGACGAACTTCTGCTGGCCGGTGTAGAACGGGTGGCACTCGTTGCAAAGCTCGACCTTCATCTCGGACACGGTAGCGTGCGTCTTGAAGGTGTTGCCGCAGGAGCACGTCACCGTGCACTCGACATACTGGGGATGGATACCCTGCTTCATGGTAGGACTCCTTATTGGTCAGGCGCTGGTTACCGATCAGCGCATAAGGCGTCTTGGTTTCCGACCAAGACAACAAACTCGGCTATGGTACCACGGCGCCGCATGTCCCACAAAAGGTTCACGGTCTTTTCGGCACGACACGAGCTGGCCCTTGAATATCAACTATCATCCGAACACTCCCCCACATTCATCCTTCGTATGTATCGAGGTATTCCTGCTTGAGCGTCTGCGAGGACGACTTGATCTTTTCCACGAGCGTGCCGGCCTCGATGAAGTAGAACGAGTTGGTAAGGTCTGCCAGGTCGTCGAGCAGATGGCTTGAAATGAGCACGCTGCGTCC
>JAGZDZ010000012.1:0-59225 GCA_018368535.1 Collinsella sp. | reverse complement strand
GCATTCAGCATCAGGGTAGCGCTGCGACGCGGAAATCGCGCGCCGTTGCCGCGCCCCGCAGTGCCCGCTTCCCCCGAGAACAATTATCAGTGCAGGTAGCAGACTCGTTGTTTTTGAAAAAAACAAGGGTATGGTCAGGGGCTCGGGGCAAACGTAGCAGATGGGCGCGATTCGTGGCGCGGCTATTCCAGGTGCCACGGCTTCACTCCTCTGGCGCGACATTTCAAGGCGCTTTTGAGGAGGAGTGTCCCTGATGACTGGGCGTTTAAGAACGTCCAATGACTAAGTTGCAGGTGGCGGCGGTTGTGTTACACTAAAGCTGCGTATATGACGCAAATATCTCGATACAGATCAATGATGTCCGTCGGTATTTGACGGAGCTAGACTGTTTAGCCGCCCTGAAGGTTTATGCAGGGAGCATGTGATCACAGGGCTTGAAAAGAAAGTTGAGCAAACACTGTGTCTGATCAACAGCAAGAAAACGAAATAACGACGACGCAAGCCGCTCCCGCTGCACCGGTTGCGTCGGACCAGGTCGCGGCGCCCGCGCAAGCCTCGGCTCCTGAGACGCCTAAGGCTGCTTCGACGCCTACGCCTGTAGCGGCTGAGAAGGCCGTGTCTGCAACTGGTGAGGAGGCTGCTCCGGCAAAGCCCAAGCGTACGCGCCGCGCGGCCAAGCCTGCCGATGACGGCGAGGAGGTCACCAAGCCCAAGCGCCGTACCACGCGCACGACGCGCGCCAAGCGTACCGTTGCAGCTGACTCCTCGGCGCCGATTTCCGATGAGGTCGCGCAGGCACGTGCGTTGGCGCAGATTAGCGAGGCTCAGGTGGTGCGCGCCCGCCGTCGTGCTGCCGAGCGTGAGGCCGCGGCTCTGACCGAGCTTGCAGCTCCGTTTGTGCCCGAGACGCCTGCCGCCACCGAGACCCCTGTCGCCGACCAGCCAACCGAGAAGCCGGTACCGCGCACACGCCGTCGCACGGCTGCTAAGGCCGAGCAGGTTGCCGATCAGGTAACCCCCGAGCTCGCTGAGGCTTCGGTCCGTTCCGCGGCAGGGGAGGGCACATCGCCTGTTGAGCCCGCTGCGTCTGTCGAGGCCAGCGAAATTCCCGTTGTCGATCCGGCTTTGCGCCCGCACCGTCGCGGTCGCAAGCCCAAGGCTTTCGTCGAGGCCGAGAAGGCCGCAGCCGCAGCCGCCGCCGCTCGGGATGCTGCGGCGACCGCCGAGCCTGCAACCGCTGCCGACGCGCCCGTCCAGGATGCTACGACTTCCGAGGCCGTTTCTGCCGATGTCGAGCCCGCCGACGTCCGTCCTGGTCGCAGCCATCGTACTGCTGCTAAGCGCACGTCCAAGGCCAAGGCTGCCAAGAAGGGTGCGTCCGAGGTTTCCGCCGAGACGACCGCCGATGCATCGACTGATGCCGCCGAGCCCCAAGACGTCGAACAGTCTGCGTCCGAGAAGCCCAAGCGCGGTCGCAAGAAGTCCGCTAAGGCCAAGGCCGTCGAGCAGCATGCCGAGGCCGAGCCGCAGGGCGATTCCAATGCCGAGGCCAGCGATGATGCTTCGGCTAACGAAGACGCCTCCGCAACCGATGGCACCGCCCCCGTCGAGACCGAAGAGAGCGCTCGCCCCAACCGCCGTCAGCACAAGCGCAACGACGAGCGTAATGACCGCAACGAGCGCAAGGACGAGCGTAACAACGATCGCCGCAACCGTCAGCGCGACCGCAAGCAGCGCAATAAGGAGCGCAATGCCGCTCCGACTGAGCCCACGCTTTCGCGCGAGGAGCTCGCGGCCATGAAGGTCGCCGAGCTGCGCGAGAAGGCCAAGGAGTTCGAGATCGAGACGACCGGCAAGAAGAAGGCCGAGCTCGTCGAGGAGATCTACACTACCGCCGCAAAGGCCGAGGGTTTCCGCGATATCAAGGGCATTCTGCAGATTCGCCCAGACAGCTCCGGCATCATCCACGCCCATGGCTACATGAAGTCCAACGACGACGCCTTCGTGCCCGCATACCTCATCCGTTCCGCGCGTCTGCGCACGGGCGATGTCATCGAGGGCTCGCTGCGTCCTTCGCGCGGCGGCGACAAGCGCGCCGGCCTCGCCAAGATCACGACCGTCAACGGCATGGATCCTGAGCAGATTCGCAATCGCCCCAAGTTCGGCGACCTCACCCCGGTCTATCCCAACGAGCCGCTGCGCATGGAGCATGGCAAGGATTCCATTACCGGTCGTGCCATCGACATCGTGTCGCCGATCGGCAAGGGTCAGCGTGGCCTGATTGTGTCCCCGCCTAAGGCCGGCAAGACGACGATCCTCAAGAAAATCTGCCAGTCTATCTCGATTAACAACCCCGAGGTGCACCTCATCTGCCTGCTCGTCGACGAGCGCCCCGAAGAGGTCACCGATATGCAGCGTTCCATCAAGGGCGAGGTTGTGGCGTCGACCTTCGATATGCCCGCCGACAACCACACTCGCGTGGCAGAGCTCGTCATCGAGCGCGCCAAGCGCATCGTGGAACTGGGCGGCGATGTTGTAGTTGTGCTCGACTCCATCACGCGTCTTGCCCGCGCCTACAACTTGGCGGCGCCCGCCTCAGGCCGCATCCTTTCGGGCGGCGTTGATTCGGCGGCACTGTATCCGCCCAAGCGTTTTCTGGGTGCAGCCCGCAATATCGAGAACGGTGGCTCGCTCACCATCCTGGCCTCCGCACTCATCGATACCGGTTCCAAGATGGACGAGGTCATCTTTGAGGAGTTCAAGGGTACCGGCAACATGGAGCTCAAGCTCGACCGCGACCTGGCCGATCGCCGCATTTTCCCGGCCATCGACCCTGTTGCCTCGGGTACGCGCAACGAGGACCTGCTGGTCGACGAGCAGATGCGCCCGTTTGTCTTTGGTCTGCGTCGCATCCTCGCCGGCATGAACAATACCGAGCGCGCGGCCGCATCGTTTATCAAGGGCCTCAAGGGCACCAACACCAACCAGGAGTTCCTGGTGCGTTCGGCCAAAAAGCATAGCGACTACGAGCAGACGTTCTAAGTCGTCAACCGCACGCGGCGTTATTGCCGGCGCGATGAAGGGTCGGGGCTTGCGCCTCGGCCCTTTTTATATCGCCACTCGGCGCCAGTTATCGACCATAAGACTGGCAAGCAGCAGGTTTCCCGTTTCAATCCGACATCGTCGCTTGCAATCGACAGGGCGGTTTCGCATAATAGCTTTTAAGCTTCGCGACGGAAAACGCAGATGAAACGAACCATATACCGTTGCTTTGGGGCATAGCCCCGCTTCATCTTCTCTCGCGCAGCCAACTGAATGATGCGATTTGGGTGCTGGAAGATGGGGAGAGCTCATGGCTTCTTCTGATGCAACACAACGAGCAGTCCTTGCCGGACTTTCGTGCGGGATCGGCCTGGCCGCCCCCGTGGTTATGTATGCCGCGACGCTGCCGTTTTCGTCGGTGAACGAGACGGTCGTGGCGGGTGCGGTTCCCTTCGCCGTGGGCGCGGTGGCGGGCGTGGGTATCTATGCCGCCTCGCTGGGCATCTCCGAGTACCGTGCGCAGCGTGAAGAGCGTCTGTTCCAGCCCGATGCCATGGGCGGTGCTGCCAATCTCAATCAACATCAAAGTGAGTTCAAGACCGCCTCGATTCCGGCTCAGCAGCAGGATGCGACTCCTTACGCTGCGGCTTCTGCTTCTCAGGCTCAGGCGGAGCAGTCTACCTCGGCATACCTTTCCGGCCTGACTGGTGCGTTCCAGCGCCGTCATGCCGATGATGGTGTCCCTACCATCGCTCGAGCCGCAGATGCTATGGACGAGGCCGAGGCTTGGTCCATGATCGACAGTATGCTCGACGACGATTCGCCGGTGAGCTGCGACCCTGCACACTCGCGCGACGTCTATCAAGTCGCCATCGACGAGCTTACCAACGGCGGGCAGACCGGCTCCTTCAATCGTGACGACATCGCCGCCGCGGCGCGCGCCGTGTCGGGCTCCCAGGCCGCCCCTGCGGGCAGCACGGCGGCTTTCGTGGCACTCGTTGCCAACGCGGCAGCCAATAACGCCTACAACGCTACCTCGGGCGACGCGAACGCTTCTGCCGATTATTCGTACGTTGATGAAGCCATTACCGCGGACGAGGAGGCCGTTGCCGCCCGCCGTGCCGCCGAGAGCTCGCTTTGGGGCGCTCCTGCTCAGCAGCAGGCGGCTGAGGCTGCGCCGTACAACGCAAACCTCGCCAGCATGCCTATCATCTCCGGTGCCGCGGACATCGATCTTGACGACCTCGATGAACCTGCAGCCATCACCGCATCGATTGATGCCCAAGATCGCATCGACACCGGCGACCTTCCGGACGTCTCGCTCGAGGTCGATGTCCCCATGGCCGATTACTCGGGCCACGAGGACATGTGGGCCGCCGCCACCGCGATTCTGGATGAGATTGACGAGCCCGCTCCTGTTGCAGTCCCCACTCCCGTCGCTGCCCCTCAGCCTGCTGCTCCCGCCTATGTCGGCCGTCACAGCGCTGTGTTCCCCGAGGATACCGCCCGTATCTCGCGCGAGAGCATCGAGCGGGCCGAGGCTATTGCCGCCGGCATTATGGATAATCGTCGTCACGAGCGCGTCAATCAGATCCTCGAGGAAGAGATCGAGCGCCTGCAGTCCTCTACCGCCAAGCGTACGGGCCGTGCCTATCTGAGCGTTATCGAGGGCGGTACCGCCAGCTTCGCGCCGCTCCGCGCGGAGGCATAACTTCTGCATGGTTAAGATGAATCGAAAATGGGCGGTCGTGACCTGCCTGATGGCGCTCTTGATCTGGGGCAATTCGCTGGTTCCCGGCTCGGGGTCGGGCTCGCTGAGCCTAACGGTCATGGAAGCTATCCGCGGTTTCCTGCACGGCGTGGGACTTCCATATGAATGGGTGACCAACTTTGTTGTTCGCAAGTGCGCGCATTTTACCGAGTATATGGTGCTCGGCATCCTGGCAACGCACGCTTTTGATTTTGAGGGCCGGCACACCTTTGACGTGCTGCTGCCCACGGCGGTGTTCCTGCTGCTGATTCCCTCGATCGACGAGACGATTCAGCTCTTTGTGCCGGGACGCGCCGGCATGATCACCGATGTGATGATCGACTGCTGTGGAGCGGCAATGGGCGTTGTGCTCCGATATCTCTTACGGTCGCTGATGTACGCCAAAAAGGCCGCCTAGGACGTATTGTTTGGTCCTAGGCGGCCTTTTTTATTTGAGGGCTTATATGAGGCGTGGTGGCGTCGTTCCATTGGTCGGATTTGCTGGGCGCGCCACGCCCCGTGGGTGCGTCTGTTACTGAAGCGCCTGTGCGCCCAGGGCAAGGCAACCCATGATGCCCTGCTTGCCCTCGAGGCTGTTGTTGACAATGTAGGTATCGATGTCGTTGACCTCGGGCGTGACGATATAGCCGTTGAGCATTTCGGCACATTTCTTGCGTGCGAGCGGCACGATGGGGGTGTGGTCGGCCACGCCGCCGCCGATGATGATCTTTTGCGGCGCGTAGCACAGCGTGTAGGTCATGAGCGCCTGTGCCAGATAGCCGGCGAGCAGGTCCATGGCCTCCGGGTCATCGGCCATGTCTCCGGCGCTCTTGCCATCCCAGCGCTTTTTAACGCCGGGGCCGGCGATGAGGCCCTCGAGACAGTTGTCGTGGAAGGGGCAGGCGCTGTGCTCGCCAATGGTGTCGCGCGGGTCGCGCGTGACCAGGATGTGGCCGGCCTCGGGATGCATCATGCCGTGCACGAGCTTACCGCCCGAGAGCACGCCGGCGCCCACGCCGGTGCCGATGGTCAGGTAGACCACGTCGGTGAGGCCCTTGGCGCAACCAAACGTGACCTCGCCCAGGCAGGCGACGTTGACGTCGGTATCGTAGCCGCAGGGGATATTGAGCTCGTTTTGGATAGTGCCCAGCAGGTCAAAGTAGCGCCATGCCGTTTTGGGCGTCTCCAGGATCTTGCCGTATTGGGGCGAGGCAGGGTTGACTGCGGTGGGGCCAAAGGCGCCGATGCCCAGCGCGGCGATGCCCTTGTCGGCAAACCATGCGTTGACGGCCTCAACGGTCTCCTGCGGGGTCGTGGTCGCGATCTGCTCGCGCTCTAGGACCGTACCGTCCGCATAGCCCGTGGCGCAGACCATCTTGGTGCCACCGGCCTCGAGCGCTCCGATAAGCTGCTGCTCTGCCATAGTATTCCTCTCTCTGGGACGAGTTGCTCCGTGACTAAAGTATAGAGCTCTAAACTATTTAAGAAAGCGCTATAGAAAGAAGCCTCGCAACGCGGCGGGCGGTGCGGGGCTTCTTTGGTTGCTTTAGTTGCCGGGCCGTCCTTACCCGCGCGGCTTGATTTTATCACGTAGCGACTTGAGGTTCTCCAGCGCCGCGTTAAGCGTCTCGTCTCGCTTGGCAAAGTGGAAACGAATCAGATGGTTGACGGGCTCGCGGAAGAAGCTCGAGCCGGGCACGGCGCCCACGCCCACCTTAGACGCGAGGTCCTCGCAGAATTCGAGGTCGCTGTCATAGCCAAACTCAGAGATGTCCATCATGACGTAGTAGGCGCCCTGCGGCACGTTGTGCGTGAGGCCGATGCTGCCGAGTCCCTGACAGAACAGGTCGCGCTTGGCGGTGTAGAGGTCGAGGACCTCCTGGTAATAGCTGTCGTCGAAGTTGAGGGCGGTGACGACAGCTTCCTGCAGGGGAGCGGCGGCACCCACGGTGAGGAAGTCGTGGACCTTCTTGATGCGCTCGGTGATCTGGGCCGGGGCAATGGTGTAGCCCAGACGCCAGCCGGTGATGGAGTACGTTTTGGACAGCGAGCTGCAGCTGATGGTTCGCTCGAACATGCCGGGCAGCGTGGCCATATAGACGTGCTCGTGGGGCGCGTAGACGATGTGCTCGTACACCTCGTCGGTGATGCAGTAGGTGTCGTACTTTTTGCAGAGGTCGGCGATAAAGGTGAGCTCCTCGCGCGTAAAGACCTTGCCGCAAGGGTTGGAAGGGTTGCACAGGACGATGGCCTTGGGGTCGTTGTCGCGGAAGGCCGCCTCGAGTGTCTCGCGGTCAAAGTCGAATGTGGGCGGGTTGAGCGGCACGTAGATAGGCTCGGCACCCGAAAGGATCGTGTCGGCGCCGTAGTTCTCGTAGAACGGCGAGAAGATGACGACCTTGTCTCCGGGGTTCGTAACCGTCATCATGGCGGCCATCATGGCCTCGGTGGAGCCGCAGGTGACTACGATATTCTCGTTGGGGTTTACCGACATGCCCATAAAATGCTCCTGCTTGGCGGCAAGCGCCTCACGCATGGCCTGGGAGCCCCAGGTGATGGAGTACTGGTGGTAAAGCGGCTTGGGGTCGGTGGCGATGGTGCTGAGGCTATCGAGCAGCTGCGCTGGGGGATCGAAGTCAGGGAAGCCCTGCGAGAGATTGACAGCGCCGTACTTATTGGAGATGCGTGTCATGCGGCGGATGACCGAATCGGTAAACGTTGCCGTGCGGTTGGAGAGTTCTTTCATGACGGTCCTTTCGAGCATTTGCAGTGGGGCAAGTTTACTCCTATGAAACCGGTGGGATTTGCTCGAAATGGTCTCGAAAAACTCTTTTCAAAATTCTTGAAAATTGGGGCTTGCATCGCGTGGCGTTCCTTGCAATAATAGTCGAGCGCGAAGCGCACAGGACACGGTGGGTGTAGCTCAGTTGGCTAGAGCGACGGGTTGTGGTCCCGTAGGTCGAGGGTTCGAGTCCCTTTACCCACCCCAGTTCTTGCTTCGTGTTGATATCGGGTCGTTAGCTCAGTTGGTAGAGCAGGGGACTCTTAATCCCAAGGTCCAGGGTTCGACCCCCTGACGGCCCACCACACGATATCTCCTCTAAAGTCCGCCACAACGGACTTTAGCTTTGGGTTGTTAGCTCAGTTGGTAGAGCAGGGGACTCTTAATCCCAAGGTCCAGGGTTCGACCCCCTGACGGCCCACCAAAGCAAGTTAAGACGGTCAACTTCGGTTGGCCGTCTTTTTTTGTTGACCTTTCATGGGGTCGAACCCGAAAGGGCGCGGAGCTGAGGAAATGCGTAAGCATTTACCAGCGCAGCGCGCAAGGCGCCTTGGCGCCGCAGCGGCCGCCTGCGCAGCAGGCTGACCCCCTGACGGCCCACCCAAAGATCGTTAAAGCGACTGGCTTAGGCTGGTCGTTTTTTTGTTAACCTCGCATGGGGTCGAACCCGAAAGGGCGCGGCCGCTTTCACAGATTGAGTCTACCCTGGGGATCGGTGAAACCGTCAGTACCCTCCTTGAGTTTCTTCTCGTCTGCCTTCACGCGACGCTCGAGCTTTTTTGTATCCTCGGCAGGCGGTAGGTTCTCGGGAACAATTCCGCGGTCGATGAGGCTGCCACGCACGCTCGTGTTGTTCTCGACGTGTTCTTGTTTGATCTGGTCCAGACCGTACAAGTCGTGTTCCTCGGCGTTGAAGGCCGTCATCGAGTTCGTGAGGTCCTTTGCTTTGATGAGAACATCGGCTAGCTTGTCCGCCAATGCAGCACTCTTGGACACACCAAGCTGCCGCTTCATGTCCGCCGTGCTTCTGCCGCCGAATAACGCCTCATCGCCCTTCGACTTGATGATCGCGAATCCTTTGGAGTCAACGCCTCGTTTGAACGCAATGCCCGAGAGCTGTTTCTCTGAATCGGATAGCGAGTGGCACGCCTGCAAGCGCTGAATCTCTGCGAAGCGCTGCTCTATGAGCTCCTGACGGCGTGTCTGCACGGCGAAGTACGCCTGTGCGAGTGCGATTTCGGGCTTGTTTGGGTCTCCGTTTTGGGCGATTAAATAGCATGCGTAGCGCGTCAGCTTGTAGTCTTTTACGGCTCGTTTGGCGATGCCGGCATCTACCATTTTGCTGGCCTCAGCAAAATGGGCGGCAACAGGCATTTTATTGGTGTCACACGATGCCATGGATCTCTTAACTGCAGTCTCAAAATTACGCCATTGGGTGTATCCGAGGGGTTCCATTAAATCGCGTGCGAGCCAATACTCAACGCCGTCTTCTACATGGGCGTAGCTGTCAAGTTCGACACGCCATTTCTCGATATCCCTGCTGTCCATATCTCTTCCTTTCTGTTCGTTTGTCTACGTGGACTATGTCGACTCCGTATTCAGAATGAGTATATTTGCCCGCGCGGACACGAATGGGCCCTGTGTCGCTTTGAGTTCACGGGACCCATTAATATCGAGAAGTTGTGTTCTGCTCTGGAGGGGTGCTCGGCTTAGTCCGCTCGATAGTGCGAACCCAGGCTTTCGGTCCGCTTGCGCATGGCTTTGACCATTTCCTGTGCTAGTTGAATCTGCGATTGCAGGCGGGCGAGGGCAGCGATTTCGCTGTCGTTGGCATGTGGCTTATTTAGAGCCGTGGCTTCGTCTTGCAGGCTTTCAAGCTGTTGCAGGGCCTCGGATAGGCCTGTTTCGGTCCTGTTGATCATGCAAAAGGTGCTCATCGTGTGCCTAAGGCTGTGTGTCAGGCGTTCGGCATCTGTTGCGGCAATGCCGTACTGGGGGAGGGTGATATCCGCCTTCAGGGCCGCCTCAGGCTCTTTCTGCGCTGCAAGGGCTGCCGATGCGCCCGCGATACGTCCGAATACGATGCCGTTGGCGCTTGACAAGCCACCAATGCGGTCGGCGCCGTGCATGCCGCCTGTCGCCTCGCCGCAAGCGTAGAGGCCCTCAACGCCCGTGTGCGCGGTCTTATCGATCTTGATGCCGCCGTTAGCGGCGTGGGCATACATCGCAACGCGCATCTCGTCGGTCGGCGCGATGCCGTGCTCGTCTTGCAGCCAGGTGGCAAAGGTCTGCACAAACTCTGGGACATCCTCGCGGGGGAAGTCGTAGTGGAGTGCCAGGCCTTCGACACCTGCCTGATCGATGACGAGATCGATAGCGCGGGAGGCCAAGCGTGACGTGAAGGGACCATATCCAGAGCGCTGCTCGAGCAGGTCGTCCAGCTTGTCGTCGGCAATATCTACCGGCTGGTCTACGTGCACGTAGCGCCAGGTTTTCTCATTGAAGACCAAGTTACGCCTGGGCTCGATGAAGCCGGGCATCATCTGCATGAACTCTATATTAGTAAGTGTTGCGCCGTGCGCCAGCGCGATGGCCTGCGAGGAACTGAGCACATCAGCCGACGTAAGGCTGCGCTCGAACAGGCCGCCTGTGCCACCGGCTGCGATGACCGTGGCCTCGGCAGCAAAGGGCACGATTCGATTTTCGGTAAGGTCGTAGAGTACGGTTCCGGTTATTCTGCCGTTCGTGTCCTCAACAAGGTCGATAAGCTCATGGCGGGGGAGCAGGCGAATGCCGAGCGACTCGATCCAGGTCGTCAGAGCGTCCTCAAGGGGCTTGCGGGTGAGGCCGCGCCACATGTGCGTCTTGTGGTCAAAGCAGGGGATAAATTGCTTTTGTTGAGCACTCTTGGCGCTTTGCGGACGCTGGAGCTCAACGCCCAGGTCTTGCTCGAGCCAGTCAATCGCTTGGGGAATGCCGTGGACGAACGCTTGGACGAGTTCGGGGTCGGCAACGCCGCCGCCGACGGCCAGGATGGTGTCGATGAGGTCCTGCTCGTCGTCTTCGTTAACGGGTCCGATAAGCCCTAGGCCCCAGGTTCCGGGGAAGAAGCTCGATCCACTCATAGTCTTGCCGGCGCTTGCCACAGTGACGGTTGCACCCGTGCGTGCCGCTTCGATGGCGGCGCAAAGGCCCGCAATGCCAGATCCAATTACCAGTACATCAGTCGATTCCATCGGATTCCTTTCTCGTCCGGCGCATTGTCGCACGGGTGATCGGCAATGGGGCCGCAAAGACTCGGCAAATCGGTAAAGGGCAAATATGGCAGGTGGGCGTCATGGACGCTCTGACGCTCCATCTCATCACATCTTGTATTTCGCCCCAACTGATATATCGGCATTAGCTACCCTGCGACAGCGCAAACAAAAAGAGCCGCTACCTGGGTGGGTAGCGGCTCCAAAGCTCAACTATATGAGCATCGCGCGGGCGCGATTAGGCCTTGAGGGCCTCCTCGACGGCGACAGCGCAGGCGACGGTGGCACCGACCATGGGGTTGTTGCCCATGCCGATGAGACCCATCATGTCAACGTGCGCAGGCACGGAGGAAGAACCGGCGAACTGGGCGTCGGAGTGCATACGGCCCATGGTGTCGGTCATGCCGTAAGAGGCAGGGCCGGCGCCCATGTTGTCCGGGTGCAGGGTACGACCAGTGCCGCCACCAGAAGCGACGGAGAAGTACTTCTTGCCAGCCTCGAGGCGCTCCTTCTTGTAGGTGCCAGCGACGGGGTGCTGGAAGCGCGTGGGGTTGGTGGAGTTACCGGTGATCGAGATGTCGACGTTCTCGTGCCACATGATGGCAACGCCCTCGCGGACGTCGTCGGCGCCGTAGCAGTTGACGGCGGCGCGGGGACCATCGGAGTAGGGGATGGTCTCGACGACCTTGAGCTCGCCCGTGAAGTAGTCGAACTGGGTCTTCACGTAGGTGAAGCCGTTGATGCGGGCGATGATCTGAGCAGCGTCCTTGCCCAGACCGTTGAGGATGACGCGCAGCGGCTTCTTGCGAGCCTTGTTGGCGTTTAGAGCCAGGCCGATAGCACCCTCAGCGGCAGCGAAGGACTCGTGACCGGCCAGGAAGGCGAAGCACTCGGTGTCGTCGGAGAGCAGCATAGCGCCCAGGTTGCCGTGGCCCAGACCGACCTTGCGGTCCTCGGCGACGGAGCCGGGAACGGTGAAGGCCTGGATGCCCTCGCCGATGATGGCGGCAGCCTCAGAAGCGGACTTGGCGCCACGCTTGACAGCGAGAGCGCAACCGAGGGTGTAGGCCCACTCGGCGTTCTGGAAGGCGATGGACTGGGTGTTGTTGACGATCTCACGCGGGTTGAAGCCCTTGTCGGTGCAGATCTGCAGAGCTTCCTCGAGGGAGGCGATGCCGTTGTCGGCGAGGCACTTGTTGATCTTGTCAGCGCGGCGCTCGTAACCTTCGAACGTAACAGTCATAGTTATTTCCCTCCCTTTCTACTCGTGAACCGGGAACACGCTGGCGACGGAGTGAGTCTCCTCGTCGGTGCGCGGGTCGATGTACTTGGCAGCGTTCTCCCACTGACCATAGTGGCCCATAGCGCCAGCGATGGCCTCCTCGGGGGTCTTGCCGGCCTTGACGGCGTCGGTGAACTTGCCGAGGTTCAGGAACTCGAATGCGATGATCTCGTTCTTGTCGTTGAGAGCCATGCGGGTGACGTAGCCCTGAGCGAGCTCGAGGTAACGAGCGCCCTTGGCCTTGGTGCCGAACATGGTGCCGACCTGAGAGCGAAGGCCCTTGCCGAGGTCGTCGAGGGAGGCGCCCACGGGCAGGCCGCCCTCGGAGAACGCGGTCTGGCTGCGGCCGTAAACGATCTGCAGGAAGATCTCGCGCATAGCAACGTTGATGGCGTCGCAGACGAGGTCGGTGTTGAGGGCCTCGAGGATGGTCTTACCGGGAAGGATCTCGGAAGCCATGGCGGCAGAGTGGGTCATACCCGAGCAGCCGATGGTCTCAACGAGGGCCTCCTCGATGATGCCGTCCTTGACGTTCAGCGTGAGCTTGCAGGCGCCCTGCTGAGGTGCGCACCAACCCACACCGTGCGTAAGACCGGAGATGTCGGAAATCTCCTTAGCCTGGACCCACTTGCCCTCCTCGGGGATGGGTGCGGGGCCGTGGTATGCACCCTTGGCAACGGGGCACATGTTCTCCACTTCCTGTGAGTACTGCATGCCTCTCCTCTCTATCGTGTTGGCGTCCCGTCTGGGGGCCGTGGCTGGCGATTGCCGGGCGACCCTTCGAAAGGGACATGACATGCAGCCCCTATAATACCGCGAAATGCACGGAATATTCGGCGAACGGCTCAGTTTTCGTAGCGAGATGCGCGGAACTTTCAATTGAAACGGTTTAACTCTATATTCTGTGGTCGTGCACTTCCGTAGAGGGGGTCCGTCTTGGGCAAGCTTTTGGTCAGCTTTTGTAAGCGTTGCAGGGGTTGACCTGTTGCAACGGTGCCGTTCGCCGCCTGTTTACTGCCTTTGGCCGCGCGAGCGAATTGTTTTGCGTGAATGTTTTGATGGCACGCTTCAATCGTGCTGTATTGGATGGCAAGCAGATCCCGGCGAAGGGAGCGCCATGCAGCGCGTTTGGAGAACGGTTACCGGCTTTTACCATGTCTGTGCCCGCGGTACGGGCAAGCAGCTCATCTTTGAGGGCGATGAAGACCGGTGGGAGTTCTTGGAGCTGATGCGTGAGTGCTGCCGCAAGGCGGGCGTGACGGTTATCGCCTGGTGCCTTATGGGCAATCACGTGCGTCTGGTGCTTGCAGATTACGAGGACGCGATGAGCGCGGCGATGCACCGGCTGCTTTTGGCGTACGCGCGGCGGTTCAATAAACGCACGGGGCGCACAGGGCATCTGTTCCAGAACCGTTTTGACCGGCGCTCGCTCGATACCGACTGGCAAGTGATGGAGGCTATTCGCTCCGTTCACGCCGATCCGCAGGAGGCGGGCATCAGTCTCATTGAGCGTTATCCCTGGAGCAGCTTTCCGGAGCATTTGTGCGCTTACGACGGTGACGCGGCCGATGTCGCGAGGGGATTTTCTGATCCTTCTTGCGTGCTTGAGCTTTTTGGTTCTGCCGAGGGCTTTATTGCCTATTCGCTTTCGACGCCCGACGGCGGCGAACCGGCGCTGCGCGATATGAAAGAGACAGAGTGGGAACGCCACGCCTTTGCCGACAAGTTGGCGAAGAGCCTCGGGGCTCCGCTCCATGGGGTTAAAGACGCACCGCCTGCGCAGCGCGATACCGTTATTTTTGGATTGCACGATGCCGGTTTTACGGTGCGCCAGATTGAGCGGTATACCGGGATTGGCAAAAGTACCGTCTCTCGTATCGTGCGCGCTTATGCGCGGGTGAAGGCACAGACTGAGCTCTCGGAATAGAAAATGGCCGAACCACTCTTGTCAAGCGATTCGGCCAACAAAAATCTTAAGATTTGGGACAAGTACTACTGATTATTTCGCCCCTCGAGCATGCCGTCGAGGGTGCGCCAGGCGATCTCGGCGCATTTGACGCGGGCGGGCATGTGCGAGATGTCCTGGAGCTGGGCGGCTTCGTCCAGGTCTTCCAGGTCCTCCTCGGAGAGCTTCTCGCCGCGGATCATGGCGAGGAAGAGCTCTGCCAGGCGGCGAGCTTCCTCGACGGTCTCGCCGGTGATGAGATCGGCCATGATGTCGGCACTGGCCTGGCTGATGGCGCAGCCGTGGCCGGTAAAGGAGGCCTCCTCGATCACGTTGTTCTCGACACGCAGCTGCAGAGTGAGCTCGTCTCCGCAGCTGGGGTTGATGCCGTCGTGCTCGTGCGTGGGAGCATCCATCTCGTACTTGTAGTCGGGGTGCGAGTTGTGCTCCATAAATGTGGTGGAGGTGTACAGATTACCCATTGAACGTGCTCCAAACGTGATGCAGGCCGGCGATGAACTTGTCAATGTCGGCCTTGTCGTTGTAGAAGGCCACGCTGGCGCGGCAGCAGGCAAGGTTCTCGACGCCCAGCCAGGTGAGCAGCGGCTGTGCACAGTGGTGACCGGCGCGGATGCAGACGCCGTCCATGTCCATGATGCTCGCGACGTCGTGCGGGTGGATGCCGCGGACGTTAAAGCTCACAACGCCGTGGTGGTTGTCCCAATAGATGGAGCCGATGATCTGGACAAAGTCGAGCTGCATGAGCTCGCCCATCAGGTAGTGGACGAGTGCCTGCTCGCGTGCCTGGATGTTCTCGTAACCCACCGTGTTGACCAGGTAGTCGAGTGCCGCACCCGTGGCGAAGATGCCGGCGGCGTCCTGTGTGCCGGCCTCGAATTTCTCGGGAACGGGCGCCCAGACGGCGTCCTGCTCGGTAACAGAGTCGATCATCTCGCCGCCGGTGAGCATGGGCGGCATGGCGTTGAGCAGGTCCATCTTGCCCCACAGCACGCCGATGCCCATGGGGCCCATAGCCTTGTGTGCGCTAAAGGCAAAGAAGTCGGCGCCCAGGTCGGCCACATCGACCGGCATGTGCGGCAGCGACTGCGCACCGTCGACGACCAGGTAGCCGCCATACTTGTGCACGAGCTTGCCGAGGTTCTTGACTGGGTTCTCGACTCCCAACACGTTGGAGACCTGACCCACGGCCAGAATCTTGGTCTTGGGACCAACCTTGGCAAGAACCTCCTCGGTGGTGAGCTGACCGGTCTTGGTGGGGTAGAGGTAGACGAGCTTGGCGCCGGTCTCGCGGCAGACCTGCTGCCACGGAATCAGGTTGGAGTGGTGCTCCATGATGGTGATGACGACCTCGTCGCCCGGCTCGAGGACTGTGGGTGCAAAGCTCTTGGCGACCAGGTTGAGCGACTCGCTCGTGTTGCGGGTGAAGACGACCTCGTTGGCCTGGGCAGCGCCGATGAGGTCGGCGATCTGCTGGCGCACCTTCGCGATAGCCTCAGTGGCCTCGACGGACAGCGAGTACAGGCCGCGCAGAGGGTTGGCGTTCATGCGCTGGTAGAAGTCGCGCTCGGCGTCGAGCACACAGGCAGGACGCTGCGCGGTAGCGGCACTATCGAGGAAGGCGATCTCGGGGTGCTGCTGGAACAGCGGGAACTGCGCCTTGTAGGGATTAGTCTCGATGTCGACGGTAGGCCAGCCGCGCGAGGCCTCGTCGCTGGCGTCGAGCTCCATAGGCTCCGGTGCGGTACAGGTGTCGCATTTAACGTGCTCGGTGTCGATCATGCGAGCTCCTCTTCAAAGTTGTCGATCAGGTTGTTGCCCAGGCGGACGACGGCGGCGCGGGTGCGCTCGTCGGTGGCGGAAAGTGCGGCGTCCTCCAGCTTGGCGCGGACGAACAGGTCCTCGGCGGCGTTTTGGTCAAGGCCGCGGCAGGCGAGGTAGAACAGTTGCTCGTCGCGGACGTGGCCGATGGTGGCTCCGTGGTTGCCGGCGACGTCGTCCTCGTCGCAGAGAATGACGGGAACGGTCTTGTTGTCGACGCCCTTGTTGGCCAAAAGCACCGTCTCGCGCTCGGTGCCGGTTGCACCCTTGCAACCGTGCACGAGGTCGATGGTGCCGCGGTAGACCTTCTTGGACGTGCCGGTCAGCACGCCGTTGGCGTCGATCTCGCACTCGGTCTTGCGACCGCGGTGGCGCAGCTCGTAGTTAAAGTCGCGCACCTGCTCTCGGGCGCCCAGGTAGTCAGTATCGATGGTGACCTTGGCGGTATCGCCCAGCAGGTCGCCGGCAAGGCCGGTGGCGCTGGCGCCGGCACCCAGGACGGTGTGCTGCACGTTGACGCGCGCGCCCTCGTCCAGGAACAGGCCGGTGTCGTCGAGCGCGATCCAGCTATCGTCGAGCGTCTGCGTGCAGGTCACGTTGACGGTGGCGTACTCGTGGGCGCACACGCGCAGCACGGATCCCACGACGCCCTCGCCGGCAACGGGGGAGTCCAGGGCGATCTGCAGGTCGAGCGTCGACTGGGGACGGACGACGACGTCGATGGCGGCGATGGCCGCGGCGGCATCGACACCGCTCACACGCACGGTAACCGTGGCGTGCTTGTATGCGGGCACATCGATGACGACGCGCTTGGTGGCGTGGTCGGCCAGGTAGGTGTAGGCAGCCTCGCCCATGCCAGTCTCGAAGGCCTCAGCGGGGGAGAGCTCCTCCTCCAGCTTAATGGCACCGGCCTGGTAGACGGAGGTGGCGGGCACGTCGAGCTCGGTCTCGGGCGTGATGCGGGCGCGGTCGGCGGCATCGCCGGGCGCGGAGGCGCGGCGCTCGGGGAAGCGCTCGGCCATGGCGTCCATGGCGGCGTCGAACGCGTCTGCCACGCCAGCAAATTGCTCGTCCAAGCCCTCAACCTTAACGGTCTCGGCGGGAGCGGCGGCAAGCTCGTCAGAGAGCTCGAGCTTGGTCTGGTTCATCTTCAGCCAGCCCCATGTGGCAGCCGGCATCGCATTGACCTGCTCAAGGGTGGTAGCAGCGGTGTTCGTGGTCTGTTTCATTATCCGATCGCTCCTTCCATCTCGAGCTTGATCAGGTTGTTCATCTCGACGGCGTACTCCAGCGGTAGCTCCTTGGAGACCGGGTTGGCAAAGCCGTTGACGATCATGGTACGGGCTTCTTCCTCCGAGATACCGCGGCTCATCAGGTAGAACACCTTATCGTCGCCGATACGGCCGATGGTGGCCTCGTGGCCGATGTCGACATTCTTGGCGCGGATGTCCATGGCGGGGATGGTGTCGGAGCGGCTCTGGTCGTCGAGCATGAGCGACTGGCAGCTCACGGTTGCCTTGGAACCCTCGGCCTTGGGCGTGGCCACGATGGAGCTGCGGAAGGTCTGGATGCCGCCGCTCTTGGAGATGCCCTTGGTCTCGACGGTTGCCGAAGTATCGGGCGCGTTGAGCACGACCTTGCAGCCGGTATCCAGGTTCTGGCCGGCGCCGGCAAAGGTAATGCCGGTAAAGCTCGAGCGGGCGCGGCGTCCGCTGAGCACGCTCATGGGGTAGAGGTAGCCCACGTGGCTACCGAAGGAGCCGCTGATCCACTCGATGTCGCCGTCCTCGTCCACGCGCGCACGCTTGGTGTTGAGGTTGTACATGTTCTTGGACCAATTCTCGATGGTAGAGTAGCGCAGGTGCGCACGCTTGCCCACAAAGAGCTCGACGGCGCCGGCGTGGAGGTTGGCCACGTTGTACTTGGGCGCGGAGCAACCCTCAATGAAGTGCAGGTCGGCATCGTCCTCGACGATGATGAGCGTGTGCTCAAACTGGCCGGCGCCCTTGGCGTTAAGACGGAAGTAACTCTGCAGCGGGAAGTCGAGCTTGGTGCCCTTGGGCACGTAGACAAACGAGCCGCCCGACCATACGGCGCCGTGCAGGGCCGCAAACTTGTGGTCGGTGGGCGGGATGAGCGTCATAAACTTCTCGTGGATGAGCGGTTCCCACTGCGGGTCGTGCAGGGCCTCCTCGATGCCGGAGTAGACGATGCCCATCTTAGACGCCGTGTCCTGCATGTTGTGGTAGACGAGCTCGGAGTCGTACTGCGCGCCGACGCCTGCCAGATAGCTGCGCTCGGCCTCGGGGATGCCCAGGCGCTCAAAGGTGCTCTTGATGTCGTCGGGCACCGACTCCCAGTCGTGCTTTTGGTCGGTGTTGGGCTTGACATAGGTGACGATGTTATCCATGTCCAGGCCCTCGATGGAGGGGCCCCACGTCGGGTCGGGAAAACGATTAAAGATCTCGAGGGACTTTAAGCGCAGGTCGAGCATCCACTGCGGCTCGTCCTTCTTGGCGCTGATCTCGCGCACGATGTCGGGCGTGATGCCGGCGTCGAGGCGCTCAAATCCCTCCTCGCCATAGGTGAAGTCGTAGAGGCTGCGGTCGATGTCCGCGACCTCGGTGCGGTTCTTGGTCATTGCGTCGCCCCTTTACGCCTGCTGCTCGGCAGCGGCGGCCTCGGCCTGGGCGCGCTGCTCGGCGGCCTCGCGCTCGAAGGTCTCAAAGCCGTTCTTGTCGATCCAGGGGATCAGCGAGGCGTCGTCCTCGCGCACGATGTGGCCCTTGACCATAACGTGGACGCGGTCGACATCCAGGTGCTCCAGGATGCGCGTGTTGTGCGTGATGATGAGCATGGAGCCGTCGCAGCTCTTGCGGTAGGCGTCCATGCCATGACTGACGGTGGAAAGGGCGTCGACGTCCAGGCCGGAGTCAGTCTCGTCCAGGATGGCGAGCTTGGGCTGCAGCAGCAGAAGCTGGAGCATTTCGACCTTCTTTTTCTCGCCGCCCGAGAAGCCCACGCCCAGCTCGCGGTTGAGGTAGGCGGTATCCATGTTGAGCTCGGCCGCGAGCTCCTTGACGCGACGGCGGAACTCCTTGCCCTTCATCTCCAGGCCGGGGCGGCCGGCGATGCTGGCGCGCAAAAAGCTCGACAGTGGCACGCCCGGAATCTCGACCGGGGCCTGGAAGCTCAGGAACAGGCCGGCGCGCGAACGCTTGTCGGTGGTGAGCTCGGTGATGTCCTGGCCGTCAAAGACGATGCGGCCGTCGTTGACCGTGTAGACGGGGTCGCCCATGACCAGGTGGCCGAGGGTGGACTTGCCGGCGCCGTTGGGTCCCATCAGCACGTGGGTCTCGCCGGCGGCGACGTTGAGGTTGACGTTGTGGAGGATGGTCTTCTCGTCCACGGAGGCGGTCAGACCTTCGATGGAAAGCAGCGGATTTGCGCTCATGCTGTCCCTCTCTGTATATGGTGTACTCATAGGTGTACTAAACCCTAGGAATCTTCTCGGAATAAAGTTACTATGGGTTCGGCGTTAGTCAAGGGAAAACCCGACTAATCCACTCGACTTTTTAGATGTGGGACATAATAATCAGGTTTGTTTGCCCCGCGTGCATAAGATTTGGGACAAACAAGCCTGGTATTTTGTCCCGGTTACGACGAGAGGGTAGGTATGCTCATTTCTTCTAAGGGCCGCTATGCCCTCCGTCTGATGATCTATATCGCAGCGCTTGGTGACGTCGAGGGCAAAATCGCCCTGCGCGAGGTCGCCGACCGCGAGCATATCTCGCAAAAGTATTTGGAGCAGCTGGTCCGTCCGCTCATGAAGGCGGGCCTGCTTAAGAGCGTGCGCGGCAAGGGCGGCGGCTACATGATGGCCAAGGACCCCGCTGAGGTGCGTGCCGGCGACATCCTGCGTGCCGTTGAAGGCAGCACGGCTCCGGTGGCGTGCGATGGCATCGACAACAGCTGCACTCGCAGCGATCTTTGCTCGACCGTCAAGTTCTGGCGTGGTCTGGACGACGTGATCGAAAAGTACGTCGACGGTGTGACGTTGGCCGACCTAGCCGCCGTCCCCGAGATCAACTTTGACATTAAGCTGTAGGTTGAGCGCAATTCCTTAAGATTTCGCGGAGGGTTGTTGCCGTTTACCGAGTGGTTGTTGTGCAACAACGGGCGAGCTGCAATACTTAATTCTATCTTTGCAAACTGCACTTTAACTACACCAATGCAGGGAGGATCTTATGCAGCCCAAGCATTCTGCTATTGTCGCGGGCCTGACGCTGGCGCTTTCGTTTGGCGCCGTTTCCGCGCCGGCACCCGCCGCTGCCGAGGAGCCCACGCCGGGCGTTGCCTCGGATGCCACCGATATCGATAAGGGTCTCTACACCCAGCAGTCCTTCTCGGGCGTGCTGAGGTCGGTCCAGGGTGTCTCGTTTGTCAACGTGACTCCCGAGATGAAGTACTTTACCAAGTACGAGAGCCATGGCAACTACAACCAGGGCTTTTCGTACGGTGACGGCTATAACGCGCTGGGTTATTACCAGTTCGACCGTCGTTGGTCGTTCATTCCGTTTATGAAGCAGGCCTACAACTACAACCCCGAAAAATACAGCATGCTCAAGGATGCGATTGATCGCGGCAGCGAGATTTCCAACGCGAACAATCCCATGTCCGAGAACGGTCAGCTCACCGAGCTGGGCCGTATCGCGCAGGAGGCTTTCCAGGTTGCTTACAACACCGATCCTGTTGAGTTCTCTGCACTTCAAGATGCCTATGCGTACAACTCGTACTATGCAGTGACCGAGGCGTGGCTCAAGAGCGGCCTGGGCATTGATATCTCCGGCCGCGCCGACTGTGTTAAGGGCATGGTGTGGAGCATCACCAACATGTGCGGCACCGGTGGCTGCAGGGACTTTTTCCGCTGGGCGAATCTTTCCAACGATATGTCCGGCCGCGAGTTTGTGACGGCGCTTTCCAATAGCGTGGTCAACAATGTCGCCACCAAGTATTCGAGCCAGCCCCAGTATCATGAGGGCTGGAAGAATCGTTATAAGAATGAGCTGAAGGACTGCTTGGTTTATATCGCCGAGGACGAGGCGGCCGCTGCGACGCCCGTGCAGCCCGAGCCTGCGCCGGCGCCCTCGCCGACACCTGATTCGAATGACGACTCGAGTGACGATGCCAACGATGACAGGATGGATGCGCCCTCGACCGATGCTGACGGTAATGGCTCTGCTGGTGGCACTACCAACGACGGCTCTACCTCGAACGGCTCCGATTCGAACGGCTCTGCTGCGGGCGATTCGTCTTCAAGCTCTGCCGGCAATACGGACAGCGCCGCCTCTGGTTCGACCGACGCAGGTTCCTCTGACTCTTCCACCGGCTCGAGCGATTCGTCCGTTGACACCGGCTCTAACAACGGCTCCGGCTCTGACGCAACCCCTGATTCCGATGCTTCCAAGGACGACTCGAATAAGGCGCCGGACGCCCCCGTTGCTTCGCCGGACAAGAAGCCTTCTTTCTCCGTGCAGCTTGGTTCTACGTTGGGCTCTTCGCTGATGGCTGGCGTCAATAACGGCTCGGCCCAGAACAAGGACAACTCTGATCAGGTTTCCACGGAAAAGACCGAGGCCGCAAAGGGCGACTCTAAGGACAAGGCTTCCGAGAAGACCGAATCCGATAAGGGTTCTAGCTCTGAGGAGAAGGACGACAAGTCCGCTCAGAAGAAGGACGATGGTAAGAAGTCTGAATCTGAGGATAAGGACGAGAATACGGGCAAGACCGAGGACGGAAAGCAGCAGGGCGAGGACGGCGGCAAGGGCAACACCGACAACCAGAACCAGGAGCAAAATGACTCCAAAACGGTGACCACCACGACGACTACAACGACCAAGTCCTCGGGCGGCAACATGCCCAAGACGGGCGATCTGATTGTGATGGCGAGCCTTGCCAGCGCGAGCTTGGCCACACTGGGCGCTACGTCTATCGTAAGTGGTAAGCATAAGCTCGATCAGCAGAAGAAAGCTTCTGGGGAGGACGGCTCGGAGGAGTAGCCTCTCGGTTACTAGATAACTAAAGAGTTAGGACGGGGTCCGGTGCGAATGCATCGGGCCCCATTTTGTTGCACAACGATTTGTTATGCCCCCTCAAGGCCTTTGTTCCTACCGTTGCCCGATATGATCGCGCGGCGACATCGGTACGCGCGAGGCGGTCATTACAATTGGCATCGTGTTGCGATTTAGGGGGAACGTTTTGGTGTCTGAACAGGTAAATAATGGTTGTGCTGCCGACTTTGGCGTGCGTTTGATCGGCTGTGCCGACGATGCGGCTTTACCCATTGGCATGCATGACTATGCGGAGGCTCTTGGTTGCTGCACGCTGGTCGACAAGACCATGTTTATTGCAGATGTGTTGGACTGCGACGCGTCCGTTGTGGTGTGCTGTCGACCCGAGGGTTTTGGCAAGAGCATGAACTTGTCGATGCTCAGGGCTTTTCTGGAGCGTCCAGCGGTCGGTCGCGCTGGTCAGCGTTTGTTTGCCGATGCTCAGATTTGGGATGCAGACGGCGGGCGCTATCGGGATGAGTACGCTTGCTATCCGGTGATATCGCTGGACTTTTCTGGCGCTGCGAGGCGTGGCCCCGCTGTTGCCGGCGTCGTGCGCGATGCCCTTTCGGGCGAGTGCGCTCGCTTGTTGGCGCTCTTGGAGGCTCCGGATTTAGCTCGAGATAAGGTGCGTCACATCGAACGCGTCGCGCGTGACGTGGCGAGCGCGGACGAGGTTGACTCGGTGCTCGGTGTGCTCATAGAGCTGCTGGAGATTGCCTGTGATGAGCAGGTTGTATTGCTCGTTGATGGGTACGATGCGGCGTGGTCTCGCCGTGCGAGCGCGAGGGACGCTTCTGACGCCGATCCGGCAGAACTACTTGACCGTGTGCTGTTTGACGCCATTGCTGCCGCGGGTCATTCGCTACGCTTTGCTTGTCTGATGGGGGAGCGTCCCAGTCCTGCCGAAGCGGCGCTTTCTTCGCGCAGTTGCTCGTATTGTCTGTCGACGCCGCTTTCGACGTGGTGTGACCGTTGGTTCGGCTTTTCGGATGCCGAGGTCCAGGCTCTGTTGAATCATGCTGGGCGTGAGGAATATCTTGATGATGCGCGTGAATGGCTCGAGGGATATCGGTTTGGTAGGGCCTATTGCTCGAGTCCAGCGCGTGTGATCGGTTTTCTGGATCGAGGCTGCACGGCGCCTGTGCGCGCCGATCTGTATGGGTATGCGGATTGCCTGAGTAGGGTAGTTGCCGGGTGGAATCTCGACCGCCTTTCGGTCTTGTTTGATTTGCTCGAGGCCCATAGGTGTGCTGAGGTCCCGCTTTGTTTGGGCGCTGCAGAGCCAGATGTCTCGCCTGACGATGGCATGTGGACAGCGCTGTATCTGTCCGGTTTTCTCACGACGGATATGACTGAGGAGCCAGAGCATGGCGATCGGCTCCGTGCTTTGCGATTGCCCAATAAAGAGCTTCGCCAAGCCTTGCGTCTAGTGATTGTTGAGTGGTTTGAGTGCGCTGCCGAAGACATTCGAGACGTCGATGCGTTTCGCGACGGGCTGTGCCGTGGGAACGAGGATACCGTGAGGCGGGCGCTAAGCCGCATCCTGGGGGATGCGGGAATCGGTGAGACCGACCCAGATAAGCCGCTGCCATATCATCTGTTCTTGCAGGGGCTCTGCTTTGGCTTGCCGGGCTATGCCAATCCTGCTTCGAGGCGAAAGTGTGGCGCGGGTCGCTGGGACATCCAGGTTTTTCCTACGGGCGCTGTGTTCGACGTAGCTGACACGATCGGCATGCTGGACGAGCGCCCGCTTATAACGATCAATATGATGTATGACCCCGATGTGGATGCGCTGGGGTTGGAATTGCTGGCCGTGCAGTCGCTACTCGACATAGAGCGCGATGGCATCGACGAAATTCGTGTGCCGCGCCCCGGCGTGGGTCGCATGCGCTGGGGGTTCGGTTTTGATGGGCAGCATGTGGCTACGGTGTGCCAGCGGCTTTAAGCGCCGAGGTGTTTCCGGCTTCCGTTACTCGGTGTCCTTCATGGGCGGCATGGGCTTCCAGTCGGGGTCCTTGATGATCTTGCGGGCGTCCTTCATGCCGCGGCGCAGCGCCGGAATGCCGGTCTTAAAGCACTTATCGACCGCAGCCAGGCGAATGAATTCCTTGCAGAAGGTCGCGGCATTGCCCAGGCGGAACAGCATGGGGTGGTAGTCACCGTAGATCTGCATATAGCGAGCGAGGAAGCCTCGGTTGCGCATGATGTAGTAGCGGTTGGTGTCGCTCGTAGAGTTGAGCTGGCGTTTGCCGGCGATATCCCAGTTAGAGACGGCGCGGGCGCGCTTGAGAACCACGTCGGCAACAACGACGGCGGGGAAGTGTTGGCTGGCTACGTAGCCGTAGCAGGCATCGTCGCCGTAGATAAAGAATCGCGCATCGGGCAGGCCGATCTTATCGACCACGCGGCGCGAGAACATGCCGCCCTCAAAGCATAGCTGGTTCATGGCGCGGTAGCCCTCGGGTCCCAGGTCCCACTTGGCGACAGGGTTGGGAATGCCGAGTGAAAGGATGAGTTGGTATTGCCAAAAGAAGGCGCCGCCGTCAAAGTCCAGGCGCGAACCCTGGATGACATCGTAGCGATCGGTCCACTTGGCAAGACGCTCGATGCCTTCGGGGATGACGAGCACGTCGTCGTCCATCACCCAGAACCACTGAGCGCCCAGGTCGTAGGCGCACTTGGTGCCGGCGGAGAAGCCACCTGCGCCGCCGCCGTTTTTGAGCTGCGGCGCGTAGATAACGCGGTTGGTGCCACCCTTTGCATCGGGCTGGTTGGTGTCGATGCCCCACAGGGTGGCGAGGCGCTCGTTGAATGCGGCGCACATGGCCTTGGTCTCGCGCGAATTCTCGTTATCGACAATCACGATGCGCCAGGGCGCGGCAGTGAGCTTGGTCATAGAGTCGAACAAGTTGGCCAGGAGTTCCTGGCGCTTATAGGTGACGACAACGATGGCGAGTTTGTCGATGGGAGCGGGGAGGGTTGAAGGCATGGGGCAATATATCCTTTCACGCGCGGCGGGCGAGTGCTGCGCGGAAGCTATCGAATACGTCCTTGGGACTGTCCTATTGTAAAGGCTCGGCGCACCTTGGCGGCAAGCTTTGAATAAAACGCAGGAACCTGCCACGGCTGTAGCGGCTTTAGCGTCTGACGGCAGCGTCTCTATTGCCGCTTGGGCTTGCGAGCGATAAGGCTTCTAGCTGCGTCGATGATGAGGAGCGCTAAGGCAAAGACGATGCTAATGACGGTACCCGTGACGATACATATAGCTGCCGGGCTGTTTTGGCTGACCAGTATGTTTGCGAGCAACGTATTGAAGACGGGACGCCACAGGCTACTGGTGAGCGACTGCGTCACATAGAAACCGAGCGTGGCGGTCGATAAGGTGACGATGACACCTGCAGTCCGCGGATTGCCTGAGGCACTGCGTCGGGTTGCCGCAAAGAGCAAGGAGGCGGCAGCGAGGGCAAACGAGATCAGCGAGGTTGATTTGTAGGAGAGGACTGCCATCGCCGTGAGGTTGTCGGTGAAGGAGAGTGCTCCTTCCAGGATGATGGTGAGTACCAAAACCGTTACGAGCGAGCGCATGCCCAAGGCGCCCGCCCTGTCCGAATCCATGACATCGGTAACGTCGCGGAGCAGCCCACCGATCAAAAACGCGATAACGTACGTGACGGCGCTCATGAGCTTTTGGAGCCAAGAAAACTCACCGCCGTTTGTCGCGCTCATGGCGGCTAAATACCCGTTAACAACAAATGCGAGGATGCCAACGGCGATGACCGTCGTCGTGTAGCTCTTCTGGGAGAGTCGGATCTTGGCCAGTCCAAACCATGGCGCCATGAAGACCGTGGCGGCATAGACCCAGATAAACTCAAGGCCTAGTGTGTACCAGTAGTGCGTATTGAGGGTAACATCGGGAATGGGGGAGACGACCGTGGACCACGTCAGCGCCACGAGGCAATAAAACGCGGTGGGCATAACAACCTTGCCCAGACGCTGCGCCATCCGCTGCATTTGTGACTTCCACGCTGCTCCACCGTCCCAAGCACGCGCGGCCGAAGCGATGAGAAAATAGCCCGAGGTCATAAAGAAGACCTCGTTGGCCCAGCAGCCCAGCAAGTTGATAAAGCCGAGTGCGCCGGAGTAGGGGAAGGCGGCGAGCGGCGTGTATTCCTGCAAGCCGACGCAGGTCCCCTGGAAGGTCCACTGAAACGTGTGGAATACCGCGATGCCGGCGACCGCGATCAAGCGCAAGGCTTCGATGGGTATGTTGCGTGCGGCTTTGGGCTGCATGACGTCCTTTCTTATCGGTTTGCCTCTGCGAGCTCCATAGATTATATAAACGCCCGCTGGCGCGCTGACCCTTTGATACCATGAAACGACAGGTATTTCCTAAGGAGCACATTTGTCTACTAACGCCTCTGGCAGCCCTGTTCTGTCGCTGCTTATTCCCATTTACAATGTTCAGCGCTACCTGCGCGAGTGCCTCGATTCCGCCCTGGCGCAGACGCTCAAGGACATCGAGATCATCTGCATTAACGACGGGTCGACCGACAACTCGCCCGCGATTATCCGCGAGTATATGGATCGCGATGGGCGCGTCAAGATGATCGACAAGGCCAACAGCGGCTACGGCGACTCGATGAACCATGGCCTGGAGATGGCGCGTGGCAAGTACGTCGGCATCTTAGAGTCCGATGACTTTATAGCGCCCGACGCACTCGAAAATCTTGTCTCGGCCGCCGATAGCAATAATGCCGACTTTGCGAAGGCGAACTTTGATTTCTACTGGTCTAAGCCCGAGGAGCGCCGTTCGCTGCACGAGATGTTTAGACCTCGGGATTGCGGTAAGCCGGTGCACCCGAGCGATACGACGCAGTTCTTTAAGCAAAAGCCGTCGATTTGGTCGGCCGTGTACCGTCGCGATTTTCTTGAGCGCAACGGCATTAAGTTCCTGCCGACTCCGGGGGCATCCTTTCAGGACACGTCATTTGCCTTTAAGGTGATCGCGTGCGCCGATAAGGCTGTTTACCTGCATGATGCCGTGTTGTCGTATCGCCAGGACAACGAGAATTCCTCGGTCAATTCTTCGGCTAAGGTGTTTTGCGTCAATACCGAGTATGCCGAGATTGAGCGTTGGATTCGAGAGGATTATGCCCGCGACCACGCAAGCGTCGATGTCGCGCGCATGCTCAAGTTCAATCAGCTCATTAAGTACGATTCGTACATGTGGAACTACGTGCGCCTGGCGCCTAAGTTCTATAAGGAGTTCCTGGTGCAGATGGCCAAGGAATTTCAGGCGGCCTTGGACGCCGGGGACTTTTCGCTTGACGACCTCAAGCCGTGGAAGCGCGCAAATCTCGCTGCCATCCTCAAAGATCCTGAGGGCTGGGTTGACGAGCACCCGAGTTTTGCGACGGATGGTGCCTTGGGGCGTGCTAAGTATTACGCCTCGGTTGGAGGCCCAGGCGTGGTTGCTGCCTTCCTCATCGAATCGCTGAGGGGGTAGGTCGGCATGGGAGAGGCCTCGTGTCCTAAAGCTACCATTGTCGTCCCCGTTTACAACTCTGCGCGCTCCATTCAGCGATGTCTCGATTCGCTGTTGGCCCAGTCCGAGCGCTCGATTCAGGTTGTCTGCGTCAACGACGGTTCGACTGATGATTCGTTGAACGTGTTGCGCCAGATCGCGCAGGCCGACGATCACGTACTGGTGATTGACCAGGAAAACGCGGGCGTCTCGTTCGCCCGAAATGCCGGAATCGATGCCGCCAAGGGCGAGGTGGTTTTCTTTGTAGACGCCGACGATTACATCGACGCCCAGACGGTCGAGCGCGTGCTGCATGCCATGGAGTCTTCAGATGCCGAGGTCGCCGTTTTTGGCGGCGTCTGTGAACCTGCCGATGCTGCCCCCAAACGCGTCCAGCAACTCATGAGCCCCAAAGCTGGTACCTTCGGCGCCCGTGATCCCCAACTACTGTTCCATTCGAATGCGCAGCCCTATGCCTGCCGTGCGGCTTTTTCGCGCGAGCTGCTCAATCGCGAAGGCATTCGCTTCGCCCCCGGTTTGGCTTTGGGCGAGGACGTCGTCTTCCAATTTGCGGCTTATGCGCTTGCCCGCAAGACCGTCGTCATGCCGGACAAGTTCTACCACTACGTGATGGAGAGTGAATCGGCGACGCACGAGTTCAACAGTGCCGAGGCTCGCGCCAAAAAGCTTGACGCCCACATGAGGATGCTCGAGGAGGTCTTGGAGGACTGGGCGGCCTACGGTCTTTTAGACCTGTGCCCCGGCGAGCTGATAACTTGGTTTTTGGACCTAACTGTGTTCGACCTGGCGCGCTTGGATGCCGATGACTTCCATCGCGTGGCGGCTCGCGTCAACATGGACCTCGCGACGTTTTTGGGAACGGACTGGGCAGATATGCCTGCTAAGGGCGCCGTTCGCCGTGTTGCCCACAAGCTCGTTGCGGCGACCTCGGGCGTTTCGATGGCAGACGCCACGCTGTTCTATCTTTCGACTCGCGGTCTCAAAGCCTGCCTGGAGCGCTTTATCTAATTCCAAGCGCTGCCGCTCGCCGCAACTCGGCTGTTAAAATAACCCTGTTACACGCTACTCAACAGGAGGTTCTCTTGCAGAACTCTGATACCCCTAAAGTTTCGCTGCTTGTCCCCATTTGCAATGTCGAACGCTACCTGTGCGAGTGCCTCGATTCCGCCGTGGCGCAGACGCTTAAGGACATCGAGATCATCTGTATCAATGACGGTTCCACCGATAGCTCGCCGGATATCATCCGCGAGTACATGGAGCGCGACCCCCGTGTGAAGATGATCGACAAGGCCAACAGCGGCTACGGTGACTCGATGAACCGCGGCCTGGAGATGGCGCGCGGCGAGTACGTGGGCATCCTTGAGTCCGACGACTTTATGTTTGAGGATTCGCTCCAAAAGCTGGTTGCCAAGGCCGATGCTGAGCATGCCGATGTGGTAAAGGGCGACTTTTACCTGTATTGGTCCGCGCCCAGTGAGCGCCGTGAGCTGTTTGGGATTATCGATGAGCATATGACGGGCGCCGCGTATCGCCCCGTCGATCGCCCTGGCATCTTCTACCGCAAACCTTCCATTTGGTCTGCCATCTATCGGCGCGAGTTCCTCAACGACAATCAGATTCGGTTCCTTCCCACGCCGGGCGCCTCGTATCAGGACGCAGGCTTTAACTTTAAGGTCTGGGCGTGCGCCGAGCGTGCCGCGTTTATTGCGGACCCCATCCTGTGCTATCGCCAGGACAATGAGAAGAGCTCTGTTAATTCGCCCAACAAGGTGTTTTGCGTGTGCGACGAATATGCCGAGATGCAACGTTTTTTGGATGAACGTCCCGAGCTCAAGGTTCAGCTCCAGGGCATTTTAATGCGCATGAAGGTCGATACGTATCGCTGGAATGACGAGCGTCTGGTCGATGAGCTGCGCGAGCAGTTTTGGGAGAAGGCTTCGCCCGAGCTCAAGGCCGATTGGGATGCCGGTCGCTTTGATCTGTCGCTGTTCGATCCGTGCGGCGAGACCGACTTGCGCCTGATGGTCAAGTCGCCCCGTGCTTATATCGATTCGCGCTTTGACTTTAAGAAGCCCGGCAAGCTCAATACGTTTAAGCACTACTTTAAGATTGGCGGCCTGCCGCTGGTCTGGCGCGTGCTGACGTATCAGCGCACCTACGGCGATAATCCGCATCCCGATGACGTGCCGGCCGCACAGTAGGAGCACTTGGCTATGACTACCCCCAAGATTTCCGTTGTCGTTCCCATCTATAAGGTGGAGGAGTGCCTGGCCTGGTGCCTGGACTCCCTGCTTGCGCAGGACATGCCCGATTGGGAAGGCGTGCTGGTCAACGATGGCTCGCCGGACGGTTCGCGCGATATTGCGGCTGCCTATTGCGAAAAGGACGCGCGCTTTACGTTGGTCGATAAAGAGAACGGGGGCCTGTCGAGCGCGCGCAATGCAGGCATCGCCGCGTCCACGGCGCCTATTGTCGCGTTCTTGGATTCCGACGACCGCTTTACGCCCGATGCATGCCGCGTGATCGTCGATGCCTTTGAGCGCGAGGACTGCGACGTGTTGACCTTTGGCGCGAACCCGTATCCGCTGGAGGCGGGGTATCCGTGGCTTAACTATGTGCTTAGCCCGCGCGATGTGTCGTTTGAGGGCTATAGCTCCGACCTGCTGTTTAAGGAAGCGTCTCGTCCCTTTGCATGGCGCACCGCCTGCAAGCGCGACTTCTTGCTGGGCAACGGGATCGTGTTCGACGAAACCGTTAAGTATGGCGAGGACCAGGTCTTCGACTTTGCCGTGTACGGTCGTTCGCACAAGACCGCGCTTATCTCGAACAAGTTGTACGACTATCGCGTGGCTCGCAAGGGTTCGCTCATGGACACCATGCGCTACGACGACGAGACACGTCTGCTGGAGCACGTGAAGATTTACTCCGCTATGCTGGCTGACTGGCAGCGCGACGGTCTCGACGCACAGCATGCTGATGACCTGGCGTACTTCCTGTGTGATCTGGTGCTGTACGATGCGCTGAGGTTGCTGGGTTCGGACTGCGGCAAAGTGTTTGCTGCCGTTGCCGCGGCGCTTAACGGTTCTGCCGTGGACAACGATGCTGCGCTCGCACAATGTGCTCCTTCGGTTGCCGCCATGGTGCGCGCGGCACTTATCGGTAAGGCCCCTGCTGCTCGTTTGTGCAAAAAGCTCATGTTCGATTACGACGTCTTGAGGTTTGGGCGCCTGGGTGCCTGCAAACGCATGGCAGCGAACGCCCTGGGAAAGCGAGAAGTGTAGATGAGTATCAAACGTTTGGCACTTTGCCGCAGCCAGGGCCGTCTGTTTGTGCTGCTTCGTTTTGCCGGTCAGGATGTCGCCGCGCTTATTGAGCGGGAGGGTTCTCAAGCGTTTGTCCATGCGACGACGAGCGGTTCTCGTGTGCCGTCGCTGGTGCTCCCGGTCGATCATGGCCGTGTGCTGGCGCTTTGCCCTTCCGTTTCCGGTTACGAGCGCGAGCTCGCCGTCATGGTACTTCCGTTTTTGGATGGCTCGTCGATGGATGTCGTTTTTGCATCCGGTGGTCAAAGGTTGGGCTCTATTCGCCTCGATAGCCGCGTGGCCAAGCTGGAATCCAAGATTAACTACAAAGCAAAGCCTGCGCTGTGCGCGCTTATCCGCGATGCGCAGCGTGGCGAATGCTGCGGTCGCTACGAGATCGATGCCATTCGCTATTTGCCGGCAGACTCCGGCGCGGTGTGGCGCTATGAGGTTACCTGGGCGGGAGACCCCCAGTGCGCACCCGAGTTCCAGATCTCCGATACGCATATGAATGCCATCGATGTCACCGTGCATGTGTTTGAGTCGCAGGTCGATGTGCCGCAGCAGGACGGATGCCGCGTCAATAAAACGTTTCTGAGCGTTGAGATGCCTCAGGATATACGAGATTTTGTCGCGATCGTGAGCGATCCCACAGAGCGGATCCAAAGCGGGTTTTGCGCCATGGATGGTCGCCTGTACAACGGCATGGTCGACGACAGCTGGAACCGTATGAAGGACGCGCGTGCAGACGACGCAGCTTATCGACGTTGGTTTGAGCAGCATCGCGCAAAGCCGGGCGATTTGGCGTGCCAGCGTGTCGCTTCGGCGGCCTTTGCCTATAGACCGCTCGTGAGCATTGTGGTGCCGTGCTACAAGACTGATCGGGTCTACCTGCGCGAGCTGCTGGAATCGGTGCAAGCCCAGAGCTATGACAACTGGGAATTGCTGCTTATGGACGCCTCGCCCGAATGGGACGCGGTGGCCACCCTTGCGGCAGGTGCCAACGACGAGCGCATCCGTCGCATCGAGCTTCCCGGCAACGGCGGCATTGTGGTCAACACCAACGCAGGTATCGAGCAAGCGACAGGCGACTACATCGCTTTCTTGGACCACGATGACATTCTGGAACCGGACGCGTTATTCCAGTATGTTTCCGCGCTGAACAAGGCGGCCGAGGGCGAGCGTCCCCAGGTCCTGTTCTGTGATGAGGACATGTTCCAGAAAACGGGGGAGTGGGGCCAGCCGGTCTTTAAGACCGTACTCAACGTCGACCTGCTCTATAGCCATAACTGCGTGACGCATTTCCTGATGGTGGAGAAGGCGCTCATCGATCACATTGGTATGTCCCCAGAAGACGTTGCGGGCGCCCAGGACTACGACTTGACGCTTCGCTGCCTTGCAGCCGGCGCGCGCTTTGAGCACGTTGCGCATGTGCTGTATCACTGGCGCGTGCATCCGGGATCGACCGCCGATGGCTCTGCCGATAGCAAGCCGTATGCCATTGAAGCGGGTCGTCTTGCGCTGCAGCGCCACTTTAACGCGCTGGGCGTTCACGGAACGGTCGAGGAGACCGAGACGCCGTTTGTCTACCGCATGCGCCATGCGCTGCCGGAGCCTGCGCCGCTGGTGAGCATTGTGATCCCCACCAAGGATCACATTGAGACGCTCGATGCCTGTGTGATGTCGATCGCCCAGAAGGCCACGTATACCAATTACGAGATCGTCTTGGTGGAGAACAACAGTGAAGCCCCGGAGACGTTTGCGTATTACGAAACCCTGCCAGAGCGCGTGGCTGCAGCATCCGAAGGCAAGGGCATCGCGCGCGTTGTGTACTGGCCGGGCGAGTTCAATTACTCTCAGATCATCAATTTTGGTGTGAAGCACGCCAAGGGTGACTACCTGCTGCTGCTGAACAACGATACCGAGGTCATAAGCCCGGACTTTATCGAAGAGATGATGGGGTATCTGCAGCGTCCCGATGCGGGCGTGGTGGGCGCCAAACTCTACTTTGCCGATCATCTGGTGCAGCATGCCGGCATTTTGATTGGCGTGCGTGGCGCACTTGCCCATGCCAACCAGGACTTCTCGGCAAAGCGCGAGGGCTATCTTGCCCGTGCCGTGCGCCCGGGCAACTTTAGCGCCGTGACGGGTGCCTGCCAGATGGTGCGACGCGACGTATTTGAGCGCGTCGGCGGCTACAACGAGGAATTCGCCGTCGGTTTTAACGACGCAGACTTTTGCCTGCGCGTGTGGGAGGCGGGTTACCGCACCATCTTTACGCCCTATGCCGAGCTGTACCACTACGAGTTCACCTCGCGCGGCAGGGAAGAGGCCAACGAGGAAAAGCTGCGCCGCTGGAAGCGTGAGCAGGCGCTGTTCATGCAGCACTGGCCTGAGTTCTTCCTCGATGGCGACCCGTGGCTCGGACCAAACCTATCCTCCGACAGTGAGTACTTCTCGTTTTAGTGCGAAGTAATGCCAAGGTCCGGCAAAGTATCCTCCAGAGCTGCAAGAGCGGTGGGGTTCAGGTACTCCTCGTTCAAGCAGCTCTTGTCATATCGAAAACGTGTGTCTCGTGAGCATTCGATGAGTTCTGCAGTAAAGAACTTCTCCCAGCTAAAGAACTTTGAGCTTTCGATATGTTCAGCGGGGTTAAGCAGCATGTCCTTAATGTGTTTGCTGTTGAATAATCCCGACTTCAACACGAGCCATTCAAACGATTCCGGTAGGAATAGCTTGATGTTCTTTCGGCGCAATAGAGCAGCTGCTTCCGCAATTTCTGGTCCAAAGGCGGCACCGTCGGCAATCACGAGGATGTCGTTTTCCGGTGCGTCCATAATGCAGTTGCAAATATTTGATTTGCCTCCCGCGCTGATGCATTTAATGCTGCTCTTTTTGCATAGCAAACTGAAGAATTCGTAGCCCGAATTTGTGTCCTCGACAATGACAAGCTCGGGCCTCTCGCCTCTAAAATCAGTATCACCGTAAATACGATATGTAGAGGTGTAGACACGAGAGTAAACGGGATACTTCGTTGTGGTTCGGTTGGTGTTCTTAAGACCGTAGATTTCATCAACGCTATAGGGCAGTTGGCGCAGTGACTCTCTGGCGACAATTACGTAGTAGTTTGAGCTACGCTTTGCTTCATGGGCAAATTCTCTTGATCGAACAAAAGTATTGCCCTCATCAATAAAAACAATACTGCTGGAAATCTCTTGGAGATCTCTACGCCAATATGTTCCAGATATTGTTTTACAGGGCACTTTGCAACTTACTGTTACGCCGCTTTGTGCCCCAAGCTCTTCGTGAGCTGCCACCATATCAAGCAGAGTTGTCTTGCCTGTAGCACTGTTACCTTGGATGATGGTCAGATTTCTATTGATGGTCAGTTTAAACTGAACCCGGTTATTTTGAATAATTACCTTGTATGATCCGCGCATCAGGAGTTCTCCCTTAGGCATTTTCCAGCTATGGGGACAAGGTCAAACATTGTGTGGACTATATCGCCCGTATTTGCAATGGTTACCGTGAATTTGCCGTTTCCAAAATCCATTATGTGGTAGAGATTGATTGTTAGATCCTTTTGCGCGGCGATCCTCAGAATCCAGTAGGCGCAATTATCACCGCAATTTGAGGCGTTATATATATTCTGCGGCATAAAGTACATAAGCAGTAGCGTTTTGGTGCCGCTGGATAGTTTCTCGGGAGGAATGATGCCTAGAATCTTGGTATCGATTGCATTGGGGCCTACCACGGTGCCTTTGTCGATGGATTTTATGACCCTTTGGGCAAAGGAGTCTTGAAACCACTGGGGCGAATATACGTTATCGAAGTAAACGGACGTGTTGTAGATAACGTTTTCCATATCACCATAGTGAATTGTTAGCACGTCAGCTCCTTCGGCTTGCTGATTTGGCATCTAGTGAGATTGATTATATCGCAGCACATGAGGCGGGCGTTATCGGCCCGCGGTAGATGTGATTGATGACCAAGGTTTGTATTTTGTTGCTTTATTATTCAGTTCACTCGTTTAATCAGTTCGCTCATGCGCTAAGTTTGCCTTAGAAGCTATTTAGCGTAACGGTTGAGGTGTGGCGACTCATATTTAAATTGCAATCACAAAGACACCTTTTATCGATTTCCCGTTGAAATACTGAATTGATAGTTTAAAAATAACTTAAGAGAGCCTTAAATCTCGGAAAAAGGATGTCGTATGAAAAACCTTCGAGAAAGATGGCACGGACTAACAGTGCTGGGAGTTGTTGCATTTGCTGCTGCCTGCATGACGGTTGCCCCGGCTCCTCATTTGCTGATATTGCTGGCGGTGGCGGAGGCGGTGGACCGATTACGGAATGGTGTTCCGACGGTCGTCCGAAGACTGGACTCGTTCGGTGCGAGGACGGCAACCTTCGCTATTTCGATCCCGAAACTGGCGCCATGGTCACGAACCAGTGGCATAACGAATACGAAGCTGTCTGGTACTATTTTGGCGCTGACGGGACCGCGGTGTCGGGCTGGCAGTCTATCGGTGGGGACAAGTATTACTTCTATCCCGAAAACCATGATATGGCATACGGCCGAGTTCAGATTGACGGCAAGAACTACTTCCTGAACACCCCTGGTGCCAACGCCGATGGCCGCATGCAGCATAGTGGCTGGTTCTACGACTCCATCTACGGAAAGTGGTCCTATGCGACCTCCGACGGTGAGCTATTGACCGGTTGGCATAATCTCGGCGGGGCTTGGTACTATTTCAACGAATCTGGGGTCATGCTGACTGGCTGGATCAACGATTCGGGTACCTGGTACTACACTAATGCCTCCGGTGCGATGGTCACTGGCTGGCTCAACATCGGCGGTACGTGGTTCTACCTCGACGGCTCGGGCGCCATGGTCGCTAACAGCTGGCGCAGCCTCGGCGGCTCCTGGTACTGGTTCGGCGACTCCGGTGCAATGGCCACTGGCTGGTTCTTGGCAGGCGGCTCTTGGTACTATGCGAGCGGTTCGGGCGCCATGGCAACCGGCTGGCTCAGCAATGGCGGCACGTGGTATTGGCTCGGAGGTTCGGGCGCTATGGCCTCTAACTCTTGGGCTAACGTTGGTGGAGTTTGGTACTGGTTCGACGATTCCGGCGCGATGGCCACCGGCTGGCGTCAGGTCGGCGGCGCCTGGTACTACTTTAGCGGTTCCGGCGCTATGGCTCACGACGCCTGGGTCGGCGACTACTACCTCCAGTCTTCCGGTGCCATGGCTACGAATGCCTGGGTTGGCTCCTACTATGTCGGCGAGGACGGCAAGTGGATTCCGGGCTACGGTTTAGTTTGGTATAAGAACGGTAGCGATGTTTACCATACGCATAAGTGCCGTACCGTTGGTAAGGACGCAAAGGGCTATTCGCAGATCTCTATTCAGGAGGCCCAGAGGCGTGGCGCTTCACGAGAGTGCAAAAACTGCCAGCAAATTGGCTAGCACATTACTGAGCTAGTTTTGATTGAGGCCCCGTTGCCCTGAAGCGACGGGGCCGCTGCGTGATTGGATACCGTGCTGTTATGAAGAAATGGTCATTCGGAGTGCTGGCTTTTTCGGGCCTCATTTCTTTTGGGCTCCTTTTGGGTTCGCCCTCGATGTTATACGCCCTTGATTCGAATAACACTGACGAAGGTCCCGCATCTAACGTTGCTATTGCTTCTGTCGAGTCAGGCGTTGATGCTCAGCGCGAATCGACCTTCGCTGTCGAGCAGAACTCTCAGGTGGATAATGAGACCCCTTCCGAGGTTTCGAATCAAATTATTTGGCATCAGGGGTGGATATCACCCGAAGAAGGGGCTGGTTTTTGGCGTTGGGGCTTGTCCGACGGAACAATCGCTGTTTCTTCTTGGAGACATATAGACGGTAGCTGGTACTGGTTCGACGACGAAGGTCGAATGGCTCAGGATGGGTTGGTTCAAGTCGGGGGTGCGACGTATGCCTTCTCCTCTTCGGGCGCAATGCGTGTCGGCTGGTACCTAGATTCTACGGGCTCCACTTCTGCTTGGCGTTATTTCTCCGGTTCTGGCGCCATGGTAAAAGGCTGGCTTTCAGACGGCAGCAACTGGTATTGGCTGGATGATGAGGGCAAGATGGTCCACGATGCGATGCTGCAGATTGGGGGAGCCACGTATGGATTCTCTTCTTCTGGTGCAATGCTTATCGGATGGCATCTTGATGCTTCCGTCTGGCATTATTTCTCCGGCTCTGGTGCCATGGTGAAAGGCTGGCTCTCGGATGGGGGTCGTTGGTACTGGCTTGATCCTGCAGACGGTTCTATGGCCACCGGGTTGAAAGAATGTAATGGCACTTCTTATAGCTTTAACAGCTCAGGGGCCATGCTCTCCTCCCAGTGGGCTCTTATTGACAACAACTGGTATTACGCTGACTCCAACGGCTTACTGCATGGAGGCTGGTTACTTCTAGGGAATTCTTGGTATTACCTGGATCCAGGAAGCCATATTATGCTCACGGGCTTTATGCAAGTGGAGTCGTCCACCTATTTCCTTACGAGTTCAGGCGCCATGGCAACAGGCTGGGCACTTGTTGATGGTACTTGGTATTACGCCGCATCAAATGGAGCTATTCAACGAGGACGATGGATAAAGTTCGGAAGCGCCTGGTATTACCTTGATGATGTATCCGGCGCAATGTGTACTGGTGAATTCGCGGTAGGAAACACGCGCTATTTTTCTTATGATTCCGGTGCGATGGCATCTTCGTGCTGGATTAACTTGAGCGACGGTATGGCATGGGCGAATTCGTCTGGAGCACTGAGCGAGCCGTTGCCTACTTCATCTGATGGATCTCCCGTAGTCGCTGATCGTGCTGACTCGTCTTCATTGCCAGGTGTGATTCATATTGGAGACGCGGTTTTCTATGCGGATGCAAACGGTGCCGTCAATGTAGCATCTGGTTGGATTATGTCGAAAGACGCTTCTGACGAAAGCGGCAATACTTGGTATTACGCATCTTCCAATGGTGTCCTTAAGTCTGGTTGGCAATATGTTAACGGTGCGTGGTATTGGATGGATCCTTCCACCTACAAGATGAAGACCGGATGGCTCAATGACCGCGGCACGTGGTACTGGCTTCAGCCTTCGGGCGCTATGTTTGCTAACGGGTGGCTGAAAATCGATGGCGTCGACTACTACTTCAATGCAAGTGGTGCATGGTTGAATACGTCTGGTTCTGTTTTGGGGGTTAATAGGTCCAGCCTGGTCAATTGGCTTATGAGCCACGAAAACGATGGCTATTACCGTGGAACACCCTACGATACGCATCTTAGCCAAGAAACATGCATGTATCCAAAGGGTGATCCTCGTTGGGATGGGTATACCGGTATGAACTGCGGCGGATTTGTATCGCATGCGTATATGAAAGCGGGCGGTAATTTAGCTCCCATTGCCGCCGAGCAGAGCCATTCCCCTTGGAGTGGAGGTCCCGGAAGGGGCGGCTGCGTTAACGCTTATCGTTGGTACGGCTACGCTATCGATACGTGCGCGAACGTGACTTATTTCAACTCTATTGATGAGTTGTTGCGCAGTGGCTTGGCTCGTAAGGGGGACATTGTGTTCTTCAATCCTTACAACCCATATGCCGACGATAGCCACATTGGCTTTTTCTGGGGCAATTCGCCGAGAGAAAATTTGTTCTGGCATAGTGATGGTTATGGAAACCGCATCTCCGGTTTGACCGCTTTGGGTCCATCGAAAGTAATATTGATTCGTTAGAATTCTGAGTTGTAGGGGACTCTCTGGGTCCCCTACCTTTTTGACATCTAGTTTGAAAGTTTATTTGAAGTCGGTATTCTTGGGGGGTAAGAGTAGGGACTAGGAGTCCTTGGTTTCACCCTGCTGGGAAGTTCTTGTTTACATTGTGGTATTGCGTGCAGTTATTTGTCGTCCTAGATGGCATCTTGTCCAGTCGGATGTTCGGAAATCTTTCACAGCCATGCTGTAAGCTAAACGCAAACAAGAACGAATGACGAGGTTTACATGAGCAAACATCTTAAGTTATTTTAGGCATTGTTGGTGCTGATGGTCCTTGCGCCCATTTCTGTGTTTGTTTTCCCCTCGAACGCGGAAGCTGCGCGGTCCCTAGTTGAGAATTCCTGGCGTTATGAGGATGGGCAATTGGTCGCAGAGGATGCTTCTTCCGAAGAAGATGGAATAGCCTTATTGTCCATGGACATTCTTCCCGATGGGGCTACGGCGCAGGGCATCGATGTCAGTGAGCATCAAGGACGTATTGACTGGAATGCTGTTAAGGCTTCTGGTATCGATTTCGCTATTCTGCGTGTTGGATTTGGCGCTCCATCTTGGGGCGGTCGAGTTGACTATCAATTTAATCGAAATATTTCTGAGTGCGAGCGACTCGGAATTCCCTACGGCGTCTATATCTATTCATATGCTTTTGATAATCAGCAGGCAGCCGATGAGGCATCAATGGTGATCAATTGCCTTTCTGGACATAATCCAAGATTGCCGGTGTATTACGATCTTGAGGATAACTCGATAATTGCAAATGGACGTCAAACCGGAATTGCATCGAGGGCGCAGGTTTTTTGTAATAGGATTTCTGCCGCAGGATATGAGCCTGGTATTTATGCAAATTTAAATTGGTTTAACAACATTTTGACTGACTCTGTATTTAAGAGTAGCTCTTGGGATCATTGGATTGCTCAATATAACTCGCAATGTGACTATACCGGCAATTACAGTTTTTGGCAGTATAAGAGCAACGGAAAAGTCCCTGGAATCAACGGCAACGTTGATATGAACTACGCGTATGTTGATGTCTCCCTTTATCATTGGCAACTAATTGACAGCACCTGGTATTATGCAGCCTCCAACGGCAAGGCGTATGCCGGATGGTTGTTTCAGAGCGGCACGTGGTACTGGCTCGAGCCCGACGCGGGCGGTGCCATGGCAACCGGCCTTCACGAGTGCAACGGCTCCCTGTACTGGTTTAATTCGTCCGGCGCCATGGCGACCGGGTGGGTCCTCGACGGCGGGACCTGGTACTACGCGACTGGCTCCGGCGCGCTGGCGCGCGGCCCCGTATCCGTCGGCGGCGTGCCCTACTGCTTCGACGCCCGGACGGGGGCCATGCTGACGGGCTACCAGACCGATGCGCAGGGCGTCCGCCGCTACTTCGGCAGCTGCGGCCCCCTTAACGGATGGGGCCTCGTCGACGGCTCCTGGTACTGGTTTGCGAACGGCATCGCCTCGACCGGCTGGCTTTACACCGGCGGCTCCTGGTACTGGCTCGACCCCGACGCGGGCGGCGCCATGGTGACGGGCCTTCACGTGTGCAACGACTCAGCGTACTGGTTCAGCGCCTCCGGCGCGATGGCGACCGGATGGGTGCTCGACGGCGGGACCTGGTACTACGCGACGGGCTCCGGTGCCCTCGCCTCCGGATGGCTCAGCCTAAGCGGTGCATGGTACTGGCTCGACCCCTCGACGCATGCCATGACCACGGGCGTTCAAACTATCGGATCATGTGAATACATATTTAATAGTACCGGCAAGATGATGGCTAATTGCTGGTCAAACGGTGATGGGTCTTGGATGTATCATTCGTCATCCAGCGGCGCAATTGACCTTAAAGGCATAATGACCGATTCGGGAATCCAGCTGATTGACGATGACGGTAATGCCAGAACGGGCTGGATTGAGAGTCAGGGTTCTCGATATTATTGTTCTGCTAATGGGGTAATTCTGACTGGATGGCAGCAAATTGCTGGGTCTTGGTATTACTTTAACTCGGATGGTCGAATGGCGACCGGCTGGCTTAACGATGGCGGTAACTGGTACTGGCTAGATTCCGCTTCTGGCATAATGAAAACGGGATGGCTTTCCCGTGGGGGCACATGGTATTACCTTGATGCCGCACGTGGGGGAGTAATGTTGAGCAACGGTTGGTATTGGATCGGCTCTACTGACTACAAGTTCAGTTCATCCGGCGCAATGGTTGGCGCTTGGGTCGATGTCCCGTGCTATTCGCAGTACCCGGAACTTCCTACTGGCTGTGAGTCGGTTGCCCTTACAAACTTGCTTAACTACTATGGTTTCGGTTTAGGTAAGACGATTATTGCGGATTACTATTTGCCCAAGGGAAGTAATGGCAATTTTTGTTACCGCTTTTGATGGCAATCCAAGGCGTAGCAGCGGGGGTCTCATGGGATGCGTCGCACCTGCGATTACAATTGCTGGTAATAACTTTCTGCGTGCTGCTGGAAGTGGCAAGCAGGCAAAAGACGTCTCTTTCTCGTCAATTTCTTCCATTAAGAACAGGCTGACCTGTGGTCAACCTGTTGAGATGTGGAATACCGAATGGGGAAGTTGGCCAGGAGGCCGTTATGCTGCGCGTTGGTATAACGGGCATTCCTATGGTCTGTGGGGCGGTAATCATGCCGTAGTCCTTAAAGGCTATGATGACGAGCAGGGAATTGTCTATCTTTCGGATTCGATTAACGGCAATGTTACGCGAAATGCCCAAGTGTTCTTCGGCACGTGGCAACAGATGGATAGCCAGGCCGTGGTAATTGAATAGCCATGATGCTAAAAGGGGAGAGCTCGACGAGCTCTCCCCTTTTGCTACATTGTTAATCTAGCTACGCCGTCTTCTTACGTCCAAATAGTTCGTCCCAGTTACTGGCTGCCAAAACTGTTCCGCATACGATTACAACGCAGCAGATTACGGATGCCATGTCGGGAATTGTTCCAAGCAAGATCAGGCCAAAGACCACTGACCATGCCGAATAGGAGATATTCAGAGCCATCGCACGCGCTGCTCCGATTGCCGCAATGCCCTTGTAATAGAACAGATAGGATGCAGTTCCTGCGAGTCCGGCGAGTGCAATAATCAATGTGGGCATGCTTGGGATAGCGCCCAACGTGAAATGCCATGCTCCGAAGAGGGGGAGTACGAGCGCTCCATAAACAAGCGCACTTGTAGTTTCGCGGATTTGCAAAGCTGTTTCGTCATCAACGGCATCATCTTTCATTCCCCATGCGCACAGCACCGCTTCGGATCCCCATCCAATAACGGCAAGCACTGCGCCGAGTAAGCCGAGGGGGGCATTTGCAATCTCGCTCGATCCGGCCGATAGATAGCCCATCGTCATTACACCGCAAAGAGCAACGAGAAGGGAAAGAATCTGGCCTTTGCCCATTTTCTCCTTCAGCAGTACGAAGGAAAGGAATGCTCCGACTGCGGGATAGAAGGCGGAGATGATTGCCGTGTAGGCAGCTCCGATGTTATTAATTGCCAATACGTAGCCGGTCATTCCGATAGGTCCACCGAGTAGGGCGCCGGCGATGACGACCTTGCCCGAACGAGTTTTAAGTGCAGCGAGCGTGTCTTTTAGTCTGCCTCGGACTCCCATGTAGCCAAAGAGCCAAATTGCACAGAAGGCATCATGGAGAAAGGATCCCGCAATGGAGGCGCATGCAAGCGCTTCCGCCGATCCAATATAGGGCGCAAGCGCCAAGCCGATTCCAAGAATTACTGTATCAAGGCCCCAAAGAAGACCGCTAAAAAAGCCGAATTGCATCGTTACTCACCTTTCCGATAGATCTCCAGTGCCTTTTTGAGGTATTTGGCACCGTAATTGAAGTAGATATAGAGCCATTCGCCCACGAAGTCGCCTTCGGCTTCTTTCAGAAGAGACCAGAGGTACCAGCACCATCCTGCAAGGGCAATGTGCGCATAGTTATGCGCAATTTCGTTGTTTGTTGCCTTGCGCCCAAAATATGCATCAAGCGCGCGGTCGACTTCATCTTCGGAAAGCTCGCAGCAGACACTGCATGTTCCAAAATCGTTTGCGTAATCGCTCATGCCAGCATATTCCCAGTCAATGAGATAGTACTTGTCGTTCTCATCGATAAGGAAATTGAGGTAAAAGAAGTCATTGTGGCAAAGGCATTTTGGTGCATTATCGGCCTGTACAAAGTGCTCCAATTCATCGATTTCGGCGGACATTTCCCTGTAGCCTGGAATGTCGATGGGACCTTTTTCCAGAAGAAGTGATTCGTAGCGCTTCGCTTCGAGGTAGAAGTCAAATTCGGTTTCAACATTTGCACCACTCTCGTGAAGCGAACGACACATCTGCATCATTCGATTCATTTGGGCAGGATCATGCGGGTCAGGCTGCTTTGCGTTGGGTACAAACTTCGAAATTTTCCAACCACGCTTTGGGTCCTCATGAATGAACGTGTCGTCAAGGCCGAGCTCCTTGGCCTTTTTAAGTGCGGCTACTTCTCCATTTCTGTTAATAAGCAGTTCGGTCCCGACTCCCGGATGGCGGTAAACGTACTCTCCGTCATTGGTTCTAAAGTGGCACGATAGATTCGTAAGACCTTGTTTAAGGGGATAAACGTCGTGAATCTCTGATTTGGAGCAGCCGAGCACTTGCTCGATGTTATCGAAAATATCGGAGTCAACGTTTTCGATAAAATGCGGATCAAAGGCACGCAGCTCATCAAGAGAATCGAATTCGTTGATCTCGCCCTCAGGATACTTCTTGATAACCATATCGAGCTCCTTGATGTGCTCGATATATAGATCTTCCCAAAGCTTGTCCGTTGTTTCGGGCTTGTTATATTCCGTTTCGAGAATCTGCTTAAATGCAAGCGAGAAGGCTTTATCAAAGTAGACATGTCCGAGCATATACCAAGCATCGGAACCGCCAATCGTAACATTGGTAATTCTGTCCATTGCTCCGGTTTGAATGCACCATTCTTTGGTGGCGCCTTCAGCATATTGAGCAGAATAAAATGCTTTCCAAACGTATGCTTCGAACGGATTGTTTAGAAGGTAATCATCGCTTGAGCAAATATAGGTGTTGCCAAGCCGCTCTTTTACGCACATAAGCGATGCGTGGTTATTTTTGGATGCATATTCGTTGTTGACGACAATCGAGACGCCGAACTTGCTTTCGAGATAGAAGAAGTATTCTTTTTTATAGCCGACAACGACGGTGATATTGCTGATACCTGCGTCTTGCAGCTGCCTAATCTGTCGCTCAATGAGGATCTCACCACGTACTTTTAAAAGGCCTTTGGGCTTTTCATACGAAATGGGAGCAAAGCGGCTCGAAAGCCCCGCAGCCAATATCACTGCGTTTTCAACCTTATAGGGATGAAGCGCTTCGTAACCGCCGTCGGTTAGGCTGTCCGATTCGAGAAGCCCCTCATTCGTGAGCTCTTTATTCGCTGCGTTTACTGATCCAAGTGAAAGGCCGGTGCGCTCGGCAACTTCTCGCTGGCTGGCATATGGGTTCTTTAGGTATTCGTACAGAACTGTAAAGTTACGCTTGGTCAGTTCCACTGCAGGCCTCCAATTAAGATGTTCATTGCTTAGGAAAAGAATAGAATGATTGAACGATATGTTCAATCAATTGTATTTAGCTACATAGACTGAACAGAAAGTAGCGAAAATCAATCTCGAAAGGTGGATTAAAATAACTAAATAGGATATCTGGGAGGGTCGCTTATGTATCGATTCGAAAAGAAGGCCACGCTTGTTTGTGCTGCTGCGTCATTAATCACTGCTTGCTGCTTGCCCCTGAGTGCGAATGTCGCGTTTGCACAGGATTCCGTTGAGGCTCAGAGTATTGAGTCAAAAGCGGATTTTTCTTCTGTGGTTTCCGATGATTTGCAACCTGATAATTCTTCCGTCATAAAAGATGGCTGGCAACGAGACGAGTCGTCTGGAGTTTGGTATTACGGAAAAAACGGTAAACACCAAACTGGCTGGCTGCAAAGCGGGGGCTATTGGTATTGGCTTGATCCGGCCAATGATGGTGCAATGCAGACAGGTTATTTCAATGTGACCGATGCTGGCGGATCGACTGCTTCGTTTTATGCGAATGACGGCAATGCCGCAACGCCTTTTGGCGCACTATATCAGAACTGCTGGCTACGTAACTCAGATGGAAATTGGTTTTAAGCCAATGCTGGAGGCGATTTAGCTGCTGATTGGTTTTATCAAGACGGCACATGGTATTACCTGGATCCTGCCACCCATATAATGCAGGTTGGTTTTGTCGACCTCGGGAGCGGGAAATACTATTTAGATGCCACTGGTGCTATGAAAACCGGCTGGATTCTCGTTGACGGGAATTGGTACTGGGCATATCCATCGGGCGCACTTGCTTCGTCATGGCAGACGATAGGTGGGACTCGCTATTATTTTGACTCTCAGACGCTGGCAATGTTCAAAGGTCGTCACGAGATCGATGGAAGTACCTACATTTTTGGCGACTATGGCCTCGTAAATGGATGGTTCAAAGATGGAGTAGATTGGTATTACTGCTCTAATGGTATTGCGGTCACTGGCTGGCAACTCGTTAACGGAACCTGGTATTATCTCGATCCGGCTTCCGACGGCAAAATGTCTGTTGGGTATTTAGACCTTGGCAATGCAGCATATTATTTGAATTCGAATGGGACTATGGCTATTGGTTGGGCTCAGTCCGAGGACGGCTGGTATTTTGCCTCTGAATCTGGCGCGCTTATTTCTGGCTGGTATAAAGAGGGCGTGAGTTGGTATTACCTGGACCCTGCTAGCCATCTCATGAAAACGGGCTTATTTGAGGTGGGCGGCAACGATTGTTTCGCAAACCTGAGCGGTAGACTTGTGGTGTCAAGCTGGATTACCGTTAAAGACGGCGTAGAAAGATATGCCGATGGCAATGGATATCTTTGCAAAGATGTGATCCGCGAAAACGGTACTATCCTAAAAACAGCTGGAGCTGATGGCTGGCAGGTTGCGTCCGGTTGGGTTAATGTTGCAAATCAAAGGTTTTATGCTGAGCCCGGAACGGGCGTCATTCATCGTGGATGGCTGCAGATTGATGGCGATTGGTATTGGCTTGATGCCGATTCTGGTGCGATGAAAACTGGATGGGTTTTTACTGACGGTGCATGGTATTACCTAAACGCCGACGGAAAAATGGCAACTGGTTGGAAATGCCTCAATGGAACATGGTATTACCTTGACTCCAACGGCAGCATGCATGTTGGCTGGCTTAAAGATTCGGGTAAGTGGTATTGGCTAGACGGCAGCGGTGCTATGGCAACAGGCGCAAGAACCATCGATGGCGTGCGTCGAATTTTCTGGAGCGATGGCCAGTGCGACAAGGTTGGCTGGCAAAATCCTCCGCAGTATCCCCAGGTCAGCTCTTGGACTGTTCAGTTGCCTAGCTACTGCACTGGCTACTTTACCTATGTGACTCCTTCTCGCATTTCTGTCGAAGCGACGCGGGAAGATTGCGTGAATGCCTTTATTCAGCGTGCTTACGAATATATCGGTACGCAATATATTGAGCCTTGGTCTACCGCTCCCGGCGGGGCTGTTGATTGCTCTGGTTTTGTCTTGCAATGTCTTTATGCTACTGGCATGGATATGGGTGTTTACAACCCTTATAACCATCGCTGGGATCCAAGCCAAACCTACAATTCGATGAATTGGTATCGAAGCAACATCTTTATGCCCGTGAGCACCAGCTCGATTCAGCGTGGCGATGTGATTTATTATCGCGGGCATATCGCAATCGCACTTGGCGGCGGTATGATGATTGACTCCTGGCCTCATCAGGGTGTCGGTATTCATCCCGTCAGCGCTAGGGGAAATGTGATCGGCGCAGCCCGTCCGTTTATCTAATTGATTCCTTGTAAGACAGTCGGTACCGGTTGGGGGCCTGAAATGAATGCTCGGATTGATCATCGAATTTGCTGGCGAGCAATCGGCTTGGTGCTACTATCCGCCTCGCTCTCGGTTTTCGCCCCCGCGTTTTCTTGCACTGCTTATGCCGTGGAAGAGGGGGCGGATAACGATATCGTAGAGCGCGACTCGACGGAAGGGTCGGGTGCTTTTGTCGGCGGCGGTCTCGCTCAAGATTCCAACGATTATGCTGGCAAAACAGCGGAAGATTCGAATCCACAGGTTGTCGAAAGCCAAGACTCGTCGACGACGGAAAAACTATCTGGATGGCAATGGGACGGTTTGTCCTGGTATTACTATCTTGACGACTGCCGTTTGACCGGAATGCAGAATGTTGACGGCTCGTTGTTTTATTTGGACCCCGCTCGTGACGGCGCGATGAGTTGCGGCTGGATTTTTACTGACAATAAGTGGTATTACGCGAGTCCATCAGGCGCTTTGGCAAATGGTTGGCAGCTTATCGGAGGCCAATGGTACTGGTTTGACTCCCTTGACGGCTGTTCCATGGTTACTGGGCGACGTGTTATCGATGGGCATCCTTATCTTCTTGGAACCTATGGACTGATTAATGGATGGTGTCTTGATAACGGTTTATGGTATTGGGGTAGCAATGGTGAAGTCTTAACCGGTTGGCTTCAAACTGGCAATAACTGGTATTGGCTTGATCCCGCCAATGATGGTGCTATGTCTAGGGGAATCGTTTCCGTTGGCTCTTCACGTTATTATTTATCGGATTCCGGTGCAATGGCTGTTGGTTGGGCGTTTGATGGTACGGACTGGTATTACGCAGACGGTTCCGGCGCACTTGCGTCGGGCTGGCGTTCGGTGAACGGCGCTTGGTATTGGCTCGATATCGCAAATGACAATAGAATGGTTACCGGCTTTTTTTCCATCGGATCGAATCGGTATCATTTTTCTTCAACGGGAGCGCTGTCACTCGGCTGGTTTATGAGCGATGGAGACTGGTATTACGCTGAGCCATCTAATGCATCGGGTATTGTAAAGACGGGTTGGCTGAAGGACGGTAGCCAATACTATTATCTTGATCCTGCCGTCGACGGCAAAATGCTGCTCGGGCATTTTTCTGTAAATGGGAAAAGCTATTATGCAAAAGGCTCAGGCGCTGTTGCTTGTCGTGAATGGGTAGATGTCCAGGACTCGGTTCAGGATGGTCCGTCTAAGGCTTTTGCTGGTTCTGACTGCTCGTTGTGCGGAACATTGCGCAATGGGAAGTTATTTACTTCAAACGGCGATGGCGAATTGGTCGAAGCGCGCGGTTTCGTGACGCTTGGTGGCTGCATTTTCTATGCTGATCCGACTAATGGCTCCTTGAGCGTCGGCTGGCAGAACGTTAACGGAAAATGGTACTTCTTTGATGAGACCGCTGGCTATGCACGATCTGGCTGGCTGAGCAAGGATGGCTCCTGGTTCTATTTAGATCCATCTACTTACGTTATGAAAACCGGTTGGGTTGCCGTTAACGGATATTGGTATTACTTGAATTCGTCTGGTTATATGCAGACGGGATGGCTCAATTTGGGCGGCACCTGGTATTGGCTTGATGCTAGTGGGGCTATGGCTACTGGCTGGCGCGTTGTGGACGGATCCTGGAATTACTTCATGGCTAACGGCGCGTGGGTGTCAGACTATATGGACGCTAAAGCTCAAAGTTATTCAAGCAATACAAATTGGCTGATACTTGTCGATACGTCGCGTTGTATCACGAGCATCTACACTGGGTCATGGAATAATTGGTCCTTAAACCGTCGATATGTATGTTCGACGGGAAAAGCCAGTACGCCAACTGTGATAGGGGAGTACCAAGTCTACGGAAAGGGATACTCCTTTGGGCATGGATATACTTGCTATTACTACACACAGTTCTACGGTGATTATCTATTCCATTCTTCGCCCTACTACGTCAACAGTAACCGGGTGATGGATCCCACGATGGGCGTTCCATCCTCTGCAGGATGTGTGCGCCTTGAGATCCAGAACGCAAAATGGATTTACGATAACATTCCTTATGGAACAAAGGTTGTTACCTATTGATATTGGACAAGTGTCTTTAAAGGTGGGAGAAAGACACTGATTCTTAAGGGACTCTTTTCCAATTGAGGTGCTTTGATTTGGCAAGCGGTTTCATGAGAAGGCAGTCATAAACTGTATGCACTTCCGGTGCGCAGGATTTTAATTCTCTACGAGCTTCCTTTTCAGATTATTTTGAAAAGCCAACCATCTCGCTCCCTCCAGGGGGGCGAGATGTCGGTGTTGGTGTTAAAAATTACGGGAGCACCATTCAATTTGCCGCCATGTATTATCTAAAGGCCGAGCCTTCTCCTGTCTTTTTTGAGCGTAATAAACAACACCTTAAATCTCTAATGATTGCTTTGCTAATCTTGAAAACATGACTTTGGGAGGATTTTTGGAAATAGAAAAGGGAAATGGTACAGGCGTATGCGTACTTCTTTCAGCATATAAACCTGATCTTAAGTTTTTCGCCGCTCAACTTGATTCGATTGATGAACAAACGTTTCCGGTTACGCTTTTGGTCAGAAATGACTGCCCCGAATCGGCCTCTTTAGAGGGGTTTATCCAAGAGCATATAAAGAAAAACGCCTATCGTTATTATCATGGCGATAAAAATCTCGGTTATGTCAAATCGTTCGAGGCACTACTCTCTTTGGCAGAAGGGGATTACGTAGTATTTTGCGATCAAGATGATATTTGGGAGCCTAACAGAGTTCAAGTTTCGCTCAACCATATGCTAGAAGAAGGCTCAATTCTTGATGTTTGCGATAGATCGGTAATCGACGAAAACGGAAACATGCTGGTAGAGAGCTACAGAAAAGCTCATCCAAATTCGCCTGAAGTAAATTGGTGCTCCGGAGAGGATATTACTATTCAGGCTGCAAGTGTATGCTACGGCATTGGTATGGCTCTCATGCTAGATGCGAGTGCTGCTAAGTCGATGATTCCCTTTCCGGAATCCACTGCACATGATTTGTGGTTGACATTGGGCTGCAGCGAACTGGGGAAGTGCAGTTTTACAACGACTCCCTTGGTTAAGTATCGTCGACATGGCGGGAATGAAACTGGATTCCTTGCGGGTGTTGCTTCAAAAGATGATTGGTATTTAACAAGAGTTAAAAACAGGGTTGATACAGCTAAGCAATTTGCCGAAAGATTTCCTGATTCACCGCACCTAAAGGAAATAATGGGGTTCGCCGATGCAAGAGAGCGACGCTCCATAATTGGCTTGCTTAAATATCGACGAGCTTGCCCGTCCATTGCTAAAGCTGAAATCATTATGCGACTTGTACCGAATTGGCTGTTTCTTTTGATTTTAAACATGATTAAAGAAGCAAAATAGCTTCGTATCCGAATCGCGACTTGTTCAGAAGGGCGCTTATATTTGTGGAAGCCACAGAGAAGACTCTTTCGATTAAACACAATATGTTCTGGAATACCGTTGGCTCGTTGACGAATTTAGGCTGTCAATGGCTAATCACTATATTGGTCGTTCGACTGTCTGATGGATATAGTGCTGCTGGAATTTATTCCCTTGCTATGTCTATTTTCAACATGTTTTCTCAATTGGCCCAATACAGGATGTACACGGTACAAATTGCAGATGTTGAAAGTAAAAACTCTGCTGGTGAATACCTGACTTTTCGTTTCTTTACTACGTTTATGGCGTTTGCAATGTTGGCCGTCTATTCCATTGCGACGTGTCGTATTGATACGGTGCCTGCTGTTCTTTTGTATGCTCTCTATAAAACCGCCGGCTTAGTTATTGATGTCATGCATGCCAATGATCAGGTTGGCCATAGGATGGACTATATTGGGAAATCCCTCATAATGCAGGGCATTGGTTCTCTCCTTTCGTTCATTGTTGTCTTTGGGCTGTTAAATAGCCTCGAAGGTGCATTGTTGCTAATGACGGTAGTGACTATAGGTATCGGTGTTATTTACGATTATCCGAGATCAAATCGAATCTCTGCAATCAAACTTGGAATTACCCAAGCGAAGGTCAGAGCTTTCCTATGTGGCTGTTTGCCCATCGTTCTGGGCGGCATTGCTGCTTCTGCGGCGCCGAATATTCCAAGGCAGTATTTATCTTATACATTCGGAGATTCTGCTCTAGGCATTTATGCATCAGTTGCTGCTCCCGTGGCAATTATCCAAATGGGTGCGACGTATATCTATAATCCTTTATTAGGTTATTTAGTAGAGCGTTACTATTCTAGGGAAAAGTCCTTTTTTACGCTTATAGGTAAAATACTTGCCGGTATTTTATTTGTCGGCGTCATATCAGCAGTTGCGCTTTTCTTTTTCGGCAAATTATTGCTGTCTTTGTTTTATGGCGCTGGAATAGCCAAACATTCTGATCTCCTTCAGCCTATGTTGGCTTGTGCCTTTTTGACTGGCATTGCTTGGTTTGTCAACGATTTGCTGGTTTCTCTTGATAACTACCGAGGGGTATTTGTTGGCAGCATATTGTCCTTAATCAGTGCTGTTGCTGTCATGGCTCCCGCGCAAGTGTTGTTTGGCTTAAATGGCCCTACTGTAACGGCGCTTATATCCAATGCTATTTGCCTTATTTATCAGTCTTTTGTTTTGGGGAAACAGACGCAAGAATGGTTTGGGGAAAAGAGATAGGCCGATGATGTCTAAAGCTCACGCGCTATTAAAGCTTCAAAACACTGAATTGGATATCCTTCAGGTTGTCGCTGCATTCTGCTCTAAGCACGGCATCAGGTGGTGGCTTGATGGCGGAACATGTTTAGGAGCAATGCGTCATAGGGGGTTTATCCCTTGGGATGATGATATAGATATCGGAATGATGCGTTCAGACTATGACCGCTTTTGCTCTTTAGCCGAGGATGGTTTACCGGAAGGATATTCGCTCCATACATCGCGGAATACTATTGGCTATGCTGCGATGTTTGCTAAGGTGTATCGCGATGAAACTCGCTTCGAGAATCAGGAGGCTCGAGAGGCTTCCAGTTCGATGGGTATTTTTGTCGACATCTTTCCATATGACCAGCTCTATACAGATAAACGCCTTCGTGCAAAACAAGTCCGAACTGCATCAATTGCACAGAAAAGAGCTTATTTATATCACTCTTCTTCCATTGTTGTCCCTCATAAAGGGTTCCTTGGACAACTCGAGCAAATTGGTTGTTCTGCTATACACGTAGTGGAACGACTGGTTTCTCGAGGCGCATGCTCTTACCAGGATTTGTTCGACTCCTGTATTGCCGACTCAAATACGGGTGAGGTCTCTGATTATTGTCTGACGTTAAGCTGGCCGAATATGGCGCCAGTGCCTATTTCAGAGATTTTCCCTCTGAGCAGTGCGGTTTTCGAAGGCAGTGAATTCCCCGTTCCTCGTATGACGGATAAATATCTTACAACGATGTATGGCGAATGGAAGAAAATTCCGAAGCCGGAAAATCGACATACCCATCTTCCTCTTCTGCTTGACTTTGGGGATGGTGAAGTCTGGACTGCGCAGAATTAAGGATATGAAATCTTTACCAGATGAGGTTATGTAATGAGTTCTTCTATTTGTATTTTCACCCATCATTATCACCCGCAACTTAGTGGAATTGGTAATTTTGTCGATGGTCTCGCTCATGCCCTAGCTGCCCGCGGCGACAGGGTGGTTATCGTTACTAATGATTCAATGCGCGTAGGAGTCGGTCATTCAGTCGAAAACGGTCTCGAGATAATTCGGCTTCCATGTATTTCATTGCTTGATGGAAGGCTTCCTCTTCCCAAAAAAACCGGCGATTATTACCGGCTCCTGCAAAGCCTTGATGATTATGAGTGGGACGGCGTACTTATCAACACGAGGCTTTTCCCCCTCTCACTCGAAGGGCTGAAGTTTGCTGTGGATCATAACACTAGGGCCGTCGTTCTCGACCATGGTTCAGCGTATCTTTCTTTCAATCAGCCATTCCTTGATTATTTTGTGCGCCGATATGAGGATTGGATTACTGATCGCGTAAAGACGTTTGAACCTGATTTCTATGGGATTTCTTCAAAAAGCGTTGAATGGCTTCAGCATTTTAATATCGGTGCAAAGGGCGTAATATCGAACTCAATCAATGCTTCAATTTATAGGAGCATCTCTTCGGGTAGAGATTTCCGATCAGAATTAGGTGTCCCTCAGTCATCTTTAGTTGTGGCTTTTGTTGGGCGGTTTATTCCTGAAAAGGGAATTTATTCAATTATTGAGGCAGCTCGCGCAAAGGATATTACCAAGCGTGATATTTGTTTTGTTCTTGCAGGGGATGGTCCGCTGGCCAATGAAGTCAAGGAAGCCTGTTCGTCGAACTTGTTTTGGCTTGGGAGATGTAGCGCAGAGGACATTTCCTCCTTACTTCAGCAAGCAGATGTGCTTTGTCTTCCAACTCGGTCCGAAGGCTTTTCGACGGTACTTCTTGAGGCTTCAGCTTGCGGAACGCCTGCTGTGGTAACAGATGTGGGAGGCGCGCACGAGCTTATTCCAGATGATAGCTACGGCACGATAATTCAGTCCATGTCATCTGATGAGGTGGTTTCGGCATTATGCAGGCTTTTTGATGATCGAAAGCTGCTTTCTCTACAGTCTCGAAACTCTAGGGCCCTTGTTGAAAATCGATATAGCTGGGACGCCACTGCTATAGATGTCGAGAAGGCGTTTTGTATTTGCTAAGTGATACTTGGCTGGCTTTTACTTAGCTTTTGAGTGAAGTTGGATCTAAGACCCGAATTTGTTATTGTCGACTTATCCTATTCGATTTTGTCTTTAGTTGGAGATGCACGTTTTGAATAATCCTGCAATTAAGAAAAGCGAGTACGCGCTTGCCATCTTTGGGCTGGGACTTCTTTTGTTAGCTGTCGCGACATCATTGCACTATAAGAATTTAAATCTATTCATTCTTGAACTCTTTTGCGATGTCGTTGCTGTTGCGTGCTTATATTTGCAACCGAAATCACAGTCGAGCGGTGATGCTATTCGTCAGATAACCGTTCTCGTCGCGTCCAGTATCCTCAGCAGCTTTCTGCTAGTTTTCATCATATTGGCTGGCGCGAAGACGTTTGGCCCCTTCGGTCTTGGTGCATGGAATATCTCAGGTCTGGTTATATGCTTTCATTTAGTTTTAGCGTTCCAGGGAATTGAGCTTTGCTATGGCCTGATGAAGAGCTTCGTAACCTCGGTTAAGAAAACTGATGCTAAGAAGTGTTTCTTTTATTTGGCGGTTTTTGTTGGCTTTGCTGTTTTAATCGCTTTTATTGGCATTCCGCTCGATAAGTCAAAGACGGTGTTGTTCGCGTCTGCTTTGCCCATTACGGTTTTGATCGGATTGATTGCTATTAATGGGGGCATTTCTTATCTGAAGCCCGAACTGTTCGCTTTCGCATGCATTGTCTCAATTGGTCTATCCGTAATTATTTGCTTTCCCGTTACAAATTTTTTGACATGGGATGATGAGGTCCACTATGGAAATGCAAACAGTTTTTCCTACCTCACAAATGCTGAAATAACAAATTCTGACCGAATGATAGTCGAGCAGTTTTATATGGGGGACGGCTTTAGTTTGGATGCAGCTTTGGGTAAGTACCCAATAGATGAAACAAGAGAGTTTAACCGTGGCTCTGTTGAGCAATTGGTCAGAGAGGCTGATAAAAATGATTTAGCTGAAGGTATCGAACGTTTTAATTGTTTTGATAGTGTGGCTCTTTCTAAAATTGCCTATATTCCTTCATCTATCGGCCTTTGTTTGGGTCGCTTGCTTCATCTCCCATTCTCTATCAAATTTGCATTGGGTAAAATTTTTAATTTGTTTGCGTATGCAGTTATCTGCGGAATCGCAATTCGTATAGCCCCTTGCAGAAAATGTCTTTTCACTTGTATTGCGTTGTTCCCGTCTGCTGTGTTAATGGCAGCCAGTTACTCGTATGATCCCTGTGTGATATCGTTCAGTTTGCTAGGAACAGCTCTTTTGTTGAAGATGCTTATTTCTGAAGAGGATATTTCTGCTAAAACGTTCTTCGCATTTCTACTATCTTTTGCAATCGGGTTTGCAGCTAAAGCGATTTATTTTCCCTTATTTGGACTTGCGCTTTTAATTCCTGCAAATAAATATGTTTCAAGCAAGCAAAGACGTATCTTGATTGGTACTGCTCTATTCGTTTGTGCCATTATGATCCTATCTTTCTTGACGCCATATTTCTCATCTGTCGTAAATAATATTTCTGATGCACGTGGTGGCTCCGAAGTCTCTACGGCTGGTCAAACGACGGGAGTGCTTGCAAATCCAGTTGGAACTATAGCTGTAATCTCGAATTTCGTTTTTGGATCGATGCTGACCCCGGCGTTTCTCAATTCAATATCAACGAATATGGCTTATCTTGGGGACGTGTCTAATCTGTTCCCATGGCTTTCGTATCTCCCCATCATGCTGTTTGAAGCTATTTGCATTATTGATAATGAAAAAGATACTAAAATAAAGCTTAGCCGTTGCGGAATTGTTTGGACTCTATTCCTGGTTCTTGCTACTTGCCACCTAGTTGCTTTGGCTCTATACATCGCTTTTACAGGAGTTGGAAGCCAGACAGTTGCGGGTGTCCAAGCGCGATATCTCATACCTTTGATAATACCTTTTGCCTGTCTATTGCTCAGGTTCCCTATTTACTGCGATGAGGAGGTGAAGGCTAAAGTTACAGCCTTTATGCTCGGGGCTCCATTTGCGCTGCTGTATTTTGTGATGTTCGAGCTTCTGTATATCCGTTTTTTCTAAATTAGCGATATAGGTCATGGTTATAGTAGGAGTGGGCAATTAGTTGGATTCGATTGGATCGAATGGGACGGCGTTGAGGGTTCGCTCAGGACATGCGCCCCGTATTTGAGGCAGAACTGCAAGGGGTCCTTTTCCTGCGGTGATGGATGGGGACTCCATGTGTGCCCTAGTTGAGCAAGCTAAATATCTAAGCTTGAGATGTAACTTCCTAATGGTTAGACAGGATACAGTAAACTTAAGTCTGAGATAAGCTATGCGTTGGACTGTAAGAGTCGCAAATTCTTTGGGCGTCGCTAAGAGCCAACTGTTTTTGGAATGGATGAATCTCGATTGTCTTTTACTTCAACGACATGTTCAAAAGGACATCTGCGTGTTCTCGTAATAATTCCTGCCTATAACGAACAGGAGTGCATTCTCAATACCGTTGCAGCTATAAAAGCTGCGGGTTATGACTATGTCGTAATCAACGACGGCTCACAAGATACAACGCTTGAGCTTTGTCGAGAGCATGGTATCAACATATTGGATTTGCCGCAGAACCTTGGTATCGGTGGAGCGGTCCAAGCGGGCCATAAATATGCCCAGAGATTTGGCTATGATATCGACATTCAGGTTGACGGCGATGGCCAACATGATCCTTCTTATATTCCTGAGCTTGTAAAGCTGATTGAGAGCGGTGCGAGTTTGGCGATAGGCTCTCGATTTCTGGTTGAGACTGATGGTTTTCAATCAACTTTTATGCGTCGTGTTGGAATCAGGTGGCTTTCATTTTTGCTCGAGTTGCTTACGGGTAAGGTGGTCACCGATCCCACTTCTGGCTTTAGGGCCTGCAATAAAGATGCTATCGACCTGTTCTGCAAGAGTTATCCTGATGACTACCCGGAGCCAGAGTCGATTGCTTTGGCTATGAAGCTTGGTCTTCCCGTTATGGAAGCGCCTGTAAAGATGAATGAGCGCCAAGGCGGACGTTCATCTATCGGGGGCTTCTCTTCCGTCTACTATATGGTCAAGGTTACGTTAGCCATTGTCCTTGTGTGCTGGGTTCATAGGGGAGACAAATAATGAATCTTATTTTGAGGATTGGTGCGGCCCTCTTTTTCGGCGGATTCCTCGTCTATGTTTTACGTCTCGTGTCCAACGGAAAGATGCTTCTTAAGTACTCTTTGCTGTGGATTTTGATGTGTATGGCGGCCTTGATCTGTGATTTATGTCCTCAGATTATTTATAGTTGCTCAACAGCTATTGGGTTTGTCAACCCGGCCAATTTCCTTTTTTTGGGTGCAATCGTGCTGTTGCTTGCAATCTCTCTGTCTCTTAGCGTTGCCGCGAGTCGTCATGTTTTGGCGATCAAAAACCTTACTCATAGGATTGCCCTGCTCGAAAAAGAGCTTGAGAAAAGGTCTGATCATGAATGAGCTCAATACATGGTTTGATTCAGTTCCTTCGGCTATCCCTCATTAGGGCTCCTAAGTTTGTGCACCATTGATCGCGCTCGACTGCTGGTTGTGGATTGTCTAACAAATAGACAATCCCTATGTTGAGTGTCTTATCGTTTTATCTGGTGCAACGTATCAAGCGAGTTGTCTTGCATATTAATTAATTTGGGAACTGCATCTCTGGGTCGACTGCATCTGGATATTCAAAGGTTAATTTGATTTGGCGAGAAGAGAAAAATGATGAAAAATCGACATCTGAGTTTAATCAGCGTGGTTTGTCTAACATCTATTTGTTTTATCTCTCTTTTATGGCCCGCAATCGCATTTTCATTAACTGAAGATTGCGTGGCTGAAGGCACTGATGGCTCTTTGGTTCAATCGGGTCAGGAAGCATTTGGGACATCAGGTAGCGATCGTTTGACTTTGGATTCCGATAATTTCAAAGCATCGATCGATTCGTCGATATATGAATATACTGGCGATGTGATTACTCCTGATGTCTCTGTTTTGACTGCCAGCGGTTCTGTGCTAGCAGGCGGAATCGATTATGAAGTCACGTATTCAGATAATGTTGCCCCTGGCTGCGCCACTATAAGAGTGAATGGGCTAGGGAATTACGCCGGCGTTACCTCTCAACTGTCGTTCCAGATCGTTCGTTCCTCTGATAATAACATCGCTCTTCCTGGTTCTTGGGCCTACCAAAACGGTAAATGGTGGTGGAGATATGAGGCTGGTGGTTGGCCGTCAAACTGTTTTCTGTCCATTAGAGGGGCGGAGTATTATTTTGATTCCGAAGGTTATGCAGCTACTGGCTGGAAATACTTGAACGATGGCTGGCATTTATTTTCTAACTCCTGTGCACATTTGAAGGGATGGGCTGCCACCGGTGGGCGCTGGTTCTACCTTGACGAGACATCGGGTTCAATGAAGACCGGCTGGGTTTTAATTGATGATAGCTGGTACTATTTGGACAGTTCGGGCGCTATGCAGACCGGGTGGTTACTCCTTGGCAATACTTGGTACTGGCTTGAGCCTTCTGGATTAATGGCTACGGGCTTTAGGCTTGTTAACGGCTCTTTGTATCATTTTTCCGAATCCGGTTCTATGAGCTCCGGTTGGTTTATTAACGATGGGGCATGGTATTGCTCCAACGCATCGGGAGAGATTCGTACCGGGTGGTTTTACAATGGTTCTAGCTGGTATTTGCTAGACCCCAATAATAATGGCGCCATGCTGGAAGGATTTCAAACTGTAAATGGCTCCATTTATTATTTGGATCCGGATAGCGGCGGTGCATTAAAGTGCAACACTTGGGTCTTCTCACAAGATGAAAACGTATATTATGCGTGCAGCAGTGGTGCGATTGTGCTTTCGGGCGTCAAGGACGGCGCGGGTGGAATTAAGCTCAGGGATCCCGAGGGAAAGCCTGTCGCTGGCTGGTATTGGTCCTCAGCTGCACAGGTGTGGTTTTACACAGACTCAGATGGGGTTCTGCAGCGCGGTTGGCGATTCATTGACGGTAGGTGGTATCACCTCGACAACGAATCCGGAGCCATGAATACTGGCTGGTTCCTCGATGATGATGGAACGTGGTACTACCTTATGTCTTCTGGACAAATGGTAAATGGCTGGAACAGAATTGGAGACTCCGAGTATTTCTTTAATGCCTCAGGTGCTTGGGTGGAGCCTGAGCACTCCGCGCGCGCCTCCTTGCAGTCCCAGATCGTTAATCGTTGCCATAGCGTTCCTTCTCCTGGGGCGGGACTGTGCTCGGAGTGGGTTAGCCATGTGTTTTACCCCGTGCTGGGGTCATATCCCAACGGCGACGCATGCGACATGTTCTGGAATTGGTGTTACAGCCGAGATATATCTCAGCTTAAAGTTGGAATGATCGTTGCGGTCCCTACGCATACTCATACAAGTGCTGGTGCCCGCTGGGGCCATATTGCTATTTATATCGGAAACGGTATGGTTATGGATAACATCGGTTACATCAGGACAACATCACTTGCTTGGTGGCTGAACTACTACCACACTACCGCTATACCACAGTGGGGCTGGGTTTTAAATACGCCTTTGGAATGATGCGGATTCTGGCCAGCATGCGGAATCAACGCCTGCTTGTGTATCGAATCACAAACGCTTCTTAACTGTATATCATGTATGGAATGCAATTATTCATAGTAAGGGAATCGAGGGTTGACCCTCGATTCCCTTATCTATTAGTCGCATTTTAATAAGGCTAAAATTAGAAAGCGCAGAATTAAGCTAACACTTTATTGAGTCCTAGGCCCTTTCGACACCACCTATATTGCGAATCAGCACCGCCGCCCACCCAACCGAATATTGCCGTTCGGCACCGCCATTAAATGCCTTCC
>JAGZDZ010000011.1:0-61530 GCA_018368535.1 Collinsella sp. | reverse complement strand
CTCGTACATCATCCACATGATCTTGCCGGCGTCCATAGCGGAGCCACCGCCGACGGCGATGATGACGTCCGGCTCAAAGAGAGCCATCTGCTTGGCGCCGCGACGTGCGCACTGCAGCGACGGATCGGGCTCGACGTCGTAGAAGCAGTCGTGGGCGATGCCCATCTCGTCGAGCTTGGCCTCGATGGCGCGGGTGTTGCCATTCTTGAAGAGGAACTGGTCGGTGACGATGAAGGCGCGCTTCTTGCCCATGACGTTGCCCAGCTCGTCGAGGGCGACGGGCGTGGAACCCTTTTTGAAGTAGACCTTCTCGGGAGCGCGGAACCACAGCATGTTCTCACGGCGCTCGGCCACAGTCTTAACGTTGATCAAGTGCTTCACCCCAACGTTCTCGGAGACGGAGTTGCCGCCCCAGGAGCCGCAGCCCAGGGTCAGAGACGGCTTCATGCCAAAGTTGTACAGGTCACCGATGCCGCCGTGCGAGGACGGGGTGTTGATGACGATACGGCAGGCCTTCATGACGTGCTCGAACAGGCTGATCTTCTCGGCCTGGGCAGGGTGCACGTACAGAGAGGCGGTGTGGCCCGGGCCACCGGCGAGCACGAGGTGCTCGGCCTTGTCGACGGCCTCCTGGAAGTCCTTGGCGTGGTACATGGCCAGGACCGGGGAGAGCTTCTCGTGGGAGAACTCCTCCTTGGCGGGGTCGGTGGAGGTGACCTCGGCGATCAGGATCTTGGTCTTGGCAGGAACCTCGATGCCGGCGAGCTCGGCGATCTTGGCAGCGGCCATGCCGGGGATGCGGTGATCGAGAGCGCCGTTCTTGAACATGGCGGCACGCAGGGCCTCCATCTCGGCACCCTGCTTGACGAAGTAGCAGCCGCGCTTCTGGAACTCGGCCTTAACCTGGTCATAGATGCTGTCGATGACAGTTACGGACTGCTCGGAAGCGCAGATCATGCCGTTGTCGAAGGTCTTGGAGTGGATGATGGAGTTGACGGCGAGCAGCACGTCGGCGGTGTCGTCGATGACGACCGGGGTGTTACCGGCGCCAACGCCCAGGGCGGGCTTGCCCGAGGAGTAGGCGGCCTTGACCATGCCCGGGCCACCGGTGGCGAGGATGATGTCGACGTCGCGCATGACCATGTTGGTCAGCTCGATGGAGGGGACATCGACCCAGCCGATGATGCCCTCGGGGGCGCCGGCCTTGACGGCGGCGTCAAGCACGAGCTTGGCGGCGGCGATGGTGCACTTGGCGGCAGCCGGGTGCGGGGAGATGATGATGGCGTTGCGGGTCTTCAGGCAGATCAGCGTCTTGAAGATCGCGGTGGAGGTGGGGTTGGTCGTCGGGATGACGGCGCCCACGATGCCGATGGGCTCGGCGATCTTGGTGATGCCGTAAGCCTCGTCGCGCTCCAGGACACCACAGGTCTTGGTGTTCTTGTAAGCGTTGTAGATGTACTCTGCGGCGTAGTGGTTCTTGATGACCTTGTCCTCAAGAACGCCGCGGCCGGTCTCCTCGATGGCCATCTTCGCCAACGGGATACGAGCCTTGTTGGCGGCCATGGCGGCCTCATAGAAGATCTTGTCGACCTGCTCCTGCGTGTACGTAGCAAAAAGCGCCTGGGCCTCTCGCATCTGAGCGAGCTTAGCCTCAAGCGCCTCTACGTTGTCCACAATTGCGGGAGTAGTGTTTTCCGGTGACTTTTTCACCATTTGTGTCTCCTTGCGATCGGAGATTTACCCTACGCCTTGCATGATAGCAAGAAATAATTCGGTGAACGGTCAGATTCCCGTAAAAGACAAACTAAAACGCTTCAATAAACTGAAGCGTTTTAACTAAAACTATCTGCCTGCTGCATCGCCCCGCTCATTGGGGACAGACTTACATGAGTGCTTTCACTCATTTGGGACAGACATCGATTTGCCATTTTGCCGTTCTGGGCCTGTTTTTGCCGCTCATTGGATATAAATAGGTCACAGGCTCAGCATTTCGCGTTCCTTCTCTCCTTTTAGGTGTTGCCTGTTCAGTTTTTGAAAGGAGAGATTATGCCTCGATGTGCCCGCGCCGTTTCGCTCACCGGTTATTACCACGTCTTTGACCGTGGTAACTCTAAACAGATTATTTTTGAAGATGACTCTGACCGATATCGTTTCTTATCGGACATCTCGGACAGGTTCGCGCACCATAAAGTGGCGGTGTTGGCTTGGTGCCTTATGGACAATCACTTCCATTTGATGGTTGATGACCCATTTGACAATCTTTCAAAGGCAATGCAGTGTGCGCTGACGGCGTATGCCAAGTATTTCAATGGGAAAACGGGGAGAACAGGCCATCTGTTTGACAATCGCTATTCACGGGTCGCGGTCGAGTCGGACACGCAGGCGGTACAGCTGCTCGATTATATCCATCTCAATCCCGTGAAAGGTGCGCTCGACTCGCTCGAGGCGTACCGCTGGTCAAGCTACAAGGCATATCAGCTGGGCTATGATCCCTTTGACATCTGTGACGCGGCTCCTATGCTCGATATCGTCGGAGGCTCCCGTTGCTATTGCGAGCATCTCGAGGAAGTTGCCGGGCGCACTTGGTCAGTGGAGGTTCTTCCACGCCGGCGGATCCCCGATGAGGAGGCCCTTTCCATTGCGCACGAAGTCCTGCCGAGCATAGATCCTGCGCTGCTCAAGGCCCTGCCACGCCCCGATCGCGATGCCTGTCTGCTGAGGCTCAGGCGGGCACATCTCACGGTCAAGCAAATTGCCCGTATCACCGGCATTGGCGCTACAAGCGTGACCAAGGCCACTGTGGGCTGGAGGGAGGCTGCGTGAGGCTGGGCAGGACCTGATCATGGCGCCGCATGTGTACGTCACGTCTGTCCCCAATGCGTGAAAGCACTCATGTAAGCCTGTCCCCAATGAGTGCAAAAAGGCGCCCTCCGTAGGGGAGGACGCCTTTGGTAAGTTCTATATGAACGCGAGGTCTTTGACCCGGAGAGTCCGAGGTACTTGTTGGTAAGACCTTATTTAGGAGCGCGCAACCTTGCCGGACTTGAGGCAGGTGGAGCAAACGTTCATCTTGCGACGGTGACCATCGACGACGACGTAGACGCGCTGGATGTTGGGGCGGAACTTACGGTTGGTGACGCGGTGAGAGTGGCTGATGGAGCGACCGGCAACGGGGTGCTTACCGCAAACTTCGCAAACTTTGGACATAACTGACCCTCCTTGGGCGACAAACGAACATGTCGCGTTAACAAACAAGCCTGAACTATAGCACAGAAGTCGCTCCCTGTGCGCAATCTACACAGAGATATTCCTCTTTTGGCGATAGTGCCCACGCCACGGCCCTGGACGTAGATCCGATTTGCGTGCAGCAGAGGGGATTATGCCAGCTCGTGCGTGCGTTTTCAAGCTCGTCCCACAAATATATATAGGTTTATTGGGCTTTGGGCTCCGTTTACGGATTGCTCTGTATTTATGCTCGCAATTAAGCTCGAGGTTGGCTACACTATCCCTTGACCATTAAAGGGGTACGAGATACCCACATGGAATTACATAGCTGCCAAAGAGCAGCCCTTCCTGTGGGTGTCTGGTCCGCTTTAAGCGGTCGGGCATCTATTTTTTTGACTGTGTCAGCAGTCAAGACATGTGAGGAAGGAGATCGATGGGCACGACTTCCCCCAAGGCGGTCATCATGGACGAGACCGCCGTCAATCGAGCGATGACCCGCATCGCGCACGAGATTCTCGAGCGCAACGAGGGCTGTGAAGACCTCGCTCTGGTCGGCATCGTCACGCGCGGCGACCTTCTGGCTAAGAAGCTCGCCGACGAGATCAAGGAGATCGAGGGCGTCGAAGTTCCGCTCGGCAGCCTCGACATCAGCTTCTACCGCGATGACTATGCGACCAATTTCGCTCCCGCGATCCACGCCACCAACATTCCCTTTAGCGTCGACGGCAAGCGCGTCGTGCTGGTGGACGACATCCTGTATACGGGCCGTACCATCCGCGCCGCTCTCGACGCCGTCATGGACCTGGGCCGTCCGAGCCGCATTGAGTTGGCAGTCCTCGTTGACCGCGGCCACCGCGAGCTCCCCATCTCGCCGGACTTTGTCGGCAAGAACGTTCCCTCGTCGCATGAGGAGAACGTGCATCTATATATGAAGGAAGTCGACGGCCACACCGCCGTCGAGATCAACGACGTCGCGCCGGGCTCCCACGTGGGTTCTGCGCCGCTGGGAGGTGAGTAGTACCGTGGCGTTCAACCATAAGCACCTGATCGACATTACCGAGTACTCCGAAGAGGACATCAAGCTCATCCTCGAGACCGCCAAGGCGTTCTCCGAGGTCAACGAGCGTGCGATCAAGAAGGTCCCCACGCTCAAGGGCAAGACCATCGTCAACATGTTCAACGAGCCCTCGACGCGCACCCGCAGCTCCTTCGAGCTTGCCGAGAAGCGCCTTTCGGCCGATAGCCTTAACTTTGGCGGCTCCTCGACCTCTACGGTCAAGGGCGAGAGCCTCGTCGACACCGTCGAGACCCTCAACGCCTATAAGATCGACTGCATCGTCGTGCGCGATAAGCACGCCGGTGCTCCCTACATCGTCACGCAGAACTCGCCCGCGAGCGTCATCTGCGCCGGTGACGGCAAGCACAACCACCCCACGCAGGCCCTTCTCGACCTGTACACCATCTGGGAGCATAAGGGTGACTTCCACGGTCTGAAGGTCGCCGTCGTCGGCGATATCTCACACTCCCGTGTCTGCGGCTCGCTGATTCCCGCCCTTAAGATCATGGGCTGCGAGACCTACGCCGTCGCCCCCGGCACGCTGCTGCCGCCGGCGCCCGAGGTTCTGGGCTGCGACCACGTGACGAGCGATCTCGATTCTGTCCTGCCCGAGCTGGACGTTGTCTACATGCTGCGCGTGCAGCAGGAGCGCCTCGAGGGTGCCCCGTTCCCGACCATTCGTGAGTACCACAAGCTCTTCGGTCTGACCAAGGACCGCGAGAAGCTCATGAAGCCCGACGCAATCATCTGCCACCCGGGCCCCATCAACCGCGGCGTCGAGTTCGACTCCTATATGGCCGACCACCCGCAACGCTCCGTCATCCTGGAGCAGGTCTACGCCGGTATCTGCGTGCGTATGGCTATCCTGTATCTGCTGCTTGGAGGTGCCGATAATGGCCTTGCTTCTTAAGAATGCCCACGTCGTCGACCCGTCCGTCGAGCTTGACGGTGTCGTTGACGTCCTGTTTGACGGCGACAAGATCGCCGAGGTCGGCGAGAATCTCGCCGTCGAGGGAGCCGAGGTCCGCGACCTTTCCGGCAAGTACCTCGTCCCCGGCCTGGTGGATATGCACGTTCACCTTCGCGAGCCCGGCTACGAGGTCAAAGAGGACATCGAGAGCGGTACCCGCGCAGCTGCCAAGGGCGGCTTTACCGGTGTGTGCTCCATGCCCAACACCGATCCCGTCACCGATAACGGCACCGTCGTGGAGTTCGTCAAGTCCCGTGCTGCCGAGGTCGGTCACTGCCGCGTCTATCCGTCGGGTGCCATGACCCGCGGTCTTAAGGGCGAGGCCATGTCCGAGATGGGCGATATGGTCGCCCACGGCGCCGTCGCCTTCACCGACGACGGTCGCGGCGTGCAGGGTGCGGGCATGCTCCGTCGCTGCATGGACTACGGCAAGATGTTCGGCAAGGTCTTTATGAGCCACTGCCAGGACGAGGATCTGGTCGGCCACGGCCAGATCAACGAGGGCAAGGTCTCGACCCGTCTGGCTCTCGAGGGTTGGCCGGCTGCCGGCGAGGAGCTCCAGATCGCCCGCGACATCGAGATCGCCAAGCTGACTGGTGCCAAGCTGCACATTCAGCACATCTCCACCGCCCATGGCCTGGAGATCGTGCGTGCCGGTAAGGCCGCTGGCGTTCAGGTTACCTGTGAGGCCACCCCGCATCACATGTTCCTGACCGAGAACGACCTGGACGAGACCTACAACACCTCGCTCAAGGTCAATCCGCCGCTGCGTACCGAGGAGGATGCCGAGGCCATCCGTCAGGGCGTCATCGACGGCACCGTCGACGTTATCGTCACCGATCACGCTCCCCACACCCCGTGGGAGAAGGCCCGCGAGTTCGAGCTTGCGCCCTTTGGCATGATCGGTCTCGAGACCTCGCTGTCGCTCGTGCTCACCGAGCTGGTCAACACGGGCAAGATGAGCATGGGCCGTATGGTCGAGCTCATGGCCATCAAGCCGCGTGAGATCCTGGGCCTCGACCAGGTTCAGGTCAAGGCGGGCTCCGTTGCCGACCTGACCGTGTTCGACCCCTCTGCCACCTGGACGGTCGGCGAGGACGGTTACGAGTCGCGCGCCGAGAACTCCGGTTTTGCCGGCCGCACGCTTACCGGTCGTGCCACCGATGTGTTTGTCGGCGGTAAGCAGACGCTCGCCGACGGCTGCATCTGCTAGCATAGCCTTATCGCTTTTGTGCGCGGTGCCCTTGCGGTGCCGCGCTTTCTGTTCGTTTTGACCATGCAACCGCATGGGGGATTGGAGCGTCTATGCCCACACCTTCCACTGCACGCATGCACGACTTCGAGGTCGTCTCGAACCAGGAGATCGCCGACGGCATCTTCTCGCTCGTCATCTCGGCCCCCAAGCTTGCAAGTGCGCTCAAGCCCGGTCAGTTTGTGAACATTGCCGTGCCCGGCGATGCGTCCTCGCTGCTTCGCGTGCCCCTGAGCTTCTATCGCGCCGACGCCCAGGCCGGTACCGTCGAGCTGTGGTACGCCGTCGTGGGTGACGACACCCGTCGTCTGTCGCAGATGGCCCCCGGCTCCAAGTCCAACCTGTTGGGCCCTGGCGGCCGCGGCTGGCTTGTTCCCGAGGGCACCAGGAAGGCCCTGCTCGTCGCCGGTGGCATCGGCGTTCCGCCTGTGCTGTGTCTTGCCGGTATGCTTGCCGAGCAGGGCGTGGATGTTGACGTGTGCCTGGGCTTTGGCACCGCTTCCAAGGCCGTGGGTGTCGATGAGTTTCGCGCGCTGGGCGCCACGGTCAACGTTTGCACCGACGACGGCTCGCTCGGCACGCACGGTTTTTGCACCGATCCTGCCGCCGAGCTGCTCGGCGAGGGCGGCTACGACTACGTCGCCAGCTGCGGCCCCGCTGTCATGATGAAGAAAGTCGCCGCCGCTGCCGCCGAGGCCGGTGCGTACTGCGAGGTGTCGCTTGAGCGCATGATGAGCTGTGGCTTTGGCGCCTGCAACACCTGCAATGTCGAGACGGTCGACGGTATGAAGGGTGCTTGCATGTGCGGCCCCGTGTTCGATGCTTCCAAGGTGGTGGTCTTCTAGTGGGTACCGTGAACATGGCCGTCGATTTCGGCGGCGTCAAGATGCAGAACCCCATCAACACCGCAGCCGGTACTTTTGGTTACGGTTGGCAGTTCCAGAACTTCTTTGATGTTTCCCAGCTGGGCGCCATCACCACCAAGGGTTGCGCTGCCGAGCCCTGGCCCGGCAACCCCGCGCCCCGCATGGCCGAGATCCCCGGCGGTATGATCAACTCCGTGGGCCTTCAGAACCCCGGCGTGGCCGCCTTTGCCCGCGAGTCCGGTCCGTGGCTCGAACAGCTGTCCAAGGACGGCTGCCAGGTCATCTGTCAGGTTGCCGGCCACTCCGTTGACGAGTTTGTCCGCGCGCTCGAGATGTATGTCGAGCTGTGCCCCTGGGCTGCCGGCTACGAGATCAACGTGAGCTGCCCTAATATCGCCGCCGGCGGTGCCGCCATGGGCTCTACGCCCGAGGGCGCCTCATCCGTTATGGCTGCCTGCCGCAAGGTGACCGATAAGCCGCTGTTCGTGAAGATGGCGCCGGTCAACGTCGCCGAGATTGCCAAGGCCCTCGAGGCTGCCGGCGCCGACGGCCTTTCGGTCATCAACTCCATTCAGGGCATGGCCATCGACGTCCATACCCGCAAGTCCCGCGTGGCCAAGCCCAAGGGCGGCCTTTCGGGCCCGCTGTGCCACCACATCGCCGTGCGCATGGTCTGGGAGGTTGCCCAGGCCGTCGATATCCCCATCAACGGCGTCGGCGGTGTCATGACCGGCGAGGATGCGGCCGAGTTTATCCTGGCCGGCGCCACCTGCGTGTCGGTCGGCATGGCCAACTTCGTCGATCCGTGCGCTTCGCTCAAGATCGCGCACGAGCTCGAGGCCTGGGCTGAGTCCCAAGGCGTGAAGGACATCAACGAACTGGTAGGTGCTTTCGAATGCTAGAGACCGATGCCCGCGACCGCGTAATCGTCGCTCTCGACTGCGACCGCGAGCGTGCGCTCGAGCTCGCCCACGAGCTTTCGGGCCATGCCGCCTGGCTTAAGGTTGGCATGACGCTCTATTACGCTGAGGGCCCCGAGATCGTCAAGACCTTTAAGGACCTGGGCTTTAAGGTCTTCCTTGATCTTAAGTTCCATGATATTCCGCATCAGGTTCGCGGTGCCGCCCGTTCGGCCTCGCTTGCCGGTGCCGACCTGCTCTCGGTTCACGGCTTGGGTTCGGGCGCCATGCTCGCTGCCTGCCGCGAGGGTGCCGAGGAGGCGCGCGAGGACCGCGCCAAGCTCGTCGCCATCACCGTGCTCACGAGCATGAATCAGGATGCCTTGAGCGAGATCGGCGTCGAGTCGCCCGTGGCCGAGGAGGCCGCCCGCCTGGCAAAGCTCGCTCAGGCCAACGGCATCGATGGCATCGTGTGCTCGCCGATGGAGGCTCACGACATGCGTGAGCTGCTGGGCCCTGATGCCCTGATCGTGACTCCGGGTGTGCGTCCGGTGGGTGCCGCCCTTGGTGACCAGTCCCGCGTGGCGACGCCTTCCCAGGCTATCGAGCGTGGCGCAAGCCACATTGTGGTGGGCCGTCCCATCACCGGTGCCGACGATCCGGTTGCCGCCTTTGACGCCATTGTCGCCGAGCTGGTCGAAAACGTCGCGTAAAAGATTCCCCTAAGTCACCACTTTTGGGTTTCATTAGCACAAAATAGCCCCTGTGCCTGCGTAAACTTTCCCATCCTTTGTGTGGAATCGCAGGTCAGGGGCTTAACTTTGGGCGCAGTATATTGCACTTTTTGCGGGTATCGTCTAACCTATGGAGCCGCGATTGGGCATTTTGTACGTTCTACGTGCTAAAATGCCAATTATTGAATCAGATATAACCCAACTATTTGGAGGTACGAATGGCACTCCCTCAGCTTACCGATGAGCAGCGCAAGCAGGCTCTTGAGAAGGCTGCTGCCGCACGTCACGCCCGCGCTGAGCTTCGCGAGCAGATCAAGAAGGGCGAGAAGTCCCTCGAGTCCGTGCTCAACTCCGATGACCCCATCGCTTCCCGCATGAAGGTTTCCACCCTCATCGAGTCTCTCCCTGGTTATGGCAAGGCCAAGGCCGCCAAGATCATGGAGGAGCTCGGTATCTCCGCTACCCGTCGCGTCCAGGGCCTCGGCGTCCGTCAGCGCGAGCAGCTCCTCGAGCAGCTGACCAAATAAGTGAGCGCTCAGGATTCCAAGCTCTTTGTGATTTCTGGACCGTCAGGCGCAGGCAAGGGTACGCTCGTCACTCGTGTGCGCGAGCGCCGCTCGAACCTGGGCCTGACGGTTTCGGCTACCACGCGAGCACCACGAAAAGGTGAGGTCGACGGCGTCAACTACTTTTTTCTGACGCGCGAGGAGTTCGACCGCCGCGTGGCAAACGGTGAGTTTGTTGAGTGGGCCGAGGTCCACGGTAACTGCTACGGCACGTTGGTGAGCGAGGTCACATCCAAGCTCGCCTCGGGCGCGTCTCTGATTTTGGAGATCGATGTCCAGGGCGCCCTGCAGGTGAAGGAACGTTTTCCCGAGGCCGTGCTGATCTTTATCAAGCCGCCTTCGCTTGAGGTACTCCGCGAGCGTCTAGTCGGTCGCGGTACCGAGACGCCCGAGACGATTGAGCTGCGTATGGCAAACGCCGCCGATGAGCTTGCCCTTGCCGACCGCTACGACGACGTCGTGGTTAATGACGATCTCGACCGCGCGACCGATGAGCTCGTTCGCGTTCTCGATATGCATGAAAGGATCTGAGGTCCGTGTCCGTTGTAAAGCCTTGCATTGACGATCTTCTGGAGAAGACCGATCACAACCGCTTCCTGCTCGCTTCGCTTGCCTCCAAGCGCGCCTGCGATATTAACAGCATGCTGCGTGGCCAGCACAACCGCGTGCTTGCCGTCCAGGATGTCGATGACATCACCATCGGGCTTTCCGGTGCCGATACCATTTCGATGGCTATGGACGAGATTGTCGACGGCGACATCTCTTACGACGAGGCCCGTTACGAGAAGGCGCTCGGCCACAAGGTTGCTGAAGCCTAAATGGCGGCTCGCGTCTGCCTGGTCCACTATCACGAGGTTGGACTGAAGGGTAAGAACCGCGCACATTTTGAGCATATCCTCATGGATAACATCAAGGCGGCCTTGGCCGCCTTTTCCGTGAATGCCGTGTCTCGAATTTCCGGTTATATCCTCGTGACCTTTAACGAGCATCAGGCCGACGAGGCGGCGCGTGTCATTCGCACCGTTCCCGGCGTTGCTCGTGTGTCTTTGGCGTATCACACCAATCGCGACCCTCAGGAGTACTGTGCCGCCGCCGTGAAGGCGCTGCTCGAGTTTGGTTCCTTCGATTCGTTTAAGGTGCACGCCAAGCGCTCCAATACCGATTATGAGCTCACCTCGATTGACATCAATCGTCAGGTGGGCGAGGTGCTGTGCGAGGCCTTCCCCGATAAAAAGGTTCAAATGCACGACCCCGATGCGATGGTGCACGTACTGGTGGTCCAGGGTAGCGTTTATGTGTACGCGCGCTCCGAGCGCGGCGTGGGCGGTCTGCCGGTGGGTTCTGCCGGCAAGGTCGTGACGCTGCTGTCGTCGGGTATTGATTCTCCGGTGGCAACCTGGATGCTCGCGCGTCGCGGCGCGGTGTGCGTGCCGGTACATTTCTCAGGTCGTCCGCAGACGCCCGACACGAGCGAGTATTTGGTGCAGGACATCATTCGTGCGCTTGAGCCGGGTGTCCAGATCGGCCGCCTGTACGTGGTGCCGTTTGGCGACTGCCAGCGTGAGATTTCGGTCACCTGTCCCAGCAACCTGCGCGTGATCATGTATCGCCGCATCATGTATTCGGTTGCCGAGCGTATCGCGCATATCGAGGGCGCCAAGGCCATCGTGACCGGCGAGTCGCTCGGTCAGGTTGCCTCCCAGACGCTCGAGAATATCATGGCCGTCAACGAGGCCGTGAAGATTCCCGTGTTCCGTCCGCTCATCGGGTCCGACAAGCAGGAGATCATTGCGCGCGCTCAGGAGATCGGCACGTTCGATATTTCCACCGAGGCGGCGCCCGACTGCTGCACGCTGTTTATGCCGCGTCGTCCCGAGACGCACGCCAAACTCGATGCCGTGCACGAGGCCTGGGAGCTGTTCGACCACGAGGAGATGATCGAGCGTCTGCTTAAGCAGACCGAGTACATTGACTTCTCCAGCAACACGTATAAGGCCCCTAAGACCTTAAAACGCAAACATTCGGAGCTTGCTCCGCGTGAGATTTACCAAGATCACGAGTAAATTTGTGCATAGGCCGACGATGCGCCTGCATCGTCGGCCTTTTGCTATCTGGGCATTTTGCGGCTAAGTGTTCATTTGCTGACGTGTGCCTGAATAAATGGACAGATTTGTGCAAGGTTTTGGTCGGTTTTTGGTTTGACCGTTAAAACCGGTTTTGGAGCGTGGCTGTTGTGGAGCTCCTTTCCTGACACGATGGTGTTGGGAGGTTTTGCTATGGCGCAGCGCGAACAACACGAACGAGTCAAACGGATGGACCGCTTGGCGGACAAGCTGTTCGGTCATAAGGCAGTGGTGATGGCGATACTGGTCGTCATTGCGATGGCGAGTGGACTGGCGATGGCGAACCTTGGCGGCGGTGCCGGTGGCGTGTCGTTTGAGCGCACTGACGGTTCAGGCTCGTTGGTGGAGCCGGGATCCGGTGATGCCTCGAGCGGAAAGACATCCGAAGGTTCTTCGGCTAAGGCTTCTGCCGCGGCAGAGGTCTATGTCGATGTCGACGGCGCCGTTGTGTCGCCCGGTGTATATCGTCTCAAGGACGGCGCGCGGGTGGCTCAGGCGATTGATGCCGCCGGCGGGCTTACGCCCGAGGCAGACGTTACGGGGCTTAACCGGGCATCCAAGGTCACTGATGGACAAAAAATCCACGTTCCAACGGTGGGGGAGCAGCAGGCGTCCATTGCGGAAGCCGGTGTTGATGGTGGGGCTTCCGCATCATTGGGCGTGAGTGGCGCAACGGGCCTAGTCAACATCAATACGGCAAGCGCGGCAGAGCTGCAGACGCTCTCGGGCATCGGTCCCTCCATGGCACAGTCGATTATCGATGAGCGGACAAAGAACGGTGCTTTTGCCTCGGTTGACGATCTGATGCGTGTGTCGGGAATCGGCGAGAAGAAGCTTGCCAAAATCAAAGATTGCATCTGCGTATGAGTGCGACCGAGCGCGAGCATGTGATGCCTCCGCGGCCCCTGATGCCGTGGACGATGGCCCTGTGTGCCGGCATGTGCATGAGCTGCGCCTCGGTGCTCAACGTGGCCGCTGATGCGCTGCTGAGGGAGCGGGCGCCGGCGGTCGGGCTGCTATGGGCCATTCCCGTTGCGGCGGCGGTATTCGTTGTGCTGGCTCAATCTTGTGCGCGGCTTGCCCCTTTGAAGTGGTGGTTGTATGCCGCGTCCGTCGGTCTCGTGGCGGGAGCGGTCGTCTCGGCGTGGTGGGCTGTGGGTGCGCTCAGCGCCTCGAAGGCGCTCGACGGTCGAGCGGCAAGCGGCCTCGAGTTTATCGTGCAGGGCGATCCATCCATAAACGACGACGTGTATTCCTATACCTGCGAGGCACGCGCGGACGGTAAGAACTTGGCAACGGTTCGCCTATCGTGCGACCGCGAGCTCAAGGTCGGGGCGCACGTGCGTGTTATCGGTCGCGTTTCACGTTTTGAGAACGATGCGTATGGACGATCGCGCGTGCTCCGAGGCGAGGTATGCAAGGTAAAAGCCGTTCGGATTGTGTCGGTCGATGAGGGCTCTCCGGGGCCGCTGCTTCGGCTGCGAAATGGGCTGCTTGCGTCCATCGCGCCTGCGACCGACCCGGCGCGTGCACTCATAGCCGGTGTCGTCTGCGGTCGTTCGGCCGAGCTGCGCGCCCAGTCGGCGGGCGATTGGTTTTCGGTGACGGGAACGGCGCATCTTATAGCCGTCTCCGGCAGCCATTTGGCTATCGTGGGGTTTGTAATCGAGGGTGTATTGCAAAAGACTCGCTGCTCACGTGGTCTTCAGCGGGCGATATTGGCGATAACGCTTGTGGGCTACGCTGTCTTTACGGGCGCGTCTCCCTCGGCCGTGCGCGCGTGCTGCATGGTGTTCGCGACGCTTGTCGTAAACGGCGCGGGGCGTCGCCGGCACGGCGCATCGGCACTCTTCGTAACCATGTCCATCTTTGTGCTACTGCGGCCGACGGTGCTGTTCGAGATGGGCTTTCAGCTTTCATGTGCCAGCGTCTTTGCCATTCTGTGCTTTTGCCCCTATGCGACCTTCGCTTTGGGTGAGCTGAGTGTGCCATCGGGCGTTGCAAGCATGCTTTCCGTCACGCTGTGCTCGCAACTGGCGACTCTTCCCATTACCATTCCCGCCTTCGGTACGTTCTCGCTCATTGCTCCGTTGGCAAATGCGGTCATCGGTCCGGTGGTGAGCGTACTGCTTGCTGTGTCCATCGTGCTGGTTCCCTTTTCGCTCGTGGCACCGTTGCGGACTTGGGCGCTCGTTGTGCCCATGATTGCCGCCCGTTGCGCGCTGTTTTTCGAGCAGCTGTTTGCCGCCGTGCCGGGTGCATCCGTGAGCGTGCCGCCCGATAGCATGTGGATTTACCTAGTGCCGTGTTTGCTGGCGGTTCTGCTTGTCCGGTGGCCGCGTCCCCGTGCACGTCCTATGGCGGTGGGGCTTGCATGCCTGGTGCTCTTGGCTGCGATTCCGTACGTCTACTGGGATCGATTCGCTCCGCCTTCGGTGACGGTGCTCGATGTGGGCCAGGCGGATGCGATTCTTATCCGCCAGGGCGGCGTAGTAGCGCTCGTCGACTGCGGGCTCGACGAGCGCGTGGTGGCGGCGTTGGTTCGCAATAACGTGCACCATATCGATGCCGTCTTTGTTACGCATTGGGATGAGGACCACTGGGGTGGTCTGCCTGCCGTGCTCGAACAGTTTTCGGTTGGAACGATTGCCGTGGCGGCTGATGCGCTGGAGGATGCTCCTGCCGAAGTATTGAACCGACCTGGCGTGGAGTATCGGCAGGTGCGCCGTGGGGATACGGTTGACATCGGCTCATTTTGCGCTCGCGTGATGTGGCCATTCGAGTCCGTGGATGGCGAGGGAAATGAGGACTCGCTTGTCCTGCTACTCTCTTATGTTCAGGAAGGCAAGGGCCTGCGTATGCTCCTCACCGGCGATGCCGAGCTCGACCAAGAACGGGAATTCGTGCAGGAGGTGGGGGATATCGATGTCCTTAAACTTGGGCATCACGGCTCCAAGGTTTCAGTCGATGATGAGTTGCTGGACGTCCTGAAGCCCGAGCTTTCCCTCGCGAGTGCGGGCGAAGGGAATCGATACGGCCATCCGTCCGATGCCTGCATCGATGCCGTTAAGGAAGCGGGCGCCGTGTTCGCGTGCACTATCGAACACGGCGACATTACCGTCACGCCGACTGCGAATGGCTTTGCGATGCGATGCCAGCAACCGTGACGACATCGTTGGCGTGTGGTGGGCCCCTGGGCTAGAATGGCACGGAGCGAATACGAAGGCCTGCGGGAGGGGAGCGCAATGTCCGAAACCGGTCTGCTGCCGGCATATCTGATCGTCGGTACCGACGGCGTCAAGCGCGATCACGCCGTCTCGCGTATGAAAGCGCGTCTGGAAAAGACGGGCATGGTCGAGTTCAACCTCGACGAGCGCGATATGACCAAAGACCCCGATATCGAGTCGATTATCGGATCGCTTAACACCTTTCCGATGGGCAGCGAGTTTCGCCTGGTAATCCTTGACGGCTGTTCAAAGCTCGCCAAGGCGGTCTCGGAGCCGCTTGTCGAGTATTTGGCGAGTCCCAGCCCCACAACGGTCTGCCTCATCATTGCCGACTCGCTTGCCAAGAACACACGCCTGTATAAGGCGATCGCCAAGATCGATAAGAAGGCCGTGATCGATTGCTCCGGCACCAAACGCTGGGAGCTACCGCGTCGCGTGCAGCAGATGGCGACGCAGCGCGGCAAGTCGATCTCGACGGCGGCCGCCGAGGAGCTCGTCTCGCGTTCGGGCGAGAACACTCGCATGCTCGATAACGACTTGGCTAAGCTTGCCCAGATGGTCGAGGCGCCCCAGATTGAGCTTACCGACGTTGAGCGCTGGATTGTACGTACGGCCGAGGTTCAACCCTGGGACTTTCTCAATGCGGTCTCGGCACGTGACATGCGACGCTCGCTCGAGCTTTTCAATCTATTGCCCGCCAAGAGCTACGTGTGGACTTACACGTTGCTGTGCGGCCGCATCCGCGAGCTTATCGTCGCCAAGGCGCTCGATGCGCGCGGACAGGGTCGTGAGCTGGCCGCAACGCTCAAGCTCCAGTCCTGGCAGGTCAAGAATCACCTGACCTGGGCACGTCGCTTTTCGATGGCAGAGCTCGTCGCGGCGCTCGAGGGGGCGGTCGATGTAGAGCTCGCGCTCAAGGGTTCGGCCGATTCTGAGGCCGCGCTTTTGCTCTGGATTACGAACATCTTGAGAAAATCGTGATGATACCTGCCTATTTGACAAATTCGTTCTATCCCTTTGAGGGGGAGCGTGCTATAGTAGGCGCTTGCATGACCTCACCGTGTCTCAGAGGTGTCATACATTTTTTGCAAGGAACTCGAAAGGAACTCCAGAAGTGGCAAACATCAAGTCTCAGAAGAAGCGTATCCGCACCAATGAGGCAGCTCGCATGCGTAACAAGGCTGTCAAGTCCGAGCTCAAGACGCTGACCAAGCACGTCCAGTCCGCCGTCGCCGAGGGCGACGCCGAGAAGGCCCAGGCTGCCCTCAAGACCGTCACCAAGCGTCTCGACATGGCTGCCGCCAAGCATGTTATCCACAAGAACCAGGCTTCCAACCGCAAGTCCGGTCTTGCCAAGCTCGTGAACAGCATCAACGCTTAAGTTGTAAATTTCACACCACACAGATTACGCGCATAAATGGAGCCTGTTTTATGGAACAGGCTCCATTTTTTGTACCGCTCGGGTAAGATAGTCCGCATGAATACTTCAATTGACATTTCCCACATCCGCAACTTCTCGATTGTTGCGCACATCGACCATGGCAAGTCCACGATCAGTGACCGCATTCTCGAGCTCACCCATACCGTCGACGAGCGCGACATGGAGTCGCAGCTGCTCGACACCATGGATATCGAGCGCGAGCGCGGCATCACGATCAAGTCCAATGCCGTTCGCGTGTCCTATGACGCCGACGATGGCGAGACGTATCAGTTCAATCTGATCGATACGCCGGGCCACGTGGACTTTACCTATGAGGTCTCGCGCTCGCTGGCAGCCTGTGAGGGCGCGGTGCTCGTTGTCGACGCCACACAGGGCGTCGAGGCACAGACCGTCTCCAACGCGACGCTTGCCATGAACGCCAATCTGGACATTGTGCCGGCCATCAACAAGATCGACCTGCCCTCGGCTCATCCCGACGAGGTTAAGACCGAGATCGAGGATGACCTGGCGATCCCTGCCGATGATGCCGTGTGTGTCTCGGGCAAGACCGGCGAGGGCATCCACGATCTGCTGGAGTCCATTGTCTTTCTGATCTCTCCGCCCAAGGGCGATGCGAATGCGCCGCTCAAGGCACTCATTCTGGATTCATACTTCGACGAGTATCGTGGCGTCGTCGCCACGGTGCGCATCTTTGACGGCTCCATCAAAAAGGGCGATACCTTGCGCATGATGCAGGCAAAGGGCGACTTTTTGGTCGATGGCGTGGGCGTCAAGCGTCCCGCCGAGACGCCGGTCGACGCGCTGACGGTCGGCGAGGTCGGATACGTGGTCACGGGCCTGAAGGACCCCGAGGCCGTTCGCGTGGGCGACACCCTTACCTGGGCGTCGAACCCCTGCCCCGAGCCGCTTCCCGGTTACCGCGAGGCTAAGCCCATGGTCTATACGGGCCTGTTCCCGATCGATAACAAGGACTACGAGAACCTGCGTGACGCGCTCGATAAGCTGCATGTCAACGACCCGTCGTTGGTGTGGGAGCCCGAGACTTCGGTGGCGCTCGGCTTTGGTTTCCGCGTTGGCTTCTTGGGCCTGCTGCATATGGAGGTCGTCAAGGAGCGCCTGGAGCGCGAGTTCAACCTGGACCTGATTGCCACGAGCCCTTCGGTGGACTATCACGTCTACAAGACCGACGGCGAGATGATTGATGTTCGCAGCCCGCAGGATCTGCCCGAGGCTACGCGCATCGAGCGCATCGAGGAGCCCTACCTCAAGGCCAAGATTATCTGTCCGCCCGAGTATACGGGTGCCGTCATGCAGCTCGCTATCGAGCATCGCGGCATTACAACCGACATGATCCATCTCACGAGCAAATCGGTCGAGATGCGTTTCGACATGCCGCTTGCCGAGCTCATTCTGGACTTTTTTGACCAGCTCAAGAGCCGCACCAAGGGTTACGCCTCGCTCGACTACGAGTTCAACGAATATCGCCCCTCCGAGCTCGTCAAGCTCGACATCCTGCTTTCGGGCGACGAGGTGGACGCGCTGTCGTTTATCGTGCACAAGGATAAGGCTTATGGCCTGGCCCGCGGTCTGTGCGACAAGCTCAAGGAAATCATTCCGCGCCAGCTGTTCGAGGTGCCTATCCAGGGCGCCATCGGCAACAAGATCATTGCCCGCTCTACCGTCAAAGCGCGCCGCAAGGACGTGCTGGCCAAGTGTTATGGCGGCGATATCTCGCGAAAGCGCAAGCTGCTCGAGAAGCAGAAAGAGGGCAAAAAGCGCATGAAGGCCATCGGCTCGGTCGAGGTTCCGCAGGAGGCCTTTATGGCGATTCTCAAGGTGGACGAGTAGGTCCATGGCACTTTCTGAATACAGCAAGCGGTTGCTTGGCGCCTATGCCGAGCAGCCGTTCCTTATGGCTCCCATGGCGGGCGTGACCGATCCCGCCTATCGCATCATGTGCCGCCGTCGCGGTGCCCATCTTGCCTATAGCGAGATGGTGAGCGTGGCGGGCCTTGCCTATGCCAGCAATAAGACGTGGCGCCTGGTACTGCCGGCCGATGAGGAGCAGCAGATCTGCGTGCAGCTCTTTGGCTCCAAGCCCGATCAGTTTGCGAGCGCTGTTGCTGCCGTCGAGGAGCGTGTGGGCGATCGCCTGTCGCTGATCGATATCAACATGGCCTGCCCGGCTCGCAAGGTCGTCACCAAGGGCGAGGGCTCGGCGCTTATGCGCACTCCCGATCTGGCCGAGCAGATCGTCGAGGCGGCGGTGGGCGCGGCGCATGTGCCCGTGACCGTAAAAATCCGTAAGGGCTTTTACGCCGAAGACCGCAACGCCGCGACGTTTGCCCAGATGCTTGAGGGAGCAGGGGCCGCCGCGGTGGCGGTACATGGTCGCTGCGCCACGCAGCTCTATACGGGCCAGGCCGATTGGTCGGTCGTCGATGAGGTGGCCGACGCCGTCGAGATTCCCGTTATCGGTTCGGGCGATGTGTTCTCGGCAGAGGACGCTGCTGAGCATCTGCAAAGCTCGGGTGCCAGCGCGGTGTTTATCGCGCGCGGCATCTACGGCAATCCATGGGTGTTCGGCGATGCCCGAGCCCTTGCACTCGATGGCACGCCGGTTCCTTCTCGCTCCTCGGTTGAGCGCCTGGATGCCCTGCGCGAGCACCTGACGCTCACGCACGAGCTGTTGCCGCTCATGTCGCGTGCCCGCACGTACGCAAGCTGGTATCTAAAGGGCATGCCCCATGCTGCCGCCTGGCGCGCTCAGGTGGTGCGTTGCTCCACATACGAGGAGTTCATGGCACTGGTCGATGATATCGAGCACGATGTGGTGGCCTGTGAGGCCGCACTTGCCGCCGGCGAGTCGGTGCCCGCTCATCCGTTGGAGGCCTAACGGTGGCCGTTACCGCGCTGTACGTGCATGTGCCGTTTTGCGCCCAAAAATGCCGGTACTGTGACTTTGACTCACGCAGTTTTGCTCCGTGCAACATGAGCGTTGCGCTCGATACCTATTTTGAGCAGTTGTATGCGCGCCTCGATGCTTTTGGCGACGCAGGCGCGCTTGCACAGATCCGCACCGTCTATGCTGGCGGCGGCACGCCGTCGCTGGCGGGGGAGCGTTTGGTAGAATTTGCCCGGCGTATCTCTGCGTGGTGCAAGCCTGTTGAGTTTACCTGCGAGGCCAATCCCGAATCGCTGACCGCAGAGCTTGCCACTGCGCTTGCCGGGGTGGGTGTCACGCGCGTCTCTCTGGGCGTGCAAACGCTCGATAACGCCGAACTAACCGCCATCGGCCGCATTCACGATGCCGATCGGGCGCTCGCTGCCATCACGACGGTCAAGGACGCTGGGCTTGTCGTGTCGTGCGACCTGATGTGCGGCCTTCCCGGGCAGACCGACCTAAGCTGGCAGCGCACACTCGATGGCGTGTTGGCGGCGGCGCCGCATCATGTGTCGGTGTACCCGCTCACGCTCGAGGAGGGCACGCCGCTCTATCGCGTGGCGTGTCGCGACGAGTCGCTCGAGCCCGACGAGGATTTTCAGGCTGCATGCATGGATGCGGCGCGTGAGCGCCTGAGTGCGGCCGGCTATCACCCGTATGAGGTGGCAAGCTACGCGCTCGACGGCCATGAGTGCGCCCACAACATTGCCTATTGGACCGGACAGGGCTATCTGGGTTTGGGCCGCTCTGCCGCCGGTATGCTCGACGCCGAGGATTTCGATCGCTTGGCCGGGCTGTTTCCCGACGTGCTTGCTCGCGGCGATGCGTATCGCGTGCGCTTGGTGCAACGCGACGATGCCGCGACGACGTTTGATGCCGAGTATCTGTCGCAGCGCGAGGCGGCGGCCGAGGATTTGATGCTTGCCTGTCGCATGACGCGTGGCATTGGGCCCGATCTGTTGGTTCGCTCGGCAAGCGTGATCGCTGCAGATGAGTTGGCGGCGGCCTGCGACCGTGCGGTCGAGTTGGGCCTTGCCACCTGGGTGCCCGATCATATTGAAGGACATGCGGGGCGCGTCACCTCGAAAGACGTTATCGCAGGTCGCGTCCGTGCTCGTTTAGCGCCCACTCACTTGGGCTGGCTCGATGGAAATGTGCTGTTCGAGCTGTTTTGGGGTCTAGCCTAGGCCGCTCGGGTAGAATTACCGCAATATATACGCTGCTGTGAGCAGGAGGTTGCCGCGCATGGCGACGATGAACGAAAAAGATTACTACGAGATTTTGGGTGTCTCCAAGGACGCCACCTCGCGTGATATACAGAAAGCCTTCCAGCAAAAGGCCCGCAAGCTCCATCCGGACGTCAACAAAGAACCGGATGCCGAGGAAAAGTTCAAAGAGGTTTCCGAGGCCTATGCTGTGCTTTCGGACGAGCAGAAGCGTGCGCGCTACGACGCCATGCGCTCGGGCAATCCCTTTGCCGGCGCTCCCACGGCTTCGCCCTATGGCGGCGGTTACGCCGGCAGCGCGGGCTACGGCAATCCCTTTGAGGGCGGCTTTCCCTTTGGTGGCGCCTGGGGTCAGCCGCGTCGCGGGCAGGCTGCCTATAATCCCGAGAACGGTGCCAACGTGGTCGTCGATATCAAGCTCGACGCCAAGGAGGCCAAGGGGGGTGCCCGCAAGACCGTCCGCTATACGCGCTTCGATACCTGTGGCCACTGCGGAGGCTCGGGTTCTGTCTCGTCCGAGCATGCACATACCTGTCCGAGCTGCGGCGGTCGCGGCCACATCGACGTCGACCTGTCCTTCCTGTTCGGTGCCGGCACGTTCCAGTCGGTCTGCCCCGAGTGCGGCGGTTCCGGTAAGGTCGTCGCCGACCCCTGCCCCGATTGCGGCGGCAGCGGCCGTGTCCGTGTGACGTCCGAGCAGACGATTGAGTTTCCTGCCGGTACGCACGATGGCGACGAGGTCCGCATTAGTGGTATGGGCCATGCTGGCACCAACGGCGCCTCGGGTGGCGATCTGGTCGGTCGCGCCCATGTTGAGGCCGAGCGTCTGGAGGGCAAGGCCCGTACCGGTTTTTACCTGATGGGCATCGTGGCGCCGTTTTTGGTGCTGTCGGCCATCTCGGGCGTGTTCTCAGCCTTTGCCGTGATGTGCTTTATTCCGTTTGCCATGGGCTTGTTCATGGTGCTCTCGGACGGCGTGCTGCATCGCAGCCTGCTGTGGTGGAAGCGCGGCGCGATGCAGTTTGTCAACGGTTTTGCCAACGGATTTATGTTTGCGCTCGTGTCGGTTTGGTTTGCGAGCTGCTCGCAACGTGCCATGCTTTCGCCCTACGCAATGCAATAACATCAAACCCTCTGTTTGCGGCCGGCCCAGCTTGGGTATAGGACGCACTGTGACAATAATGAAAGTCGGAAGGATTCGGTCGTGTCGGAAAATAGGGATTACTACGAGGTGCTTGGCGTCGACAAGGATGCCGACGCGCGGACGATTAAGCGCGCGTTTCTAAAGAAGGCCCGTACCGTACACCCGGACGTTTCGGACGACCCCGAGGCCGAGGCTAAGTTCAAAGAGCTCAACGAGGCATATTCCGTTCTTTCCGATGAGCAGAAGCGTGCTAACTACGACCGTTACGGCACTGCCGACGGCCCCGGTGGCTCCGGCTACGTCGATATCAACGATATCTTTGGTGGCATGGGCATGGACGACTTGTTCTCGTCGTTCTTTGGCGGCGGTGCCGGCGGTGGCGCCCGAAATCGCCGTGAGCGTCGTCGCGGCCGCGATATGGCCATCTCCCTTTCGGTGACCCTTGAGGAGGCGGCACTCGGCTGCAAAAAGACCATCAGCTATGACCGCCTTGCCCCCTGTGAGGATTGCAACGGCTCCGGTAGAGCCGAGGGTGCACAGGAAAAGCAGTGCAGCCGCTGCCACGGCACGGGCTATGTCACGACGGTCCAGCGCTCGTTCCTGGGCCAGGTTCAGTCCTCTTCGCCTTGCCCTGACTGCCACGGCGAGGGCACGGTTATCGACCATCCCTGCGAGACCTGCGACGGTCAGGGCCGCACGCCTTCGCATGAAAAGATCGACATCGATATTCCCGCCGGCGTTTCGACCGGTCGCCAGCTGCGCGTGAGCGGCTTTGGCGAGGCAGGCCTTCGCGGCGAGCCCTCGGGCGACCTGATCGTCAACGTGCGCGTTGCCGACCATGAGCGCTTTAAGCGCAACGGTGATGACCTGTACCTGGTGAGCGATATCTCGATTGCGCAGGCTGCGCTCGGCTGCGAGATTGAGGTCGAGGGCATTATGCCCGACGAAGTCGTCAAGGTGACGGTCCCCGCCGGTACGCAGTACGGCGACACCGTCAGCGTCAACAATTTCGGCATGCCGCGCATCGGCGGTGGCGGCTCACGCGGTCGACTGATCGTGCAGCTGCGCGTGGTCGTCCCCACCAATCTCTCCAACAAGCAGCGCGAGCTGCTTCGCGCTTTTGCCGACGAGATGGGCGATGACGTCGCTTCCGGTAAGAAGTCGGTAACTGATCGCATCAAGAGCGCTCTCGACGACATCCTCGATTAAGGAGCCCGCGTGCTCGCACCTCATATCTCTGTCGTCAACCTCGGCTGCCGCGTCAACCGGGTTGAGTCCGACCGTATCACTGCCGATCTTATGCGCCTGGGGTTTGCGATGGTGGAGCCTCAGGATGCTGAGCTGATTGTCATTAACACCTGTGCCGTTACGGGCGAGGCCGAGGCCAAGACCCGTAAGGCCGTTCGCCATGCGCTGGGCTATCCAAACGAGCCCTATGTGGTCGTGACCGGATGCGTGGTCAATCTGCACCCCGAGGAGCTGCTGGAGCTTTCGGACCGCGTGATCGCCGAGCCGTCCAAGATTGATGTTGCCGAACGCGTCTGCGAGGTGTTGGGCGTTGAGTCCGATAATGTTCCCGCCTGCAGCGACGGCGAGGTGGTCGATGCACTCGGTCGCTCGCGTCTGGGCGTGAAGATCCAGGACGGCTGCAACCATCGTTGCACCTATTGTATTGTGTGGAAGGCCCGCGGCCCCGAGCGCTCTGTGCCGGTCGAGTCCGTGCTCGAGCAGGTTCGCGAGGCCCAGGAGGCCGGCGTGCCCGAGGTGGTGCTGACAGGTGTGAACCTGGGCGCCTACGATGGCAAGAGCGCGACTGATGAACACGTCGAGATCGATGAGCTGCTCGAGGCGATTATGGAGCGCACGTCTATTCCGCATGTGCGCATTTCCTCGGTCGAGCCCATGGATATCTCCGAGTCCCTGCTTAAGGTGATGGCGCGCTATCCGCAGCGCATCGCCCCGTTTTTACACCTGCCCGTGCAGTCCGGCTGCACACGGACGCTGCATCGCATGGGCCGTCCCTATAGCGCCGAGGCCTTCGAGGAGACGGTGCGCATGATTCGCACCAACTTGCCTCAGGCGTCCCTTTCGTGCGATGTCATCGTCGGTTTTCCCGGCGAGACGGACGAGGAGTTTGAGGAGTCGCTGGCGCTGTGCCGCCGCGTGGGCTTTTCGCGTATGCACGTGTTCCGTTACAGCAAACGTCCTGGTACTCTTGCTGCCGATATGCCCGACCAGGTGCCGCCCGAGGTCATGGCCGAGCGTAGCCGTCGTATGCGAGCCGCTGCGCAGGAGCTCGCCATTGCCGACGCTCGCCGTCGCGTGGGCACCGTTGAGCGTGCCGTGCTCGAGTATGGGGACAACCTGACGCTTGGTTCGTTCCATCATGCCCGTCTAGACGATACCCGTGGACTCACAGCCCCGTGCCTGCTCGATGTTGCTATCATCGGAGTCGATGATTCCGGCTTGGTCCATGCACGCAGGGAGGTTCATGGAAGCCTCGAAGATTAGACTTACCGTTCCCGAGGGTATTGACCCCTCGCGCGTTTTGGGCGCCGGCGACGGCGTCCTTCGTGCGCTGGAGAGCTTGGTTCGCGCCCATGTGGTCGCCCGTGGCGACAGCATCGCCGTGAGCGGTGACCCTGACGAGGTCGAGCTCGTGGCGCGCTTTTTCGAACATGCCTTTCGTGAGGCTGCTTCCGGGCGCACGCTTTCTGCCGACGATGTCTCTCGCTGCCTGGCCGTCTTGCGCGACGGTGAGCACGAGGCTATGTCGCTTCGCGATGATGTGCTGCTTTCGTATCGCGGTCGCGTCATTCGCCCCAAGACGCTCGGTCAAAAGCGCTATGTGGATGCCATCCGCTCAAATACCATCACGTTTGGCCTGGGTCCTGCCGGTACCGGTAAGACCTATCTGGCCATGGCGCTCGCTGTTGCCGCACTCAAGCGTCACGAGGTGGGCCGTCTGATCTTGACGCGTCCGGTTGTCGAGGCGGGGGAGAACCTGGGCTTTTTGCCCGGCACCCTCGAGGAAAAGATCGATCCGTACATGCGCCCGCTCTACGACGCCCTTTTTGACATGATGGATCGCGAGCGCACCGATGAGCTCATGGAGCGCGGCGTGATCGAGATCGCCCCGCTTGCCTACATGCGCGGCCGCACGCTGAGCGACGCCTTCGTGGTGCTCGACGAGGCCCAAAATACCACGCCCGAGCAGATGAAGATGTTTCTGACGCGCCTGGGCTTTAACTCCAAGTTTGTGATTACCGGCGACCTGAGCCAGCGTGACCTGGTGGGCCGTCGTGGTGGCTTGGCGGATGTCGAGAAGATTTTGGGCCGTGTCGACGATGTCGCATTTTCTCACCTCGAGCGTGCCGACGTGGTGCGCCATGCCCTGGTGGGACGTATCGTCGAGGCATATGATGCTTATGATGACGTGCGCGAGCAGCGCCCGCGCAACCGAAAGGAGTCCCGTTGAGTGTATTGATCAGCAACGATGCCGAGCTCGATACGCTGCTCGACGCGCAGGAGGTAGAACACATCTGCGAGGTCGTGCTTGCCGCCGAAGGCGTTGAGCGTGAAGTCGAGATTTCCCTTTCGTATGTCGATGAGGACGAGATGCACGAGCTCAACCACGAGTGGCGCGGTATCGACCGCACCACCGATGTGCTTTCGTTTGAGTGCGATTCGGCCTTCGACGATGACATTCCCGCCGATGAGACGCTCGAGCTCGGCGATATTATCTTGGCCCCGCAAGTCATTGCCCGTCAGGCCCCCGGCTTTGGCAATGCCCCTGCCGACGAGTGCCGCCTGATGCTCGTGCATGGCATGCTGCACCTGCTGGGGTATGACCATATCGAGGACGACGAGGCCGAGGTCATGGAGGCCCGCGAGGACGCCATCCTGCGCGATCTGGCGCTCGAGCGCGGCGAGGATCCCAAACTGGTTCACGTCGGCCCCATCACCAATCATGCCCACGACTAGGAGCCGTTTATGATTCCCGGATCGAACAAGGACCATCCGTCCTTTTTAAAGTCGTTCTCCTACGCCATGGAGGGCTTCGTCACCGCCGTCAAGACCGAGCGCAACATTAAGGTCATGCTCGTGGCGGGCGTGTGCACCGTCATTGCCGGCTGCATCGTGGGGCTCGACATTGCCGAGTGGGCCACGATTATCATCTGCTGCGGCCTGGTGATTCACGGCGAGCTGTGCAATACCGCCATGGAGGCCATTGTCGATCTGGCGACCCAGGAGCTCCATCCGCTGGCAAAACGCGCCAAGGACATCGCCGCCGCCTCTGTATACGTTCTTTCCATCACCGCCGCGATTGTGGGCGTGCTGGTATTTGCCCACGCGCTCGGCTTTATTTAGAAAGGGATTCCCATGTCCGACAATATGCAGTCTACCGATGAGATTTTGGACGACGAGTCCCCGGATGCTAAGGCGACCGAGGCCTATGAGGAAGTCGAGGAGTTCGACCCGTTTGAGGGCATGAGCGACGAGGAGCTCGACGCCCTGTGCGATGAGGACGACAGCCTCGCGGGCTTTGGCGACGTTGAGCCCGGTTTCCGCAGTGGCTTCGTGGCCTTGGTCGGCCGCCCCAACGCCGGTAAGTCAACGCTGCTCAACGCCTGCTATGGCAAAAAGGTCGCCATCACCTCGCCGGTGGCCCAGACGACCCGCCGCCGCATGCGCGCCGTCGTCAACCGCCCCGGCTACCAGCTGGTCTTTGTCGATACCCCGGGTATCCACAAGCCCAAGGACGGTCTAGGGTCCGAGCTGAACAAGAGCGCGCTGTTCGAGCTGAACGATGTCGATGTTGTCGCGTTTTTGATTGATGCCACCAAACCGATCGGCAGGGGAGACGCCTGGGTTGCCGAGCGTGTCAAGAATGCCCGTTCCAAGAAGGTCCTGGTGCTCACCAAGGCCGATGAGGCCGACCCCGCACAGGTCATGGAGCAGCTTAAGGCAGCCCACGAGCTTATGGACTTTGACGACGAGATCGTGACGTCGTCGGTCAAGAACTTCAACGTCGATGCCTTTATCGAGACCGTTGCGCACTTTTTGCCCGAGGGCCCGCGTTGGTTCCCCGAGGACATGGGTACCGACGCTTCTGACGAGACGCTCGTTGCCGAGTTTGTGCGCGAGAAGGTCTTGCGCCGCACCCGTGATGAGATCCCTCACTCCGTTGGCGTAATCTGCGACGCGCTCGAGCAGACCAAGAAGGTGCTGCGCGTGCACGCCACTATTTACGTCGAGCGCGAGGGCCAAAAGGGCATCATCATCGGCAAGGGCGGCGAGATGATCAAGCATATCGGTATCGACGCCCGTCGCGATCTTGAGCGCATTTTTGGCACGCAGGTCTTTTTGGAGCTGGACGTGAAGGTCAAGGCCGGCTGGCGTGACGACGAGGCCCAGATTCGCCGCTTTGGCTACAACGCCGAGGACTAAGGACGCGCAGCGCGCATGGCAGGCTCCCGGACATATCGCACGAAGGTGCTCGTGCTCGACAAGACCAAGCTCAAAGAGACCGATCTGATTCTGACGATGCTTGACGAGCGGGGTCGTCAGGTTCGTGCCGTGGCAAAGGGGGCCCGCAAACCCGGTGGGCGCTTGGCGGCGCGCTGCGAATTATTCTGTACCGTCGATATGCTGCTCGCACATGGACGCTCGCTCGACGTTGTTTCTCAGGCCGAGCTTTTGGAAGCGCCGGTTGGCGCCGCGCCCGATTACGAGACGACCTGCGCCGCAAGCGCGATTGCCGAGGTCGCGCGCGTGTGCTCATTCGAGGACGCCGAGGACCCGTTTACCTTTGCCATCACGCAGCGGGCGCTCACGCTTGTCGGCTGTGGGCTCGACTCGGCACATATGGACCTGCTCGTGGCGGCCTTTGTCTTTAAACTTCTGTCGCACGTGGGCTATCGACCCGATTTTTCGGCCTGCGTGCTGTGCGGAGACCCCATGCTGTCGTACTTTTCGCCCCAGGCGGGCGGGCTCATGTGCGGTTCGTGCGCGTCGAGCGTTCCGGGTGCCGAGCTGGTTTCGACCGGTGAGGTCGAGTGGCTGCGCGCCCTCATGTCCATGACCTTCGATGCACTCATGGTCGAGCGAATCGACCCGCATACGGCGGCGTTCTTGCTCGGGCTTTCGCATGTGTGGGCTGCGACGCACACCGACCAGCGCCTCCGTGCGATGGAATTCATGTTGGGTCGGTGATGATGCGCATGGGCGGTCTGCTTGTGGTAACATACCGACCTGTTGGTACCTCGACCTTGGATGCTCGCTCCACCGACGGCTTCCCAGTCCGAGGCGAATAGTGTCGCCCGCGGGCGACAAGAAACGAAAGGTGAAACAATGACTGTTTCCAAAGAGCGCAAGGCTGAGCTGACTGCCCAGTTCGGTAACACCCCGGTCGACACCGGCAACCCCAAGGTTCAGGTCGCCATCCTGTCCGAGCGCATCAAGGAGCTGACCGAGCACATGAAGTCCCACCAGAAGGACTTCCACACCCGTCGTGGCCTGCTCATGCTCGTCGGCCGTCGTCGTCGTCTTCTCTCCTACATCAAGAAGAACGACATCGTCGAGTACCGTGAGCTCATCAAGGCTCTGGGCATCCGCGACAACATCCAGTAAGGATTTGTACATGCTAAGAGCGTCCTGCGCAGCGGGGCGCTCTTTTTGTGTAAGGGCGCGAACAATCACGCTCTGAAGCGTGGCGGGGGCAGGGGGCCCGCGTCACATGAGAAGCCCACAGGCAAGGGGCCTGTGGGGTAAAGGAGAACAATGACACTCGTATCCAAGACCTTTGAGCTGTACGGCAAGACCTACACCTTTGAGTCCGGCGAGCTTGCCAAGCAGGCCACCGGCGCCTGCCTGGTCAAGCAGGGCGACACCACGATGCTCGACACCGTGGTTGTCTCCAAGGAGCGCAAGAACTACGACTTCTTCCCGCTGACCGTCGACTTCAACGAGAAGATGTACGCAGCCGGCCGCATCCCGGGTGGTTACCTCAAGCGTGAGGGCCGTCCCAGCGAGAAGGCCACGCTCACCGCGCGCATGATTGACCGTCCGATTCGCCCGAGCTTCCCGGACGGCTTCCGCAACGAGGTGCACATTGTCGCCACCTCGCTCGTCGCCGACCAGGTCAACCCCTTCGACGTCATCAACGTCATGGGTGCCTCCCTGGCCATGACGCTCGGCGGCGTGCCCTTCGAGGGTCCGCTTGCCTGCGTGCGCATCGGCCGCAACGTGGAGACCGGCGAGTTTATCGTCAACCCCACCTATGAGGAGCGCGAGAACTCCGATCTGGACCTGGAGCTGGGTGGCTCCGCCGACTTCATCTCGATGGTCGAGGCCGGCGCCGAGGAGATCTCCGAGGACGACATGCTCGCCGCCATGAAGTTTGGCCAGGAGGCCCTTGCTGCCTTCTGCCAGGCTCAGGACGAGTTTGTCGCCGAGTGGGAGCAGGTCAACGGCGCCATCGTCAAGAAGGAGTACCCGCTCGACCAGCCCGTCGAGGAGGTCCAGGAGCGCATCTTCGCCCACTACGACGAGATGGCAGCCGCCCTTCGCGACGCCGACAAGCTCTCCCGTATCGGTAAGGTCGAGGCTCTGAAGGAGTCCATCCGTGCCGAGTTCACCGAGGAGGAGCAGTCCGCTTGGGAGCGCGAGATTCCCGTGGCGCTCAAGAAGCTCGAGAAGAAGGCTATGCGTACCATGGTCGTCGAGACCGGCGAGCGCGTCGACGGCCGTGCCGCCGATGAGATTCGCCCCATCATGGTGAAGGATAACTACCTGCCGCTCGTTCACGGCTCCGGTCTGTTCCAGCGTGGCCAGACCCAGGTGCTTTCCGTCCTGTCGCTCGGTATGCTCAACGAGGGCCAGCGTCTGGATACCATCGAGCCCACCGAGGGCAAGCGCTACATGCACCACTACAACTTCCCGCCGTTCTGCACCGGCGAGACCGGCCGCATGGGCAGCCCCAAGCGCCGCGAGATCGGCCACGGCAACCTGGCTGAGCGCGCTTTGCTTCCGGTGCTCCCCGACGAGAACGAGTTCCCCTACGCCATCCGCGTCGTCTCCGAGGTCATGGAGTCCAACGGCTCCTCTTCGATGGCTTCGACCTGCGGCTCCACGCTCGCCCTTATGGACGGCGGCGTGCCCATTAAGCGCCCGGTCTCCGGTATCGCCATGGGCCTGATCCAGGAGGAGGGCAAGACCGTGGTCCTGTCCGACATCCAGGGTCTCGAGGACTTCCTTGGCGACATGGACTTTAAGGTCACCGGCACCACCGAGGGCATTACCGCTCTGCAGATGGACAACAAGGCCACTGGTCTTACCTTTGACATCTTGGCCCGCGCCCTGCAGCAGGCCAAGGAGGGTCGCGCCTTCATCCTGCAGAAGATGCTCGATGTGATCCCCGAGCCGCGCCACACCACGCGCAGCACCGCTCCGCGTATCGTCTCCATCCAGGTTCCGACTGACAAGATTCGCGACGTCATCGGTTCCGGCGGTAAGGTCATCCGCGGCATCCAGGACGAGACCGGCGCTTCGGTCGACATCCAGGAGGACGGCACCGTCTTTGTCGGCGGCACCGGCGAGTCCGTCGATCAGGCTGTCGAGCGTATCAAGCTCATCATCAAGGTTCCCGAGCCGGGCGAGGAGTACACCGGTCGTGTGGTCTCCATCCAGCCCTTCGGCGCCTTCGTCAACCTGCTGCCCGGCAAGGACGGCCTGCTGCACATCTCCCGCGTCGCCAAGGGCCGCGTGGAGAAGGTCGAGGATGTCCTTAACGTGGGCGACGAGGTCAAGGTCGTCGTCATTGAGGTCGACGATCGCGGCAAGATCTCGCTCGATCGTCTTGACAAGCCCGAGGCTCCGGCTCGCGCCGAGGGTACCTCCGAGGGCGACGGCGAGCACTTCCAGCGTCGTGAGCGTCCGCGTCGCGAGCGCTCCGAGCGCAGCGACCGTCCGCGCCGTCCCGGCGACAACGGAGGCCGCAAGCCCCGCCGTCACCACGACGCCGAGTAACAGCCGTACATAAGCAGCACCGCAAGGGCGACTCCGGACAGGGGTCGCCCTTTTGCTTGCGCCCGGGAGGGCCGCATATGAAATTTCCTGCTCTACAGTCCTGCGCAAGACGGAAAGCACATTAAGTGCTTTCCTTTGCGTGCGGAACTCGCGATAAACTTCATATGCGGCCCTCCCGGGCGCAAGCAAAAGGACTGGTTAGTGCCGCTCGCAATTTAGTTAGACAGTCTATTCAGTAGTCAGATTTCGGATTTGTAGATAGACGCTGCAGCATTTCCCCAGATAAAATCGACCAAAATTAACCTGTCCCTTATTGGCCGGTTTCCCGTGGGGCGGGCACTGATGAAGTTTATCGCGAGTTCCGCACGAACAGGAGGCCACTTAATGTGGCCTCCGTCGTGAGCAGGACTGTAGAGCAGGAAACTTCATCAGTGCCCGCCCCACGGGAAACCGGCGGGATAGACCAGTTCAGATGGGGCTTTGATGCATGGGTGGTCTGTTGTTGTGCAAATGGGTATCATACTGTAGTTATTGCATCGACTCTGCGATGCATGTTTGTACGTTCCCGACGGTCGGTTTGCCAGAAGCGCCCCGTCGGTTGTTCCAGACCCGTTTCGAAGAAAGGAAACCACACTAACCTATGGCAGCTAAAAAATCATCTCCCTTGAAGATCATCCCGCTCGGCGGCCTTGATGGCATCGGCAAGAACATGACGGTCTTCGAGTGCGGCGACGACATGGTGCTCGTCGACGCCGGTCTTATGTTCCCGGATGACTCCCAGCCCGGTATCGACCTGGTGCTTCCCGACTACACCTATGTTCTGGAGAACGAGGAGAAGCTCCGCGGTATCATCGTTACTCACGGCCACGAGGACCACACCGGTTCGCTTCCGTACCTGCTGCAGGACCTCAACAACAAGGTGCCCATCTTCTCGAGCAAGCTGACGCTTGGCTTTATCGAGGGCAAGCTTTCTGAGTTCCGCATCCGCGCACCCAAGTTCCGCGAGGTCAAGGGCGGCAGCCATGTCAACCTCGGCGGCATCTCGCTCGACTTCTTCTCGATGACGCACTCCATCCCCGGCGCTCTGGGCGTGTTCATCCGCACCAATCAGGGCACCGTTATGCACACCGGCGACTTTAAGCTCGACCAGACGCCCATCGATGGCGTTACGCCCGACTATGCCGCTATCAGCCGCTTTGCCAAGCAGGGCATCGACCTGCTGCTTTCCGACTCCACCAATGCCACGGTTCCCGGCTTTACCAAGTCCGAGGCCGAGGTTGGTCCCAACCTGTTGCACGCCATCAAGAACGCCCCGGGTCGCGTGTTCGTCGCGTCGTTCTCGAGCCACATCCATCGTCTGCAGCAGATCTGCGATGCCGCCCGCAAGTGCGGCCGTAAGGTCGTTGTGACCGGTCGCTCCATGCTCACGAACACCCGCGTGGCGCGTGAGCTGGGCTACCTCAACATCGATGACGCCGATATCATCGATGCCTTCGATATCGATAACCTGCCCGACGATAAGATTGTCGTCATGTGCACCGGTTCGCAGGGCGAGCCGCTGTCGGCCCTGTCCCGCATGGCCAATGGCGAGCACAAGACGCTCTCCATCCACGAGGGCGATACCGTTATCCTTTCGGCAACTCCTGTTCCTGGCAACGAGAAGGCCGTCCAGCAGGTCGTCAACAGCCTGGCCAAGCTCGGCTGCGACGTGTGGGATAAGAACCGCGCTCTCGTCCACGTCTCGGGTCACGGTAGCCAGGAGGAGCTCAAGCTCCTGATGGCCATGGCCAAGCCCACGTACTTTATGCCGGTTCACGGTGAGGCCGTGCATCTGCGCGCCCATGCGCAGCTGGCCCGCAAGATGGGCATCAAGGACGATCATATCTTTATCCTCGATAACGGCGACACGCTCGAGATGCGCGGTGGTATCGTCAAGCGCGGTACGCCCGTCGAGTCCGGTGTCGTTTACGTCGACGGCCTGCGTATCGGCGATACCGACCCCATCGTCCTGCGCGATCGCCAGAAGCTCGCCAACGACGGTATGGTCACGGCCGTTGCCATCGTCTCCCTCAAACACAAGAAGATCGAGGCCATCGAGTTCTCGGGCCGCGGCGTCTCGTTTGCCATCGACGACCAGTTCTCCGAGGATGCCTCCGCGTCCATTATGAAGACGATCGAGAAGGGTAAGTTTAGCTTTACCAGCAGCGGTTCCGATGCCATTCGCAAGGCCGTGCGCGATTCGCTCTCTAACTTTATCTGGAGCCGTACGCGCACCCGTCCGATGATCATCCCGGTCGTCATGGAGGTTTAGTTTGGCGCGCGGATCTGCACAAAACGCCAAAGGCAATAAGGCCAATAACCAACCGGCATCTGCTAAGGGTGCCGGTTCCCATCTGCGTGCCAATAAGGGCCACGAGTCCGAGTTTGATGAGTTTGAGCCCCTGGTCGAGCCTTCGGCCAATCGCGATATCGCCGGTGTGGTCATCGCCGTTTTGGCGATCGCGTCCTTCATTGCCGTGATCTCTCCGGCAACAGCGCCCGTGACGGCTGCGGTTGCCGGTTTCTACCACCTGGGCTTTGGTCTGGGCGCCTACGTGCTGCCGATCGTCATCTTGCTGTTTGCCGCCACGCTCTTTTTGGGTGAGGACTCGCCGCTCAACGTGCGCTCTGTTGCGGGCGGCGCCTTGGTCTTTATCGCCGTCGTCTCCATTCTTTCGCTGATGGTGCCGGGCACGAGCGATTCGTGCGACCTTATGTTTACGCCGCAGAACCTTTCCGTGTCGGGCGGCTACATTGGCGCCTTTATCGCAAGTGCCTTGCAAAACGCCTTGGGTAAACCTATCGCCATGGTTGTCTTGCTGGGGCTTGTCGTCGTTGGTTTGGTCATTATCGGCTTTTCGGTGGGTGGCGTTTTGCGCTCCGCACGCGATCGCGCTGCCGATTTTGCCGAGCGTCGACGTGCCGATGTCAATGCGAGCCCGTGGGGCGATGAAGAGGCCCTGTCTGTTCCCGGCGTCGCTCGTCCGCACCTGAGCATTTTGCGCCAGAAGGGGACTGACGCCGCGGTGACCACGGTCATGGGTGGCGATGTCGACCCGGTTTTGGATGACGACGAGGACGATGACCCGTTTGTCGACGTATCCGAGTCGGTTGAAGCCGAGCGGGCCAAGACCACGCTGCTGCCGCGCCGTCATGCCAAGAAGGGCAAGACGGTTCCCAAGCTCAATACGAGTGAGCCCGACCCGTCTTGGTCCGATAGCGAGATTGAGCTCACCGAGGGCGATGACGAGGACGACGAGGCTCCGATTGAGACCGCAAAGACAACTTTGCTGCCGCGTCGCCATGCAAAGCGCGGCCAGGTCACCGGACAGCTTTCGATGGAGGACGATCCGGACAAGGTTGACGAGTCCGAGCCGCCGTTTGCCGTGAACCCTGTTTCGGCCGCACCTCAGATTCCCGACTTCTTAAAGCATCCCAAGGTTGCCGATGCGCCTGCCACGAGTGCTGTCGAATCGGCTGCGGCTCGTGATGGGGGAGCGGACGGCGGCGCCGCAGATAACGAGGGCGAAGAAGAGGACGGCCTCAAGCTTCCGCCGCTCGAAATCCTACATGCCAACCCGCAGTCGGCTTCTGCCGCGTCTTCGGATAAGGAGCTGGAGCAGACCGCTGAGTCACTGCAATCCACCTTGCTTGAGTTTGGCCGCAGTGCCCGCGTGGTCGGCTGGATCGCCGGCCCCACGGTGACGACCTTTAAGCTGCAACCTGGCGAGGGCGAGCGCGTGAGCAAGATTTCGAGCCTCGAGGACGATATTGCGCTTTCGCTCGCCGCCCAGTCGGTTCGTATCTTTGCCCCGATCCCCGGCACCTCGCTCGTGGGTATCGAGATTCCCAATCGCAAGCGTCAGAACGTCAATCTGGGCGACGTACTTCCCTATGTGAAGGGCGGTCCGCTCGAGCTTGCCATCGGTCGCGATGCCGAGGGCACGCCGGTTGTCGCCGACCTCGCTAAGATGCCCCACCTGCTGATCGCCGGCACCACCGGTTCGGGTAAGTCGGTCATGATCAACTCCATCATCACAACCTTGCTCATGCGCGCCCTTCCCGAGGACGTTCGCCTGATCATGGTCGACCCCAAGCGCGTCGAGCTTGCGGGCTATAACGGCCTGCCGCATCTCTACGTGCCCGTGGTGACCGAGCCCAAGCAGGCGGCCAGTGCGCTGCAGTGGGCCGTGTCCGAGATGGAGCGTCGCCTGAAGGTCTTCGAGCGCCTCAACGTTCGCAAGATTTCGACGTATAACGAAAAGCAGGCCGCCGGCGAGTTTGAGCATTACGATAACCCGCCGCATAAGATGCCCTATCTGGTCATCATCATCGACGAGCTTTCGGACCTGATGATGGTCGCCGGCAAAGATGTCGAGGCCTCGATCGTCCGTATCGCCCAGCTGGGCCGTGCCGCCGGTATCCACCTTATCGTGGCTACGCAGCGCCCCAGCTCCAACGTGGTGACGGGTCTTATTAAGGCTAACATCACCAACCGTATCGCCTTTAACGTGGCTACGGGCATCGATTCCCGCGTCATTATCGATCAGATGGGCGCCGAAAAGCTCACCGGTTTGGGCGACATGCTGTTCTCCAAGGTCGACTGGGGCAAGCCCCGCCGTATCCAGGGATGCTTTGTCTCGGACGATGAGATCAACGAGATCGTCGAGTTCGTTAAGTCGCAAAGCGAGCCCGACTACCACGAGGAGATTCTGTCTGCCGTGGCGCCTGCTTCCATGTCCATGGCTGGTGGCGGCGGTATTGTTCGCACGGGCGTTGCCGAGCCGCAAGATGACGACCCGCTTATCTGGGAAGCCGCTCATATTGTGGTGGAATCGCAGCTGGGCTCCACATCTGGCCTGCAACGCCGCCTCAAGGTTGGCTATGCGCGCGCCGGGCGTATTATGGACATGCTGGAAGAAAAGGGTGTCGTCGGCCCGCCCGACGGTTCCAAGCCGCGCGAGGTCCTGCTGGACGAGGAGGGGCTTGCCGCGCTGGAGTCTGTCGACGCCGAGATGGCACGTGAAGATCGTGAGTTTGGAGGATTCTGATGGCTGCACGCTTTGGTGACATGCTGCTCGAGCAGCGTCGCCGGATGGGCCTTTCCATCCAGCAGGTCGCCAACACCATCAAAATCAGGCCGCAGATCATCGAGTTTTTCGAGACCGGTAACTTTGCATCGATGCCCCCGCGTGGCTATGCGCAGGGCATGATTTCGAGCTACGCTCGCTTTTTGGGCCTCAATCCGCGCGAGGTCGTCAATGCCTATTTTGACGACCTCATGGCATATGAACGCGAGACCTCGCAGCAGGGCGGTCGTTTTCAGGATGCTGCCGGCTACGTTAACTCGCGTTCGTCGGTCGATAACGGACGCTTTCTGATGGTTCAGAGTGGTCGCTCGACGCGGTACGGCCAGCGTCCTCCGCAGGCGGGTTATATCACCGAGACGGGCTCCAGCGAGGAGATTCGTTCTCAGCGAGATCGATTTCGCAGTACGCCTATGCCGGATGACCGTGCGCTTCCCGCCGCTCGCGGGTTGAGTCGCGATCCTCGCGCCGGTTACGGCGACGGAGGCTACTCCGGTTGTGGTTATCGCGGAGTTTCTGCCGGGCGTTCCCGCGGTGGTTACGCCGACGCCGATACCACGCAGGTGACGCCGCGCCTTCGTTCGCAATCGCAGCCTTACGGCCAGCGCTCTTCGGCGCCTCGCTCTGACCAGCGTGGCTATCAGAACCGTGGCGAGCTTGCGCCGCGTTCGGGCCAGCGTGGCTCGCAGCGCCAGGGCGGCTATCGTGGTCGTCCCGATAGCGGTCGCGGCCGTATGCCGCAGGGGAATGGCCGTGGCGGCTCCAATCGCGGACGCGGCGGTGGACGTGCTCCTCAGAACAATGGACTCGATCCGCGCATCATCTACGCCGGCATCGGTGCCGTGGCACTTTTGCTGATTTTGCTCATCGTGGTCCTCCTGCGTGGCTGCGGCTCTTCTGCACCCGAGTCGACGCCCGAGACGCCCACGGCCACCAAGACGTCGACCAAGAAGTCTTCCAAGAAGACCGAATCCGTTGACGAGGACGAAGGCACCGACGAGGCGACGGATTCTGCTGATTCCGATGCCGCCAAGGCGACGGCAAAAAAGGAAGAGGACGAGGTCATCAAGGTCAAGGTCTCCGTTGCCAAGGGCAAGACCGCCTGGATTGAGGTCAAGGTCGACGGTAAATCGGTCTACGGCGCCCAGGCGACCGGTCCTTTTGAGCAGGAGTACACGCCCGAGTCCTCGATCGAGATCACCACGTCCAAGCCCTCTGATGTCACGGTCACCAAGAACGGTGAAAAGGTCCGCTATGACACCAAGACATCGGGCGTGGCGCGTGTGACCATTACCGTTCCCAAGAAGGAGACCACAGACTCCAAGGACGGCGAGGGTACCGACGGCACCGATACTGCTGACGGCACCGACCCGCAGTCTGCCGATGGCACCGACGCTGCCGACGGCACTGACGCCCAGTCTACCGACGGCACCGACACGGCATCCGACGGCCAGACGGTAAACGATTAGTTGACTATTCGTACGACAGCTACTAAGGCTCCCCGTACCGAAAGGAAGAACCATGGCTAAAGATTCCAGCTTCGACGTTGTGTCCGAAGTCAATATGCAGGAGGTCGATAACGCCTTCCAGCAGACCGCTCGCGAGATCTCTCAGCGTTATGACCTCAAGGACTCCGGCGCCACCATCGAGCTTTCGAAGGGCGACAAGCTCTTTACGATCAATGCCCCGGCCGATTTTGTCTCCAAGCAGATTATTGACGTGCTGAGCTCCAAACTCATCAAGCGCGGTATCGACCTCAAGGCTGTCTCTTGGGACGCGCCGCAGGCAGCTTCGGGCGGTACCGTGCGCGTGCTCGGCCATATCGTCGAGGGCATTGACCAGGCGACCGCCAAGAAGATCAATAAGGACATCAAGGATCAAAAGCTCAAGGTCAAGGTGACCATCGAGGCCGATAAGCTGCGCGTTACCTCGGCCTCTAAGGACGCGCTTCAGACGGTGATCCAGTTCCTGCGCGACCAGGACTACGGTCAGCCGCTGCAGTTTACCAACTACCGCTAATTTACTCGAAAGGACCGCTCTCCAACATGGATACTCCGTTGGGTTCCGTACTCTATATCACGCTTGGCTGCGCCAAGAACGAGGTCGATACCGACCGCATGCGTTCGCTGCTGACCGCTGCGGGCTACGAGGAGGCATTCGATCCGCAGGATGCCGATATCGCTATCGTCAACACGTGCTCGTTTCTTGCCTCGGCGACGTCCGAGAGCATCGAGACCACGCTCGAGCTCGCTAACGAGGTGCAGGACGGCGTTCGCGCCTGCCCCATCGTCATGTGCGGTTGCGTGCCGTCTCGTTACGGCGATGACCTGCCCGACGAGCTTCCCGAGGTCGCTGCCTTTGTGAAGGCCGATGAGGAAGACGGTATCGTATCTGTCATCGACAACGTTCTTGGCGTGGAGCGCGAGATCGCGGCCTATATCCCGCAGGTCAAGCGTACCGTCGAGGGTGCCGTTGCCTATGTCAAGATTTCCGATGGCTGTAATCGTTTTTGCAGCTTCTGCATGATTCCCTACATTCGCGGTCGCTATCATTCGCGCAATGCCGAAAGCATTATCTCCGAGGTGCGCGACCTGGTTGCCGGCGGTGTGCGCGAGATCGTTCTGATCGGGCAGGACACGGGCATTTGGGGCACCGACTTTGCCGACGAGGACGTCGCCGAGGGCTCTCCGCGCAATCTGGCGCAGCTGCTGCGCGCCGTTGCCGAGGCCGTACGTCCGCATAACGTCTGGGTCCGTGTGCTCTATCTGCAGCCCGAGGGCATGACCGACGAGCTTATCGAGACGATTCGCGATACGCCCGAGGTACTGCCCTATATCGATATCCCCGTGCAGCACTGCGACGCGCGCATCCTCAAGGCCATGCGCCGTTCCGGTTCGCGCCAGGAGCTCGAGGATCTGTTCCGTGATCTTCGCGAGCGCATCCCTGGCATCGTGATTCGTTCCACGGCCATGGTCGGCTTCCCGACCGAGACCGATGACGAGTTCCGTGATCTTATCGACTTTATGGACACTGTCGGCTTTGACTACACAAGCGTCTTTGCCTACTCGCGTGAGGAGGGCAGCCTTGCCGCCAAGATGGAGGGCCAGGTCGATGAGGAGGTCAAGCTCGAGCGAGCTCAGGAGGCCATGGATCTGGCTGAGTCGCTCGGTTTTGCCGCCACCGCCGCCCATGTGGGCGAGCGCGCCCAGGTGATCGTCGACGGTATCGAGGAGACCGAGGACGGCGCCGAGCTGATCGGCCATGCCTGGTTCCAGGCGCCTGATTCCGATGGCGCGGTTCATCTGGACGCCAGCGAGGCGTCCGTGGGCGATATTCTGACCGTCGAGTTTACCGATAGCTTCTGCTATGAGCTTATCGGTCATGTTGTGGAGTAGGAGAGCGTTGTGGCAAACGAGAGCAATAAGGAACTGACGAGTGTTTGGACGCCCGCCAACATCGTGACGTGCGTTCGCATCGTCTTTATCCCGGTGTTCATGATCGTCTCGGCCCTGTCTCAAGCGAGCGTTGCCGGTACGGACTGGAGCACCTTTGACGGCCCGCTCGCCGCCGCTGCCTTCATTTTGTATGTGATCCTGTCGTGCACCGATAAGGTCGACGGCTATCTGGCGCGCTCGCGCAACGAGATCACCGATTTCGGCAAGTTCTTGGACCCCATCGCCGACAAGCTGCTGGTGTTCTCGGCCCTGCTGCTGTTCTTGGATTTTGGCGCGGTGACCGTGTGGTCCGTGTTCATCATCTTGTTCCGCGAGCTGCTGGTGAGTGCCCTTCGCATGGTCGCGAGCGCTGCCGGCGTGGTCGTTGCCGCCGATAAGCTCGGCAAGTATAAGACGGCGACCACGATGGTCTCCATCTGCGGCTATCTGTGCGTCTTTGCGATGGCCGGTCTCCAGCTGGGGCCGGTGTCGCTGCTGCTCGGTGTCTATTCGGTGTCGCGCTTCCTGTACGTCATCGCCGTGATTTTGACCATTGTCTCGGGCGCCCAGTACTTCTGGAACTGTCGCAAGATCGTCTTTTCGGTCTAGGTCCTGGTGGGTATGACGGACTCTTTTGAGCAGATTTCCGCACATAACGAGGAACTGGCGCGCGATATCGTCGAGCGCGCGAGCGCTCGGGGTGCGACGGTTTCGACGGCTGAGTCGCTGACGGCGGGCATGATCGCCTCGACGATTGCCGATATCCCGGGTGCCTCGGCGGTGCTTCGTGGCGGCGCGGTGACCTATTGCGATGAGATTAAGCATCGCGTGCTGGGTGTTGAGCAGGAGACGCTCGACCGCTACACCGCGGTGTCGCATCAAACTGCGCGCGAGATGGCGTCGGGTTCGCTGGAGCTGTACCAGAGCGATATTGCAGTGAGCGCAACGGGTTATGCCGGCCCCGGCGGTGGTACTGAGGACGATCCTGCTGGCACTTTCTATATTGGCTGGGCACATCGTTCCGCCGATGGGGGAGTGCCGGTCGTGGACTCTGTGCGCTGCCACTATGAGGGCGACCGTTCGTGTGTTCGTGCCCATGCGGTCACGGAGGCATTGGGTCGCATTGCCCTTGTGCTCAACCCTATGGAATAGACGTGTTTTAAGGGGCCTCCGGGCCCCTTAATTGTGGAGATAGGGACCTCCGGCGAATTTTATCTTTGTGCAGGTAGTTGTCGTATTTTTCCTCGTCATGATTTTCTTGGTTCGCCTGCGGTCAAGATTTTGGTCAGTGTTTGGTCGGCGTTTGGTTGGGTTTTGGAAAGGTCGGCTGCATATGATTTATCTGAACGGTTGACCACGAACAGCCGTTCGTTTATTATCGATGCAGGTTGTTAAGAGGAGGGCTATTCATGGCCAAGAATTCAGGTCCCGTACGTACCGTTCATGCTCGCACGACGGGTAAAGAGCGCGATGAGATGATCGCCACCACCAAGGCCGAGATCGAGAAGAAATTCGGCCAGGGTTCCATCATGAGGTACGGCGATGGTGGTCCCGAGCTCGAGGTCGAGGCCATTCCCACGGGCGCCCTGGCCCTCGATGCCGCGCTGGGTATCGGCGGCGTGCCGCGCGGCCGTATCGTCGAGATTTACGGTCCTGAGTCCTCCGGTAAGACGACGCTTTCGCTCGAGATCCTGGCCGAGGCCCAGGCAATGGGTGGCGTTGTGGCATTTATCGATGCCGAGCACGCGCTCGATCCCACGTATGCCGCACGCATCGGCGTGGATATCGACGAGGTGCTCATTTCCCAGCCCGATACGGGTGAGCAGGCGCTCGAGATCGTTGACATGCTCGTGCGTTCCGGCGCCATCGATGCCATCGTCGTTGACTCCGTCGCTGCGCTGACCCCGCGTGCCGAGATCGAGGGAGAAATCGGCGACACTACGGTCGGTCTTCAGGCTCGCCTGATGAGCCAGGCGCTCCGCAAGCTCGCCGGCTCGCTGTCCAAGTCCAACACGACGTGCATCTTCATTAACCAGCTGCGTGAGAAGATCGGCGTCATGTTCGGCAACCCCGAGACCACGACGGGCGGCCGCGCCCTTAAGTTCTTCTCTTCGGTGCGTATCGACATTCGCCGCATCGACAGCATTAAGCTTAAGGACGAGGTTATCGGTAACCGCGTGCGCGCCAAGGTCGTTAAGAACAAGGTGGCAGCTCCGTTCCGTTCTGCTGAGTTCGACATCATGTACGGTACGGGCATCTCTAAGGAGGGCTCGATTCTGGACATGGCTGTCGAGTGCGGCATTTGCAAGAAGATGGGCTCCTGGTTTGCCTATGGCGAGGATAAGCTCGGCAACGGTCGCGAGGCCGCCAAGGCGTTCCTGCGCGAACACCCCGATTGTGCCGACGAGATTGAGCATAAGGTCCGCCTTGCCTGTGGACTTGAGTTTGATGACGATGCTCCGTCCGAGGTCGAGCTGACCGATCAGCCTGCGCCTGAGGAGTTTGACGAGCTTTACGCCATCGATGGTTCCGCCATGCTCGATGATGACGACGAGTAGCGGTTACGCTCATGTCGTATACGGTGACCGAGGCCACGGTCGTCTTTCCCGATAAGAAGGCGGTCTCCTCGTTCTCGAGCGGGTATGCGTCCAAAAAGCCTTGCGCACATATCGATTGTGAGCTTGAGGGCGGTTTTGAGCGGTCCATTTGGATTCCCGTGCGGGTCGCGCGGCTGTATGTCAAAAACCGCCCCGATCTTCCCTGTGATTGGGACAACTTCCGTGAGGCGGTGCAGCTCATTGAGCGTAAATGTGCACTTACCATGGTGACCGAGATGTTATCGCGCCGCGACCATGCGACGGGTGAGGTCCGTGACAAGCTGGCTCGCTACGGCTTTCACCAGCCTGCGATCGATTTCGCCGTCGAGCGCGCCACCGAGTATCGTTTTTTAGACGAGAGCCGCTTTTGCTCGTACTTTATCGAGGAGCGCAAGCGGCGCGGTTGGGGACAGCGCAAAATCGAGACCGAGCTCAAGCGCCGTCATGTCGTGCTCGATGACATTCCCGGTTATCCCGAGGATTATTTTGCCGTCGAAGACGATTTGGCGCGTGCGTCAGCCCTGCTCGCCAAGCGGCGTGTTCCAGAGACGCGCGCATTCGAAAAACTGGTTCGGTTTTTGATGGGGAGGGGCTTCTCGTATCACGTCGCCGCCGATGCCGTTAAGTCACGTCTCGATGCCGAACGCGAGGAACGTGCGGTTTAGGCGTATGCGTTTTGTGGCCCTGCCGTTCACCGTGTTTTAGCCGCCGTGCCGGGGCCATTTATTTGACAGTTGTTGTGGTTCAACGTACGATAAACACTGTCATTTGCTTTGTGATATGTGCTCATCTGTGATGAGTTTGTTTATATGTTTATCTGTATCCGACCCGCATAAGCTGCGCCCATATTACTCAAATGTCGCGAGCCGTTCGTAAGGACGGTTCGCTTTGTTGTGTAACGAATCCATAAAAAGGAGTGAGCATGCCTATCATCGCAGCGCTCGTTGGCATCGTTTTGGGTGCCATCGCCGCCATTGCCTACATGCGCACCGCCAAGCAGGGTAGTCTTCACGAGGCCGACGAAAAGATCCAGTCGGCACACGCACAGGCTGAGTCCCTGATCGGTGATGCTAAGCGTCAGGCCGAGACCCTCAAAAAAGAGGCTCTGCTCGAGGCTAAAGAGGAGATCATCAAGAACAAGCAGGCCGCCGAGGCCGAGGACAAGCAGCGCAAGAGCGAGATTCGTACGCTCGAGAACCGCGTGATGCAGCGCGAGGAATCCCTCGATCGCCGCAACGACGCTCTCGACAAGCGCGAGCATCAGCTGTCCAGTCAGGCCGGTCAGGTCGAGAAGCGCTCCCGTGAGCTCGAGGAGCTCTGCGCAAAGCAGACCTCCGAGCTCGAGCGTATCGCCGACCTTACCCGCGAGGATGCCCACAAGGAGCTCCTCGATAAGGTTCGCGGCGAGGTCACCCACGAGGCCGCCACGATTATTCGCGAGTCCGAGCAGCAGGTTCGCGCCGAGTGCCACAAGACCGCCCAGGAGATTCTGTCCCTGGCGATTCAGCGCTGCGCTGCCGACCACACTGCCGAGGTCACCGTTACCTCCGTGCACATTCCCTCTGATGACCTCAAGGGCCGTATCATCGGTCGCGAGGGTCGCAACATCCGGACCTTCGAGCAGGTTTCCGGCGTCAACCTCGTGATCGACGACACGCCCGAGACCGTCGTTCTTTCGAGCTTCGATCCGGTCCGTCGTGAGACCGCCCGTGTTGCTCTGGAGAACCTCATCGCCGACGGCCGCATTCACCCCGCCCGCATCGAGGAGATGTATCACAAGGCTGCCGACCTGGTTCAGCAGCGCGTGCGCGAGGCTGGCGAGCAAGCTGCATTCGATACCGGCATTCACGACCTGCACCCCGAGATTGTCAAGACCCTTGGTGCCCTGCGCTACCGTACCTCGTTTGGTCAGAACGTGCTTCAGCACTCCCTCGAAGTCTCTGACCTGTGCGGCGTGATGGCTTCCGAGCTTGGCCTGGACGTTGTGACCGCCAAGCGCGCCGGCCTGCTGCACGACCTGGGCAAGGCAATCGACCATGACGTCGAGGGGCCGCATGCCGTCATCGGCGCTGAGCTTGCCCGCCGTTATGGCGAGAAGCCCGTTATCGTCCACGCTATCGAGGCTCACCATGCCGATGTCGACCCCAACACGGTGCTCGATGTCCTGGTGCAGGCCGCCGATGCTGTCTCTGCCTCTCGCCCCGGCGCCCGTCGCGAGTCTGCCGAGAACTACATCAAGCGTCTTGAGAAGCTCGAGGAGATCGCCAACTCTCATGACGGCGTCGAGCGTACCTATGCCATGCAGGCCGGTCGCGAGGTCCACGTCATGGTTCAGCCGGACAAGATCTCCGATGCCCAGTCCACGGTTCTGGCTCACGATATCGCCCATCAGATCGAGGAAGAGATGGAGTATCCCGGTCAGGTGCGCGTCGTCGTGATTCGCGAGAGCCGCGCTGTCGATATCGCTAAATAATATGAGCGACGCGAACGAGCTCATCTCATTTATCGCGTCGATGTCGGGGGAGGGCAACCTTCGCGTCGAGGAGAACCTTGGCGAGGGGTATGTCCGCCTCCGCGTTTCGGAGGCCGAGCGGCGCCAAGCAAAGCACGACATTCAGTATGTCGAGGATATCGTCATCGAAATGCTCCGTAATGCTCGCGATGCCGGCGCCGACAAGGTCTATCTCGCCACGACCAAGGAAGATGGCGTCCGCACGCTTGTCTTTCTGGATAACGGCTCGGGTGTTCCGCAGGATATGCAAGAGCGAATCTTCGATGCTCGCGTTACCTCAAAGCTCGAGAGCATGAAGATGGACCGTTGGGGCGTTCACGGTCGTGGCATGGCATTGTTTTCGATCAAGCAGAACACCGACGAGGCCCGCGTGGTCACGTCTGGTGTCGATCTTGGCTCAGCCTTTAAGGTGAGCGTTGCGGCCGACCGCCTCAGCGAGCGTGCCGATCAGTCCAGCTGGCCCCAGGCCGTCAAGGATGAGGACGGACGTTATGTCTGTGCTCGCGGTCCGCATAATATTATTCGCGCTGCCTGTGAGTTTGCGCTCGAGGAGTTGCGTGGTTGCGATGTCTATCTTGGTTCTCCGTCTGAGATTGCCGCGACCCTTTATGCTCAGGCGTCAAGTCGGCTCGATACGTCTCGTCTCCTGTTTATTGATGATGAGAGCGAGCTTCCGGTTGTCGATCGTTTAGGCCTTGCCTCTGATGCCGAGGACTTTATTCGTATTTGTTCGGGTTTGGGTCTTGAAATGTCCGAGCGCACGGCCCATCGCATTTTGGCAGGGCAGATTAAGCCCGTTCGCGGTGTGACTGCGCGTCTGCTGCGCGAGCGTGACTCATCCTCGCATGCGCCGGCTCCTGTCGATCTCGCGAAGGATCGTCGTGGGCTGCGTATTGCCAAGGATGACATGGCACAGTTTTCGCGTGCTGTGGAGCGCGACTTTAATGACCTTGCCGCCCGGTACTATCTCAATCTTTGCGGCGACCCAAAGATCCGTGTTTCGCGTGATCGAATCACCGTGACCTTCGATCTTGCCAAAGAGGAATAGTGCCTTTACCGAGTCCACTCGGTACGATAAAGTTATTGCAGTTAAAACGTACTTTTAAACGCAGGAGTTTCTTCATGGATTGCCTGAAGGTATCAAGCAAATCATCGCCCGCGTCCGTTGCCGGCGCCATCGCCGGCATGGTCAAGGATGGTGTACCCGTCAACATCCAGTGTGTCGGTGCCGGTGCTGTCAACCAGGCCATTAAGGCCGTTGCTATCGCGCGCGGTTTTTTGATTCCAACCGGTTTTGATATTTCCTGCGCGCCTGTGTTCTCCGACATCCTCATTAACGGGGAGTCGCGCACGGCCATCCGCCTTTCTATCTACGTTCACCAGATCAATCGAGCTGCTATGGATAACGTCGTCATGGATGATGTTAAGCCTGTGGCATAGCTTCTGCTTGCCTCGTTTCGCTCCCCATCGTTAGGACTTATGCACATGGACCAGCGTTCCGTACGCGATATTCTTGCCGGTAAAACCTACTTTATCCGCACCTTTGGCTGTCAGATGAATCAGCACGACTCCGAGCGTGTGAGCGGTCTGCTTGATTCGTATGGCTGCCTCATGGCGCTCGATCCCGAGCATGCCGATATCGTTGTCTTCATGACATGCTGTGTGCGTGAGGCCGCCGATACTCGCCTGTACGGTCAGTGCAATTCCTGCAAAAGCCTGCCGCCTTCGCCTTCGGGCAAGCGTGTGGTTGCCGTGGGCGGCTGCATCGCGCAGCGTGATGGAGAGGGCCTGCTCACCAACGTCGATAACGTCAATGTCATCTTTGGCACGCATTCCATCGCACATGTGGCCGAGCTCATTGCCGAGGCGTTCCTTGATGGTAAGCGTCATATCCGCACCAATGAGCATGAGGATACGGATGCCATGAGCATGCCGTGGCATCGCGAGACCCAGTATCACGCCTGGGTGCCCATCATGACAGGCTGCAATAATTTCTGCACCTATTGCATCGTGCCGTACGTGCGCGGTCGCGAAAAAAGTCGCCCCTTCGAGGAGATTGTCGACGAGGTGACCGGTTTGGTGCGCCAGGGCGTGCGTGAGATTACGCTGCTGGGCCAAAACGTTAACTCATATGGTCGCGATCTGTTTGGCAAGCCGCGTTTTGCCGATCTGCTGCGTGCCGTGGGCGATACGGGTGTGGAGCGCATCTTCTTTACGTCTTCGCATCCCAAGGATCTGCTCCCCGAGACCATCGACGCCATGGCCGAGACGCCTGCCGTTATGCCGCAGTTGCACCTAGCCGTCCAGTCAGGTTCGACACGGATCCTCAAAGAGATGAATCGCCGTTATACACGCGAGGACTATCTGGGCCTGGTCGATCGCATTCGCAACCGCATGCCCGATATCGCGCTCTCGACCGACATTATCGTTGGCTTCCCGGGCGAGACCGAAGAAGACTTTGAGCAGACGCTCTCACTTGCCGAGACGGTCCGCTATGCTCAGGCCTATACCTTCATCTATTCCAAGCGCGCCGGTACCCCGGCCGCCGAGATTGACGATCCTACGCCGCATGAGGTTATTCTCGAGCGTTTCAACCGCCTGGTTAAGGTTATCGAGACCACGGCACACGAGTATAACCAGGGTGAGCTTCATACTTTGGTTCCGGCGCTCATTGAGGGAACGAGTAAAAAGAACGACGCGGTCCTGCTGGGCAAGAGTCCCAAGAATCAGACCGTGCATGCGCCTATCCCCGAGGGTTACAGCATCGATCAGCTTGTTGGTAAGATCGTTGATGTTGACGTTGACGTTGCCAAGACCTGGTATTTGTCCGGCTCCGTTGTGGGCGAGCCGCGCTAATGGTTTCTCCCGGGGCAGGTCTTTCCGCCGTTGCGATCGTCGGTCCGACGGCGGTTGGTAAGAGTGATGTTGCCGACCGTTTGGCAGCCCGTCTTTCGTCCGAAGTGCTGTCGTGCGATGCGATGCAAATCTATCGCGGCATGGACATCGGTACCGCAAAGATGGTGCCCGATGAGTGCACGGCGCCGCTGCGTCTCGTCGACATTGTAGAGCCGGGTGTGGCATATTCTGCTGCGCTTTATCAGGCCGATGCTCGCGCGCATGTTGAACGTCTCCTTGGTTCGGGTTGCCTGCCGGTTTTTTGCGGAGGTACGGGGCTGTATCTCAAGGCCGCCCTCGATGAGATGGACTTTCCCTCGGGTGAACTTGAGGACGATCGTCGTGCGGGCTATCAGGAGCTTGCCGAGCGTATTGGCGAGGAAGAACTGCATGCCTTGCTTGCCGAGCGCGATCCAGAATCGGCTGCTGTTATTCATCCCCATAACTTGCGCCGTGTGATTCGTGCGCTCGAGATGCATGATGAAGGTATCTCCTATGCACAGAAAAAAAGTCAGTTTAGTGTTCCGCGCGAGCATTATCATGCGCTGTGGTTTGGCCTGACCCGTAATCGCGAGGTGCTCTACGAGCGCATTAACCTGCGCGTCAATCTGATGTTTGAGCAGGGTCTTGTTGATGAGGTCCGCGGTCTTATGGACCAGGGGCTGGGAGATGCCCTGACGTCGATGCAGGCAATTGGTTATAAAGAGATCATCGATGCTTTCAATGGCATGATGAGCATGGATGAGGCCCGCGAACTCATTAAGATGCGTTCGCGTCGTTATGCCAAGCGTCAGCTTTCGTGGTTTAAGCGCGATGACCGTATCGTGTGGTTTGATATGGATGAATGTACGATCGATGAGGTCGTTGAGGATATCCTGCATCGTATTGAGGCTGCCTAATGGCCCGTTTCCCCCTTGTTCCCACGGCACCCGAGCCCGAGCGTGCCATTTTAGTTGGTGTTGAGTGGCGCGACAATGCATGGCCGCTCGATCGCTCGCTTGATGAGCTGGAGCGTCTTGCCCACACAGCTGGTACCCAGTGCGTGGCACGCTTGTCGCAGCGTTTGGTAAAGCCGTATCCAAAATCGTTTATCGGTTCCGGTAAGGTTGAAGAGCTGTGCGGCCTGGCGCATCGCATGGATGCCGATGTCGTTATTTTTGACGACGACCTGACCCCCTCGCAGCAATCCTATTTGGAGAAAGCCGTGGGCGAGCCGGTAAAGATTATCGATCGTACAGCACTGATCCTGGATATCTTTGGCCTGCATGCTCAGACGCGTGAGGGACGCCTGCAGGTACAGCTGGCACAGCTTCAATATTTGTTGCCTCGCCTGCGTGGCATGTGGAGCCATCTCGCCAAGGAGCAGACGCGCGGCGGCATCGGCTCACGTTTTGGTCAGGGCGAAAGTCAGCTCGAGGTCGACCGTCGCCTCATTCGTAATAAGATCGCTGCGCTTCGTCGTGAGCTCAAGCAGGTTGAACAGCGTCGCGATGTTCAATCCAAGAACCGCATTGAGTCACCGGCGTTTCGCGTCGCGTTAGCCGGTTATACCAATGCCGGTAAATCGACGTTGCTCAATCGTCTGACCGGCTCTACGGTACTTTCGCAGGACAAGCTGTTTGCTACGCTCGACCCTACGACGCGTTCGTATCGCCTGCCCGGCGGTCGCGGCATGACGATTACCGATACCGTCGGCTTTATTCAAAAGCTGCCGCATGGTCTGGTCGATGCCTTTAAATCGACGCTTTCCGAGGTGTTGGGTGCCGATCTAATTCTCAAAGTCGTAGATGCGTCTGACGAGGACTATGAGCGGCAGCTGGAGGCTGTCGACCGCGTGCTTGATGAGATCGGCGCCGGAGAGCGTTTAACGCTGACCGTATTCAATAAAATCGATCTTCTCGATAGCGTTGATCGACTGAGCTTCCGTCGTCGCTATCCCGAGGCCGTTCTGTTCTCGGCCCAAACGGGCGAGGGGCTCGACGATCTCGTCGATCGCATTGCTCGCGAGGCGGCTGCCACCGATGTGTTGCTCTCTGCTGATATCCCGTATCGCGAGGGCGCCCTCATCACGCTGGTGCATGAGCAGGGAACCCTTTTGCACGAGGAATATCTCGAGGATGGCGTTCGTATTGTGGCGAAGCTGCCGGCTCGTATTGCGCCGCGGCTCGAGCGTTATCGCACCGAGTAGGCGAGCTCCAAAATGCCCAGTATGATGGGCTGATGCAGCAGATAAAAGGGGAGTGCGTGACGTCCAAGGCTGGCGAGCGCCGGTAGGGGGTTGGCGTAGGTCCAGCTAGGGACGGTCTTATCGATTCCCTGCGCTATATGTGCGGCGAAGTATCCTGCAAGATACATAAAGATAAACGGGATGATGGGGTAGTAATCACCTGAAACAAACCCAGGGCTCGGAAATCCCAGCCACGCCAGGTAGGGGACAGGGTAGATTGTTTTGGGGATGCTCCAGGTGAGGGCGAACAACACAAGGCATAGGGACATGCCCCATCTCGCCGATATCCTCTTAAGGACGGGATCGGTCAACGCCACGATGCCGGTACATGCGGCCATGCAGTAGATGATGCCAAAATTAACCGAATCGTCTACTGAGACAAGCGTTGTTACCAACCAGACGACGAGTGCTGCTAAGGCGTATTTGGCGGCACGTTTGATATTGTTGCGCGAAAGGGTGCACATCTAACCCGCGATAAACAGAAATACCCAGCTGATGCTGGCGCGCCAGATGTCTTGAAAGACAGTCTGGGTAAACCAGGGCATATCCCAACCGTACAGGTAGGCGAGATCGTAGCAAGCGTGAAAACCTGCCATTGAAATCATCGTAAACCCGCGGACGGTATCAAAGATGGTGATGCGTTTTTGCATTACGAGAACCGGCGCATCAAGCCGACGACTTTGCCCAAGATAGCGGGATTCGTTGCATAGATAGGCTCCATGGTGTCATTCTCTGGCTGCAGGCGTACGCGTCCCTGCTCCTTGTAGAATGTCTTGACGGTCGCTGAACCATCAATCATGGCCACGACAATTTCGCCGTTCATGGCACTCTTTTGTTCACGGACGATGATGTAATCGCCATTGAAGATGCCGACATTGATCATTGAGCTCCCATGCACCTCAAGGATAAAGGAACCCTGATCAGTGGCGATTTCGGTCGGGATAGTAAAAGTGTCTTCTATATTCTGCTCGGCCAGAATGGGAATCCCAGCCGCGACGCGACCAACGAGCGGTAGCGAGACCGTTCCGCGAGGTGCGGTGGGTTCGTCAGATTTAGAAATTGAGACAGAGGAACCGTCCTCGTTAAAGAGTTCCAGGGCGCGCGGTTTGGTGGCATCGCGCTTGAGTAGCCCGCGCGCCTCCAGGGCAGATAGATGGGCGTGCACGGTGCTGGGGGAGGAAAGGCCCACGGCAGAAGCCATCTCGCGCACGCTGGGCGGATAACCTTTCTCCTGCTGATATTCCTTGATGAAGTCGTAAATTTGCTGCTGACGCTTGGTAATTTTGCGAGCCATCAGGGCATCCTCTCTACCCATGTCAAACAAATGTTCGAATTTTGCTTGACAGGAACAACTGTTCGAAGATAATAATAACCGAACATTCGTTCTCGCGCTAGACATTTTTGTCCGCGCGGCTTGATAAAACTGTTCTCAGCAAAACACGCGAGAGGAGAACATGATGAACGCAACGAATATGGTCCAGGGAAACCTTGCCCTTAAACTCGAGACGCCTGCAGAACCCACTTTTACGGTTGTTCAGGGTGGCCGCTCCGGCTTTCAGCCTTTGACCGTAAAGCCTGCTCGCAATCAGCAGGCTGTAGTTGCGCCGGCCCGCGTTGCCCTGAAGGTTCCGACGATTGTCGCCGTTGCCGTTGCGCTTACGCTCTTCGTTGTCCTCGCTACGTCGGTCTTTAGCGCTCGTCACGCCGCGTATGCCGAGTCCGTTTCCAACGTTACCTACGAGACTATTCGCGTTCAGCCTGGTGATTCTCTTTGGTCGCTTGCCGAGGAATATCCTATCGAAGGCCTTTCCACGCAAGAGACTTCCGACATGATCCGTAACGTCAATCATCTGGAACATGGTTCGCTCGCCGCCGGTGCGCATCTTAAGGTTCCTGCTCGTTCGTAATCATTATCGCGCTGCGCATGGTACCCTTGTTATCGTTTAAGAGGAGGTACCATGCGCTGTCCCAAATGCGGTAAGGCACATACCCGCGTCGTTGATTCCCGTATGCAGGAGTCAAATAACACCATTAAGCGCCGTCGCGAATGTTGCTCGTGTAACTACCGCTTTACAACGTTCGAGCGATGCGAAGACCCAATTGAGGTCATTAAGTCGGACGGAACTAAGCAGCGGTTCGATCGCAATAAGCTGCTCGTCGGCTTGATGCGCGCCACCATCAAGCGTGATATCGACACTAAGAAGCTCAATGAGATTATCGACGACATCGAGGTCGAGCTGCGCTCTCGCACGCTGACGGCCGTCACGTCCCATGAGCTGGGTGATATGGTGCTCAAGCGCTTGGCCAAGATCGACAAGGTGGCGTATATCCGTTTTGCCTCGGTCTACCGCGATTTCAAAGACGTCGATGAGTTTCTTCAAGAGCTCGACAAGCTAAGGTGATTCCATGTCCAACATTACCGTCAACATAAAGCGTCTCGACCCCACCGTCGAGCTTCCCAAATACGCCCATCCCACCGATGCCGGCTTGGATCTGCGCTCCAACGAGGACTGCGTTCTGAAGCCCTTCGAACGTCGTCTGATCTCTACTGGGCTGGCCATCGCCCTGCCCGATGGCTACGCCGGCTTCGTCCAGCCCCGCAGCGGCTTGGCCATCAAGCAGGGCCTGTCTATAGTCAACACGCCGGGCCTCATCGACGCCCACTACCGAGGAGAACTCAAGGTTATCCTCATCAACCTGGATCCCTCCAACAACATCCAAATCAACAAAGGCGACCGCATAGCCCAACTCGTCATCCAAGAAGTCCCCACGGTCAACCTCATAGAAGTAGAAGAACTAGACGAAACCGACCGAGGCAAAGGAGGCTTCGGCTCCAGCGGCATCGCTTAATCATTTTCAACATGTAGGGTCGGCCTCTCACCCGGGACCCACACATATCATCGCGTGCTCAAACATTCTCGCGGGGCGCTCGTATCCCTCCCGCCCGCCTCCCGCCCGCCTCCCACACATATCATTCCATGCTCAAACATTCTCGCTTCGCTTCGCTCGCTGCGAAACTGCGCGTGGAATGATATGTGAGAGAGGCGGGCGGGCGGCTACTCGCTTGAAACAATATTTACTTTTCTAGTAAGCCGATTCGACAAAGGGGCTGTCCCTTTGTCGAATCGGCTTACTGTATTTATATTTTCCTGTTTTACCTTTGCAGGTTCTAATGGAGGGGATACCGAAGTAGCTGCTAGTAAGTAAACGCAGCCGCTCTGCCGGAGCCGCCCTTATATCGTTCCACGCGCAGTTTCGCAGCGAAGCGAGAATGTTTGAGCATGGAATGATATAAGGGCGGCTCCGGCAGAGCGGCGGACATTCGACTAGCGGATATGCGCGGGTTTTCCGCCCCAGTAGAAGCGGCAGAAGGCTCTTTTGCGCTTTTGGGGTTTGCCTACGAGCTCCATGGTGGCGATGGCTATGTCTTCGGCTGCGTGGGGGCGGCGTAGTACTTCGCCGTTGATGAGTAGGGCTTTGAGTGATTCAGGACGGTCGTGCAAGTGACGTAGGGTTACGATGAGTTCTCGTGCGGTGGTGACATGCATGCTGGCGCCCATACCGGTGAGCATCGTGGTGTTTGCCTTTTCCTGACCGTATGATTTGCCCAGCAGGATCATCGGCAGATGTGCGCATAGGCACTCGGTGACCGTGAGTCCGCCCGATTTGAGGATTGCCAGGTCGCAGCCGTGCATGAGGGCCGCCATGTCGTCCACGTAGTCTAGAACCGTGACATTTTCGAGCTTCATGGCATCGAAGAGCGTCTTGAGGCGGGTGGCGTATTCCTCATCCTTGCCCGGCAAAAAGACAAAGTGCATGTCCTCGAAGCTGCGCAGGAAGGGGAGTGTGCGGTCCATCTCCGCGCGAAAGCGAACGTACGGTTGAGGCAAACTGGCACCGGCCATCACCAACACAACTGTCTTGTCAGCGGGGAGATTGAACTTCTCGAGTTCTTCCTCGCGATTGTAGTCCGTATCAAACCCGGCGCGGATGGGGATGCCTGTAATGCGGATCTTGGTCTCGGGAACCTTACGGGGGCGAAGTGTCTCGGCCATAAACTCGTTGGCTACACAGAATAGGTCGGTGTCCTTGTGGGGCCAAAAGCCTTCAACTTCATAGTCTGTTGGTACGCAGATGACCGGATAATCGATACCCGTAATTACGCGGGCGCCCACGGCAACATTGGCCGCTGTGATGTGCGTTGCGACCACGGCTATAGGCCTGCGGCGACGAATATATTCGTTGAAGGCGGGGAACATAATTCGTGACCATGCTGTGCCGCCGCCCCAGAGCAGATGTCCTGTAAGCGTATATCGCCAGGTCAGGTCGTAAATGGGACGCGTGGCGCCGGTAAACGACGCTGCTGTTTTATTACCATCGAACCTAATGCGTCCAAAATCGAGGATATCTAGGACTTCGATCTCAATATCCTTAGGGATTCCCTTGGTGCCGCGGATAAGGTCAAATGCTTGTGCAATCGCGTTGGCGGCGGTTTTGTGGCCCGATCCAACCGATGCGTGCACAATGGTTACCAGGGGTTTTTGTGCAGGTGAAACGGTCATTTGCTCCGGTTGGGGAGTGGCTTGCATGGGCAGGGGGGCGCTATTGCTCGTCTGCGTTTGATCCATCGATAACTCCCCTTCAGCTTTGTTACGCGATTTATCATTGTAGTGCATGAGTGTCATGTTCACGTAAATTTGGGTATGAGCGCAAAGAACGACAACGTTTCGACGAGAGGATTCTTCATGACTACCGATCAGCCGATTGATGTTGCGATTATCGGTGGAGGCCCCGCGGGCTATGCTGCCGCCATTTACGCTGCGCGTGCCAACCTGACGACGACCGTGATTGAGCAGGGCATGTCGGGTGGACAGATCGCCACGACCAATGAAGTCGAGAACTATCCGGGCATTCCGCTCTTGAGTGGCGCCGAACTCGGCGAGCGTTTTCAGCAGCATGCAGAGGGCTTGGGAGCTCAGGTCGCATGGAGCATGGTTACGGGTATCGATTACGATGCCGATGCAGCGCTGTTTACGGTGCATCACGATATGGGCGATACGCTGGCCTCGAGCGTTATCGCTTGCATGGGTGCCACGCCGCGATCTGCTGGTTTTGTTGGCGAGGATACGTATCGCGGTCGTGGCGTTTCATATTGCGCAACATGTGACGGTATGTTCTTCCGCGGCAAACAGGTCTTTGTCATCGGCGGCGGCAATGCTGCCTGCGAGGAAGCCCTGTTCTTGTCAGAAATCGCCGGCAGCGTGACCATCGTCTTGCGCCGCGATCAGTTCCGTGCCCCCGATGGCGTGGTTCAAAAGGTGCTCGCAAAAGATAATATTTCAGTTAGGTACCAAACTAGTATTGTGGAGCTTTCGGGCGAAACCATGCCAACGACGATCACCTTTAAGGACAATGCATCCGGTGAGACTCATACCGAGTCATTTGAGCCCGGCTCGTTTGGCATCTTTGTCTTTACCGGGACGCAACCCCATACCGAGCTTGTTGAGCATCTAGTCGATCTAGCGCCTGATGGCGGCATTTTGACTGATGAATCCATGGCGACCCGCACGCCAGGTCTATTTGCTGCTGGCGATATCCGTTTCAAGCGCTTACGTCAGGTTGTGACCGCCGTTTCTGACGGAGCCATAGCAGCAACGAGCGCATACGCGTTTCTCCGCGGATAAGTACGATAATATATCTTATGTAAGGTTGCTATCAATTAACTAAATGGCGGGACGATGCATCAGTGCGCTGTCCTGCCAATTTTCTTGCCGGCTATGTGGTATGCAAAACTAGATAACCTAGAATACAATATAGAAAATGAACGGAGGACCCTTATGAACCACGTTAAACATGTTATCCCGATGTCCGATACATCGGTCAGCATTAAGCCCGAGGATATTCAACCGACGGTGCTGCCGGATGCATTTATTCAGTCCGATATGGTGGGTAAACTCAACGCGTTGAGCCTGCCACGCTATGACCAGCTGCCCAATGTAACGCTCTATCGCGATCAGGTTATTGAATATGTTGCGCTGTGGATGGAGCCGCTTTCGATTTGCGTAGAGCAGCCCGTTATCACGCCTTCAATGATCAATAACTACGTGAAGGTCGGCCTCGTTCCCGCTCCGGTTAAAAAACAGTATGGCCGTGAGCAGATTGCGCGTCTTATCGCCATTTGTATCTTTAAGCAGGTGCTGCCCATCGCTGCGGTTCAGGCGCTCTTTAATATTCAGCGCTTGAGCTATGACGCTCCGACGGCTTTCGATTATGTAGTCGATCAACTTGAGGCATCGATTCGTGCGGCGTTTTCCGTCGAGCAGACTTCCGTGCCCGATACCGCACATCAGGTTACACGCGAATCACTGCTCGTACGCAGTGCAGTATCGTCCTTCGTTTCGAAGGCATACCTGATGAGCTATCTCAAGTTTAATGGGTTTAATAACTAACTGAGGTATAAGACGGGCGGAATAAAGAGCCACTGGCCCCTTATCCCGCCCGCGCGTTTGACTAGTTGGACATTATCGACCCGAAGCCACGCCCATGCCGTAACCGATGATGAGACCGTGCATCTCGGCGTAATAGGAATCTAGCCCGTTGCAGGGCATGATAATCGTCTTGGAGCCGGGCCAATGCTCCACAATGCGGCTGGCTAGTGCCTGGGCGCCCGTCTCATTCTCGACGTGGTCGATAACGACCTCGCCGCCCGTGAAACCCTCGGCCTCCATGGTGTCAATAATCTTGTTGAGCATCTTCTTTTCGCCACGCGTGTGCCCAACGAGTTCAATTTCGCCCACCTCGCTCGCCGTGCCCAAAATGCGGATATTGAGCTTGTTGGCAATGACGCCGGCTGCCTTAGGGATACGTCCGGCTTTGGCGAGGTTTTCGTAATTGCACAAACTGAAGAGGATTTTGCTGTTCTGTTCAAGGCTATCGAAGCATGCGCAAGCATCCTCGAATGAGACATTCGGGTTGCTTGCAAGATAGCGGTCGAACAGCAGGAAAATGAGGTCCATTTTGCCGCCAGCTGCGCGTGAATTGACTAGATGAATCTGTCGGTCCGGTTCCTCGGCAAGAACCATATCGCGAGCCGTGGCTGCCGCGTTGTAGCTGCCCGACACGCCCTCAGAGATCGGCATGCAGATGGTCTTGTCTGCCAATTTGAAGAGCTCGGCCCACTCCCCTACGCTGGGACAAGCGCTCGAAGAAGCGTTCGTCTCCGCCTGAACAGCGCGGTTGAGCTCATGAACATCGAGAGAAAGGTCATCGACGAATTCACGCTCCCCCACTCGAATTTTGAGGGGCGCAAATGCAAAGGTGGTATGGGGCGCGGTCGGTTGCCAATCGCGGAGGTTGCAGCTTGAATCGGAGATAAGTGCCCAGCTCATAGAGGGTCCTTTCTAATTGTTCCCTAACAATTATAGCCATCTTTCAGACCGATTGGGCCGCTATCTAGTATTCAAAACTAGATAGCGGCCTGCACTAAAGGCAAAAGAATGGACCCCATGACTCAAAGCCACGAGGTCCATATCCGTTTGCTTTATCTGAATACTTAGTAGCGAACGAAGATATAGTTGTTGTTCATGCCGGCGGCAACGGAGCTGATGATAACACCCGTGTTGTAGTCGGAAGCATGAATCATCTGACCACCACCGATGTAAATGCCGGTGTGGTACGAGTTGACAACAACGTCACCGGGCTGCGGATCGGACACACGCGTCCAGCCCATAAAGGTGCCCGTAGTGCCCAGGCGGCAATAGCGACCAGTGAGACAATAGCTAACAAAACCAGAGCAGTCGAAGCTGTTCGGGCCAATTCCGCCCCAGGAATAAGCGCAACCAAGCTTACTGTATGCACGCGAGACAACAGAACCGCCATCAACAGACTGGCTCGGAGCAGAAGGCGTCGGAGCCGGAGCGGGCGTGGGAGGCTGCGGCGTCGGAGCAGGTGCCGGCGTAGGAGCCGGAGTGTTGCCGCCCTGGTTGTTGTTATTGCTGGTCTGGCCACCATTGTTGGTGTTCTCGGTCGTACCGGCAGTCTCGTTGCTCACCGTGGCCTTCTCGACGGTGCTGGCGTTGATGCCGGCCTGCAGCGCGGCGTTGGCCTCAGCCTCGGCGGCAAGCTCGGCCTGCAGCTGCGAATCCAGGGAGTTTACGACGTTCTGGGCTTCAGCCTGCTGGGCGTTAAGCTCGTCGACCTTCTTTTGCGTGGCGGCGACGTTCTTCTCCTGCTCGGCCTGCTTATCGGTGAGCTGCTGCTTAAGCTCCTTGACCTCTTGAATGGTCTGAGCCTGCTTATCGGAAACTTTGCCGTAGTAGAACAGACGGTTGAGCATATCGCTCAGGTCATCGACGCCCGTCAGAACCTGAAGCAGGCTCAGGCCGCCGGTTTTGTACTCGCCGGCGACATAGGTCGAGAGCTTGGCCTGACCATCGGCGATCTCCTGCTGCTTTTGCGTGATCTCGCCAGCAGTCTGATCGAGCGCCTGCGTCTGCGTGGCGAGCTCATCGTAAATCTGCTGGGTTTGGGTACCGATCTGCTCGAGCTTAGTACGAGCAGCGGCAAGGTCGGATGCGGTATCGGCGTAGGCAGGAGCCGCGAGGCCCAAGCCCAAAACACAAGCGAGGGTTGCCGTAGCAGCGCAGCGTGCCATGTTTTTGTGCGTGTTTGCTGTGCGCATGTAGCTTCCTTTCCACTAACTAAGGGTAACGGCTAGTCCACCGTCACCAGGCTAAAGAGCTCCACATCGTCATCAGACGGCGTGAGCTTCTCGCGCGGGTTGAGAAACGCAAGCTCAAGGATACAACCGTAACCGACAAGCTTTGCGCCCATATCTCGCACCAGTTTACCTGTTGCCTCGACGGTTCCGCCCGTCGCGACCAAGTCGTCCAGAATCAACACGGTATCTTTAGAGCTGATAGCGTCGGCGTGGATCTCAATTGAATCGGTGCCGTATTCGAGCTCGTAGCTCAGGCTTACGGTCTCGCGCGGCAGCTTGCCCAGTTTACGTGCGGGAACAAAGCCGGCACCAAGGGCTACAGCCACCGGTACGCCAACCATAAAGCCGCGAGCCTCGGAACCCACGACCTTGGTGATTCCCATGCCGGCAAAGTGCTCGGCGAGGGCATCGGTCATGGCTTTGAGCGCCTCGGGATTGCCAAAGAGTGGCGTGATGTCCTTAAAGATGACTCCGGGCTCGGGATAGTCGGGGATATCGACGATTTGAGATTCGAAGTCGTACATTACATGACCTTTCAATGGGTTGCCGGATAAGCGGCAGCTGTTATTTGCCCGCGGTGTTGCGAAGGGGCGACGACCTTGAGCGGCTTTACGAGCGAATCCTCGTGTGAAGCCGGCGCAGCTATCTCTTCGTTTTTGGCCTTGGTGGACTCGGAACGAGTGATTTCCTCATCGAGTGCATCGATGTCGGCGTCCTCGACCACGGCGTTGAGCGACTCAAAAACGCGGTTCTTGAGCAGTGCGGTGTGCACACCTTCCGTTAGGTCGTGAAGCTTCTTAAACGCACGCTCGAGCTTGGCGTCGCGCTCGTCATCGGAGGTATCCATTCCGAGCATGCTCACGAGCACCTGCTCAAACATCGAGGACTCGCGGTTGGCGGAAGACACGTACTGACGCAGGTTGCGCGGCTCGATATGGAAGCGTGACAGCTCGGAGCAGTAGCGGATGATCGGGAAATCGCGACCATCGACGAGCTCTCGATTCTGCGGGCTCTTGATGATGCGAATGAGGTCGTTCTCGGCGAGCGAGCGGATAAACGAAATCTCGATGCCCAGCATATCGGGAATGGTCTCGATGGGATGCAGCTTTTGCTTAGTCTCCTTGGGCTCCGTCTTGAGCGGAACATCGGACAGCAAGCCCACCTCGTAAGCGAGCGTTGACAGGTCCGTGGCGTTTTCCAAGCGCTGCTTAATCACGTTGAGCGGCATGTAGCGGGTCTTCTGCAAGTGCAGGATGACCTCCAGGCGATCAACGTCCTCCTTGGAGTACTGACGGTATCCCTTAGGCGTACGATGAGGGGTAATGAGCCCCTCATCTTCTAGAAATCTAATTTTTGAGTTCGAAAGATCGGGGTATGCGCCTCGAAGTAGGTTGACGACTTGGCCGATACTTAGATAGTTGCGTTCGGCCATGCCCTACTCACCGGTTTCGATGCGCTCCGGCGTGCTCTCGTGGTAGATGAGCGTAAACGTACCGATCTGAACGGAAGAACCGTCGTGCAGCGGGGCTGCGTTGACAATGGCACCGTCGACCCAGGTGCCATTGAGCGAGCCCAGGTCCTCGATGCGAGCGCCGAGGCCCTCGCGAATAATGCGCGCGTGGCTGCGCGAAACAGTCATATCGTTGAGGAAGATGCCGTTCGCGGGATCGCGACCGATGGTGGTCACGTCGTCCTCGAGCTCAAAAGCGGCACCCGTCTGCGGACCCTTGACGATGGACAGAACGGGGGCGGTGATGCGCACGTTGGCCATGAGGTCGGGAACGGTGACGTCGCTTGAAGGCACGCGGAATACGCAGGTAGCGTCAGCAGTCTTATCATTCTGAGGCATATTGTTAACCATGTTGTCCATGACAACCCCTAACTTATCGCGGACGTGCCGCAAATAATGAACCGTACGTAATCATACCCCAACGAATCAGTCTTCGATTTCAGGGTTCAGAAAGTCGATGTCCTCATCCTCGGGATGCGTGAGAGCCTGTTTAATGGCCGCTCCGCCCTTAATGGAGTAGATGACAGCCGTGAGCATGGAGAAGATCACGCCGCCGTACACAAAGAAGATGCCGAGGGGCACCGAGCTTCCGTTGAGGCCCGGGAAGGCCGTGAGGGTTGAAGGCAAAAGATGCAGGCCGTCAATAACGGGGAAACCGAGCAGCATGAGCGAGAAGCCGGTCATGAGCAGCGCAGTGGCAATCTTTCCGGGAAAGACGACATCGATGGGGCGACGATGATAATGACGCACGATAAGCGTGCCGATACCCAGATAGATGTCGCGGCCAATAATGAGCACGCAGACCCAGATGGGAAGCTCGCCGCGGACTACCAGGCCCAACACGCCGGTAAACAGCAGTGCACGGTCGCAAATGGGATCCATGACCTTGCCGAGCCACGAGACCGTCTTAGTCATGCGGGCGATCTGACCGTCCATCCAGTCGGTGGAGGCGGCAACGGCGTAGATTGCGATGGCGATGACGCGATTGTTATCCGTCACAAACAGGTACAGAAATACCAGGGTGAGGATCAGGCGCGTAAAGGTGATGAAATTGGAGATCGTAAAGATCTTATTCGACGGGTAATCGGAAGTGCCGATAAGCTCCTTTTTGATCTTCTTTTTGATGCCCACAGGACTCCCCCGCTGGTTAACGACAAAACTTTCGATACTATACCCGTTCCGGCGATGTCTATCCAGCCAAGCCATAGAGAGTCCAGACATGTGGAGGGTGTTGTGGGCGGGGCGAGACCATGCATTTGTGTACATCAGCCTCCAAACATTTCGATAATTTTCGATTTTGGAGGCTGACGTACACGTTTTGATTCGCATACGTATCGAGCGGTGCAGTCGTTGATTCTTCGTTGCTTTAAGCAATTTAATAAAAAAGCCAGGCACTAGGTGCCTGACCTGCAAACTTCTGGTCGGGACGACTGGATTCGAACCAGCAACCCCTTGACCCCCAGCGGGGTCAGAATGACCCTGACCTGTGCTAATTTTGTTAAAACACGCGCAGATAGCGCAAGTAGCGCATTTCCGCGTATGTAATTTTACCAGCTCAGCGCGGTTTGTCCAAATAGCATATTATCGGCTTCGAGGAGCGCGGTGCAGCCAATGACTTAATCAACGGGGGTGGGAGCCCCGAATCGTCGTCTCTCTGGGTTCCCGCAGGTGGACCCTTCTGTTTCTAATCAACTGCGGATTCAGGAGCTATGTGGTCAATATGATGCCGTTGAACCCGCGTATCGATACCGCTCAGCCATTCGCCTCGCCCCCATCGCACGCATCTTCATTCGGTCTGTCATTATT
>JAGZDZ010000060.1:0-3297 GCA_018368535.1 Collinsella sp. | reverse complement strand
CTGAATTAGACACTCACCATTGTCGGCCTGATCCGCGGTCTTTCATGCAGCAGGGGCTCTCAATGTTTTTATGTCCTGCTCATATCGTCTGTGCCGGCACCTGGGGACAGTCCTTATGTCAAGAGATCGGTGCAAGAGGGATAGGTTGCCTTGCGTCGATCTAAATAAGTTGCGGTGAGATAGTTCTTGAATTGGCCTTTTTGGGGCTAAACAGAAACTTTCTCACCGCAACTGAGTTGAGGCGTTTTTTGGCAGCTGGTTTACTTGCTCGCGAACAGCCAGATCAGGATGATTGCCAGAATCACGGCGACGATGCAGACGATGGCGCCAGTGAATTTGATGCGTGAGTCGCGGGTACGCTCGCGCACCGCGTCCTCGGTGGCCTCGAGCTGGGCGACTTCTTGCTCGGTCTCGGCGTGTTCGGCTTTGTCTCGGGCCAAGGATCCTGCAAGCGACTCAGTGATCTCTGGATGGTCATGCACCTCGGTCGCCTGCTCGATGATCGACTGTGCATGTGCGGCATCTGCTTGGGCGTTGGCGATGCTTTGCTCTTGGTCGCGGCGTGCCTTGTCCTCGGCGGCTATCTTCTCGCGCAGTTCGCGCTGGCGCGTCGTGGCGGCAGTTTTCGCCGTCTGCAGCTCGTCGCGCGCGGCATCGGCCTCAGTCGTCACGGCTTGGTGTGCGCGTTTGGCTTCGGCAATGGGGGCTTGAGCCTGCTCGACGGCCTGCTCGGCTGCGGCAAGCGAGTGCTCAAGGTCGGCGGTGATGCGCGGGACATCTTCTTCGGCTTTTCGCAGGGCATCTGCCGTGTCGGAGATCTGCATCGAGAGCTCGCTGGTGCGCACCGTATAGTTGGCGGGATTTGCCGAGGGATTGCGTTGCAGCTCGGCATACTCATGACGCAGCGTCTCGAGCTGGGCGCGCGTGGCGTCGACGGTTTGTTGTGCGGCCGCAATGCCGGCGTCTCGCTCGGCCTTCACCTTGTCGCGGATGCGCTTGGAATCCTCAAGACGTCGAACGAGGCGGTTGCCGGTCTCGCGAGAGCTTGCCTCGCGGGCCTCCACGGCGTCGAGCGCGGCCTTCAGGCGGAGCTCAGTCGCGTCATCCTCTGTCTTCATTTGTTCGAACTGACCCTTGAGCTCTGTCGCTTTGGCGGCGTGGGCATCACGGTCAATCTCGGCTGCCGCGGCGGCCTTTTGCGCTGTAGCAATCGCTTGGCGCTGGTCGGCGACGATCTGGTCGTAGCGGCCTGCGATATCCTGGCGCGTCTCGAGTTCCTCGGCCTGATCGGCAATGCGCTGCTCAAGTTCGGTCAGGTGGGCGCGGGCATCGGCAAGTGCCTTTTTCGCGGCGTTCATCTCGCGCATGGCCGAGGCGCCCTGGGCGATAAAGGTGCCCACGGCGTTCGCGGTGTTCGAGACAGCGGTCCCCAGATCGCGGCTCGCGGCGGGGGAGTGCGGGGCGGTCGGGCGAGTGGTGTCGGCAGCGTCCGCATCGGCAGTCTGCGGCGCGGCGATATTGCCGGTACCGCCCTCGACCACAGAAAAGCCTGCTGCGTGCGGATCGACCGCATCGGCGCCAATCGTGGGGTGCTCGAGCTGGAGAAACGAGGGCATGGTACTGCCCTGGTCGGCAACCGGAGTCTCGCCGGGCACAAAGGTCGAGGCCGCCTCGGCGGCCTCCTCTTCCTCGGCATCAATATCGGCATCGGCGACGGCGTCTTTCATCGCTTTGACGGCATCCATCATGGAGTCCATGACGGCATCGAGCTCTTCTTCCGAAGACACCTCGATGGGGCCTGCCGCCTGTGGCGCGGGGTCTGTGTCGGGTTCGGCATCGCTCGGCTCCGGCTGCTCGCTTTCGTCATGCTCGACAGTATCGTCTGTGTCTGTTGCTTTATCCGCATTGGCGTGCACATCTGCGGCAGCGTGCACATCTGCGGCAGCGGGCGCATCTGCGGTGGCGGGCGCATCGGTGGAGGCGTCGACGCAGGTAGGAGTATCGCAGTCGTCGACGGCGTCTGCGGAATGATCAATATGCTCTTGAGTCTGGGGGTCCAGCTCGTCTGTCATAGGCATGTGCTCCTCATCGTTGTTTGTCACCCTATGATAAGGTCTCGCGCCGACATCCCGCGCGCCGCAGCAAAGTTTCAAAACGTGTTCGATGGCTCGATCTGATAACAATAACTCGGCCGTTTTATCCAGTTTGTACTTGACAATCCCTTCGCCGAACTACGTGGTGCCGTTCGCCTACCGCGGTCTTTTATTTTTGCTTGAACACGCTAAAGTTGCATCTCAGCTTTTGGCGCGTGAAGTTGGATACGCGCAGTCGGCGGGCGTGCCCGTCGCGATTTGAAAGGACTTTGTATGGGACTTTTCACTGGTAAGACCGTGATCGTCACCGGCGGCGGCAAGGCCACGCTTAAGGACGGTTCCGCTGGCTCCATCGGCTACGGCATCGATATCGCATTTGCCAAGGAGGGCGCGAACCTCGTCATCACCGGCCGCAACGTCGCCAAGCTCGAGGCCGCCAAGGAGTCTCTCGAGGCCGAGTACGGTGTCAAGGTTCTGCCTGTTCAGGCCGATGTCTCGGCTGGTCAGGACAACGAGGCCGTCGTCCAGAACGTCATCGACAAGGCCATTGAGGAGTTCGGCCGCATCGACGCCGTCGTCAACAATGCTCAGGCTAGCGCCTCGGGCGTGACCATCGCCGATCACACCATGGATCAGTTTAACCTGGCCATTTACTCCGGTCTGTATGCTACCTATCTGTACATGCAGAAGGCCTATCCGCACCTGAAGGAGACCAAGGGCTCCGTGGTCAACTTTGCCTCGGGCGCCGGCCTGTTTGGCAACTATGGCCAGTGCAGCTATGCTGCCGCCAAGGAGGGCATCCGCGGCCTGACCCGCGTTGCCGCCAACGAGTGGGGCAAGGACGGCATCAACGTCAACATCGTGTGCCCGCTTGCTTGGACCGCTGCGCTCGAGAACTTCCAGGATGCCTATCCCGAGGCGTTCAAGGCCAACGTCCACATGCCGCCGGCTGGTCACTACGGCGACGTCGAGAAGGAAATCGGCCGCGTGGTCGTTCAGCTCTGCGGTCCCGACTTTAAGTACATGAACGGCGAGACCGTCACCCTCGAGGGTGGCATGGGCCAGCGGCCGTAGGGGTTACGCGGTTTTACCAAACCGCGTAACGGCTCGACGCTGCGCGGGCCGCATTTGGACAATCTGACGTTCAACTTCAAGGGCGCGACCAGAAGGTCAGCGCCCTTTCGTTTCACGTCACCTTGTCTCA
>JAGZDZ010000010.1:0-65687 GCA_018368535.1 Collinsella sp. | reverse complement strand
CGGCGTTCAGCATCAGGGTAGCGCTGCGACGCGGAAATCGCGCGCCGTTGCCGCGCCCCGCAGTGCCCGCTTCCCCCGAGAACAATTATCAGTGCAGGTCACAGGGGTGGCGGTTTTGGGTGTGCTCTGCAGGTCGCGTAAAGTCTACTCACTTGTAATTTGGGCCTTTGGTCGTGGGGTTGCTGGTCCCGCTTTGGTTGTCGAGGGAGGGTGAATTGAAGCGCCCCCGCACGCTCCATGCTACAATCGCGGACATATCCCACAACTACATCTGCCTTCGAAAGGAGCCTGCGTGGCGAACGCCATCGATCAGCTCACGGACCGAGTGCTCGTGCTCGGCCGCCTCACCATCGTCCGCCGCGCCATTACTGCTGTGGCGGTCACCATTTCCGCCGTTCTCCAGACATTTCTGATCCAGGCGTTCATTCAGCCCGCCGACCTGCTTCCGAGCGGTCTCACCGGCGTCGCGGTCCTGCTCGATCGCGTTACCTCGCTGGGCGGCGTTCACATCGACATCTCGCTTGGCATGCTTGCGCTCAACATTCCCGTGGCGCTCCTATGCTGGAGCGGCATTAGCAAGCGCTTCGTCATCTTCTCGATGATGCAGGTCGTGCTCTCGTCGCTGTTCCTCAACATCTTTCACTTCGCCCCGTTTTTGGGCGACAAGATTATGCTCATCATTTTTGGCGGCGTGGTCTCGGGTCTGGGCGCTGCCATCGCGCTTAAATCCGGCGCATCCACCGGCGGCACCGACTTTATCGCGCTGTGGGTTTCCAACCACACGGGCAAGACCATCTGGGGCGTCATCTTTGGTTTCAACTGCTTTATCCTGGCGATCTTTGGCTTTATGTTTGGCTGGGACAAGGCGGCGTATTCCATCGTGTTCCAGTTTATTTCGACCAAGACCATCGACAGTTTCTATCGTCGCTACGATCGCGTGACGCTGCAGATTACGACGCGCAAGGCAGACGAGGTCATGACTGCCTACGTAAACCATTTTCAGCACGGCATTAGCTGCGCCGAGGTCGTCGGCGGATACAGCCGCGAAAAGATGTACCTGCTGAACACCGTTGTTTCGACCTACGAGAGCCAGGACATTATCAAGTTGGTGTGCGACGTTGATCCCGGCGCCGTGATCAACGTGTTCCACACGCTCAACTTTGTGGGCGGCTGGTGGGGCGGTCATGTCGACGAGCCCATGCCCACGGCCGTTCCCGATCCCGACAAGCCCGCACGCATGGCCAGCAGGCAGGCGCGCCTCAGCGAACAGGACAGCCTGCAGCAGGACGACGGCAAGTAGGGTATTGGCATTTTGCCGGTCCTGCGCAACCCATCCGAACGAGCCCCCCGAAAGCCCCGTTGCTTTCGAGGGCTCTCGTTTGCCCAGATAAAACCTACCAAAATGAAGCTGTCGCTTTTTGGTAGGGAGGGTGTATCGTTTTATCAATATGAGGTAACATGAAACTAGACGTTATATACGTATTAGAAATTTAGCTATTTTGATAAGAGTGATCAGATATGCCTGCGCCCAAAAATGCACCGCTTTACCAGCAGATTTATGACGAAATCAAGGATGCGATCGAGAAAGGTGTTTATGCACCCAAGGAGCGTATTCCGTCCGAGCTTGAACTAGCCGAGCAGTACGAGGTGAGCCGTATTACGGTGCGCCGCGCTGTCGAGGAGCTGTGCTCCGATGGTTACCTGGTTAAGCAGCAGGGCCGCGGCACCTTTGTCTCCACGCCGCACATCAACCGCCAGTTTCACGCCTCGACGCTGCAGACGTTTACCGCGCTGTGTGCCGGCAACGGCATGAAGGCCGGTGCGCACGTGATCGATCGCCAGATCGTTCCGGCGCGCCAAAACGAGATGGAGTTCTTTGGCCTGCAGAAGGATGCGCTGCTGCTGCATATCAAGCGCGTGCGTACGGCCGACGGCGAGCCCATCTTTGAGGAGAACATCTTTGTGCCGTTTGACGCCTACCGTGAGCTGTTGACGGCCGATCTTGAGGACAAGTCGATTTTTGCCGAGGTCGAGCGTGTTGGCGGAACGCCGATTGTCTCGGTTGGCTACCGTACGGTCGAGGCCGTTCGAGCTAACGCCGAGCAGGCGGCCGAGCTGGGCATTGCTCTGCACGATCCGCTGCTCAACCTGCGTGCCGGCTTTACCGGTCCCGATGACGAGCCGGTTTTGATGGGTAAGCAGTACTACGTGGGATCGCGCTACGTTATGGTGATGTAGGGTTGGTTCCGCCGTTCTAACGAACGGCGGATCGGTCGACGCTGCGCCTTTGGTTACGGCGTTTTACCAAACGCCGTAACGGCTCGACGCTGCAAACGCCCCTAAGCGGCAATCTGACGTTCAATCGTCGGTCGCGTACCGAAGTACGCTTCCCTCCTCTTTCACGTCACCTTGCTCGCTTAGGGGCGTTTTCTGACTTATGCTCAACCAGCGACGTTTCCATGCTCATCCGGAAAGTGTCCAATAATCCACGCTCGTCCGCCTTGGATTGTATTACCCGTGATCGGCAGCCGGGCGACGCCGGTCCGCGTGGCGGCGTATAATCGGCGGCAGATGATTCTGACGTTAGGAAACCATGACCGATAGCATGCAGCAGATGGCGCTCGACACGCTCGGCGCCTATTTTGGCTACACCTCGTTTCGCCCGGGGCAGGACCGCATGGTCGATGCGATCCTTGCCGGCCGCGATACGTTGGGCGTTATGCCCACAGGCGCCGGCAAGTCCATTTGCTACCAGGTGCCTGCGCTTATGCTGCCCGGCATCACCTTTGTGGTGAGTCCGTTGCTGTCGCTTATGGAGGATCAGACCCGCGCGTTGCTCGCGGCGGGTGCGCGACCCAGCTATCTCAACTCCAGTCTTACTCCGGCCCAGCAAAATACCGTGCTCAAGCGCGCTCGTGAGGGGCGCTACCAGCTTATGTATGTGGCGCCCGAGCGCCTGCTCGAGCCGCGCTTTTTAGCCTTTGCGCAGGAAGCTGCGGCCGAAGGCGGCATCGGCGTTCCGCTCGTGGCCATTGACGAGGCCCACTGCGTGAGCCAATGGGGCCAGGATTTCCGCCCCGCCTACCTGCAGATTCGCGAGTTCATCGATTCCCTGCCGCAGCGCCCCATCGTGGCGGCCTTTACCGCTACGGCGACCGAGCGTGTGCGCGCGGACATTCAGCAGATGCTCGGCCTGCAAAACCCGGCGACGGTGGTGACGGGCTTCGATCGCAAGAACCTCTACTTTGGTTGCGAGGAGATGGGCGACAAGGCCAAGACCGCCTGGGTGCGCGACTACGTGATCGCGCATTCGAGCGAGAGCGGCATCGTGTATTGCTCGACCCGCAAGACGGTCGACGCGCTGGCCGCGGAGCTTGCCGAGGCACTGGGCCCCAGCGGCATTCGCGTGGGCCGCTACCATGCCGGCATGGGCAACGACGTCCGCCGCCAGAGCCAGCGTGCCTTTATCGACGACGATATCCAGGTGATGGTTGCCACCAACGCCTTTGGCATGGGCATCGACAAGCCCAACGTGCGCTACGTGATCCACAACAACGTGCCCGAGAGCATCGAGGCCTACTACCAGGAGGCGGGCCGCGCCGGCCGCGATGGCGACCCGGCCAGCTGCCACCTGCTGTGGAACGGCAACGATTTTCGCATGCGTCGCTTTCTGATCGATCGCGGCGATGCCGCCGATGAGGCGCTCGACGACGAGCAGCGCGCGTGGGCGCTCCAGAATCGATATCGTCTGCTCAGCCAAATGGAGGGCTACTGCAATACCACCGGCTGCCTGCGCGAATACATGCTGCGCTACTTTGGCGACGAGGCCGCGGCCGGTGCGGGCGCCACCGCCACGGACGACGCCGAGGGCTGCGGCAACTGCAGCAACTGCCTCACGCAGTTCGAGGTCGAGGACGTCACCGATATGGCCCGCGCCGCTGTGCGCTATGTGGCCACGCGTTCCATGCGTTTTGGCAAGTCGCTCATCGCCGACGTGCTCCACGGCGGCAACACCGAGCGCATTCGCCAGATGCATCTGGACGAGGACCGCGGCTACGGTGAGCTGTCGAGTGAATCGGGTGGGCGCATCAAGGATATTATCGGCCAGCTGTGCGGCCGCGGTTATCTGGCTACCTCGCAGGGGCAGTACCCGGTCGTGGGACTGGGTCCGCGTGCCGGCGAGGTCGAGGACGAGGCGTTCGCCTTTACCGTTAAGCGTCGCGCGTCCAAGCGCAAGGCCTCGGCCCGCGCACGCCGCGCCGTCGATTTGCTGCGCGAGGAGGCCGAGCTGGATCAACGCCCGCGCGTGGGCGACGATGCCGAGCTGTTCGAGCGCCTGCGTGCCCTCCGCAAGGAGATCTCGACGGAGCTGGAGATGGCGCCGTACATGGTCTTCTCCGACAAGGCCCTGCGCGGCCTGTGCCGCCTGCGCCCGCAGACGCGCGACGAGCTGATCCAGGTCAACGGCATTGGCGAGAAAAAGGCCGACGCCTTTGGCGAGCAGTTTATGGCGGCAATTGAAGAGTTTGAGTCCGAGCATGCGCGGGATGGAGCGTAACGATGGTAGCCGATAGCAAGACCGACCGTACTGACGTGTCCGCCGTACCGCTGTACCAGCAGGTCATGGACGATCTAAAGGGCGAGATCGCGCGCGGCGTGTACGTGGCCGGCTCGCGTATTCCTTCCGAGATGGAGCTCGCGAAGTCCTACGGCGTGGGGCGCGTCACCGTGCGCCGCGCCATCGAGGAGCTGTCACGCGCGGGGTATCTCAACCGCCAGCAGGGGAGGGGTACCTTTGTGTGCGCTCCCAAGCTCAAGCGCAAGATTCGCCAGAAGGGTGACGTCCAGAGCTTTACTGAGGGTTGCGCTGCCAACGACATGGTGCCGGGTGCTCGTCTGGTGTCGCGCACGGTGGTCGCGGCGACGCACGAGGATGCGGCGTTCTTTGGCGTGGAGCCCGGCTGCGAGCTTATCGTGGTCGAGCGCGTGCGCACGGCCGACGGCATCCCTGTCATGCTTGAGAACAACGCCTTTGTGCTCGCCGACCATCCCTACCTGCAGACGCTGGCCGATGAGGACCTCACCGATAACTCAATCTTTGCGCTCGTTGCCGAGCATTCGGGTCGCGCGCCGCTCAAGTCCGACCCCTGCACTGTGGAGATTGCGCTTGCCGATGCTCAGACGGCCCCGCTGCTGGAGGTGCCGGTCGGTGAGCCGCTCTTCTATATGGAGGCGTACTTTACCGACGCTGGCGGGCGCCCTCTACTGCTCGGCCGCCAAAAGATCGTGGGCTCGCGCTACGTCTTCGACATCTAACGTCCACAGATAGAACAACATAGAACAACTTTGGTGAAATGACTTCACGGGCGTTGCCGTGCGTGTTATAAATAGGACAACATAGAACGACAGCAGGTACGAGCCGTCGTCGCTCAAAGCCGCCCCATAAGGAGGAACATCACCATGAACGCACACGATCTGATTCAGGAAATCATCGAGCGCAAGGGCAAGATTGAGAACGTCTTTTGGATCGCCTGTGGCGGTTCGATGATCGACCTGATGCCGGCCAACGAGCTGCTCAAGCGTGAGGCCACCGCGTTTACCTCGACGGTCTACACGGCGCGCGAGTTTTGCCTGATGGCTCCCAAGAGTCTTGGCGAGAAGTCGCTCGTCATCGCCTGCAGCCACAGCGGTAACACGCAGGAGGTCGTCGACGGCTGTGAGATGGCGCTGGCCGCCGGTGCCGAGGTCATTGCCCTCACTGACTGCGAGGGCTCCAAGATCGACAACGGCAAGTGGACCACCTGGGTCTACCCCTGGGGCGAGGGCGTGCCGCAGGCCGAGGTGCCGCAGGGCATCGGCGCTCTGATCGCTGCCGAGCTGCTCGACCAGCAGGAGGGTTACGAGGCGCTTGCCGACATGTACGAGGGCCTCAAGAAGATGGATGCGCTGCTGCCCGCCGCCCGCGAGAAGGTCAACGCCGAGCTGGGCGCCCGCTTTGCCGAGCTCTGCCAGCAGCACAAGTTCTTCTATATCCTGGGCTCTGGCCCCAACTTTAGCCAGACCTACGCCATGGCCATCTGCTCGCTCATGGAGATGCAGTGGCAGCACTGCTGCTACATCCACTCCGGCGAGTACTTCCACGGCCCGTTCGAGGCCACCGAGCCCGGCGTGTTCTACTTTGTGCAGCTCGGATCGGGCGAGTGTCGCCCCATGGAGGAGCGCGCACTTGCATTCCTCAACACGCACACCGATGCGATTATGGTGCTCGACGCACTTGAGTACGGCGTGGGCGAGGTGCCCGCCAGCGTGCGTTCGTACCTGGAGCCGATCTTCTTCTACAACATGAGCTGCGAGCTGCGCGCCGCGCGCGGCAAGGTGTTTGACCACAGCCCCGAGGTTCGTCGCTACATGGGCATCGAGCAGTACTAATATTCCGGGAATAACCTCTCACGACGGGGTCTGCGCTGCGCGCGGGCCCCGTTTTGCGTTGCGGCGGCCGGATCCGTGTCTGCGCGAAAAACGAAGGTGAATACTTTTCCGCGAAGTGAACGACCTATTTTGGACCCCCGAAGCATCCACACTTTTTGACGCCAAAACTGCAGGAAAAACTCAGCGAAACCGCAGGAAGCGGCGTCTGAAAAGTGTCGATGCTTCGGGGGCTCGTTTTTGCTCGTTCACTTCGCGGAAAAGTATTCACCTTCGATTCGCGAGGGCACTGTGTGAGTCAAAAAAGCGGGCCGCGCCGGGGATTTCCGGCACGGCCCGCTTGGTATCGCGCTTCGATTCGCAAGGTTGCGGCAGCCAGCGGCCTACTTTGCGTCGTAGGCCTCGGCGTCCCACCAGTCGAGCTGGGCGATGTTGTCGCGGATGTGCTGGCAGCTCTTGTGGAAGCCCTCGAGCTCGTGCTCGGACAGGTCGAGCGTATAAACCTCCTCGACGCCCTCGGCGCCGATCACGCACGGCAGGGAGGTAAAGATGCCCTCCTCGCCATACTGGCCGGTCATGAGCGTGGAGGCGGAAAGCACGGCGTGCTCGTTGTGCAGCACGGCGGCGCAGACGCGCGCGGCGGAGTTGGCGACGGCGTACTCGGTGCACTGCTTGCCCTGGTAGGTCACATAGCCGCCCTTGCGCGCGAGCTCCTCGACCTCCATGTGGTCGAAGGCGTACTTGTCGGGGTTCTCGGCCTGGAGCTCGTTGAGGCTCTTGCCGGCGATGGTCGCGGCCTTAAAGGCGGCCAGCTGGCTAAAGCCGTGCTCGCCGATCATGTAGGCGTCGACGGACTTGGGGCTCACGCCGACCTTCTTGGAGATCTCGGTGCGCAGGCGGGCGGAATCCAGACCGCAGCCCGAGCCGATGATCTTCTTGGGATCGTAGCCGGTCAGGTGCCACAGCTCGGTGCACACGACGTCGCAGGGGTTGGAGATGCTTACGAAGATGCCGTCAAAGCCGGCGTCGACGATGCGCTTGGCAAAGGTGCGGGCGGCGTCGGTGGTAAAGAACAGCTCGCCGTCGCGGTTGCCGGCGGCCAGCGCGACCTTGCCGGCGGCGTTGACGATGACGTCGCAGCAGGCCAGCTCCTCGTAGCGGTCGTAGCAGTTGACGATCTTGGTGTTATACGGGACAAACGAAAGGGAGTCGCGCAGGTCCTGGACCTCGGACGTCACCTTGGCCTCGTTGATATCGCACAGGTACAGCTCGTCGGCAATGCCCTGCATGAGCAGGCTGTTGGCGACATGTGCTCCTACGTGGCCCTGGCCGACCACACCGATCTTACGCGTCTGGTACATATATGTATCCTTTCGGCCGAGTTTTTCGCGTCGAACCATTGTAGCGTCCTGCTACCACTTTGCTAGGCTAAAGCGCTGCAGATTTTTGGGACATGCCTTAATCTCTACTTTTGGAGTGATTTGGGCCGTTGACGGCATCATGGGGCGATGTGCTCGCGCGGATGGGGCCGGTCGTTGTACCATAGCTGCAACTGACTCGTAAGGAGCTTCCATGCCCATTCGCATTCCCGACGCCCTCCCTGCCGCCGCGCAGCTCGAGAGCGAGAACATCTTTGTCATGACCGAGTATCGCGCGCTGCACCAGGATATCCGTCCGCTGCGCGTGCTCATCCTCAACCTCATGCCCACCAAAATCGCCACCGAGACGCAAATCATGCGCAAGCTCTCCAACACGCCGCTGCAGGTGGAGGTCGACCTGCTGCGCACCAAGACGCACGAGGCCACGCACGTGAGCGCCGGCCATCTGGAGACGTTCTACCGCACGTTCGACGACATTCGCGACATTCACTACGACGGCCTGATCATCACGGGCGCGCCGGTGGAGCAGATGCCGTTCGAGGAGGTCGACTACTGGCCCGAGCTCTGCCAGATCATGGATTGGTCCACCACGCACGTGCACTCTACGCTGCACATTTGTTGGGGCGCGCAGGCGGGCCTGTATCACCACTACGGTATTCAGAAGTACGACCTGTCGACAAAGGCGAGCGGCGTGTTCGAGCATCATCTGGTGAAGCCGCAAAGCCCGCTGGTTCGCGGCTTCGACGACCGCTTCTGTGCCGTTCACTCGCGCAACACCGATGTGCGCCGCGAGGACGTGGAGGCCGAGCCTCAGCTCGAGGTCGTGGCCGTGTCCGACGAGGTGGGCCTGTACATCGTCAAGTCGGTCGACAGCCGCCGCTTCTTTGTCTTTGGCCACCCCGAGTACGACACCGACACGCTGCGCCTGGAGTACGAGCGCGACGTGAAGCGCGGGCTCAACCCGGAGGTGCCGGCGCATTACTTCCCAAACGACGACCCCACGGCCGAGCCGCGCAACGTCTGGCGCAGCCAGGCTCAGCTGTTCTACACCAACTGGCTCAACTACTACGTCTACCAGACCACGCCCTACGACCTGGCCCGCGCCGGCGAGGAGCACTAGGCTGCGATGGTACTGCTGTAGCCGTGGCTGATGTGGCGGCGATTAAGCGCTGATGATGTGGGGTAGCGGCAGGTCGTGGGCGTCGGTGGGGATGTGGTCGACACGCTGCTCGTCAAAGGCGATGCCGATGATTTGACATGCAGGCGAGAGCATGGGCAGGTAGCGGTCATAGCAGCCGCCTCCGTAGCCTAGGCGCGCGCCGGTTTGGTCGAAGGCCACGAGCGGCACAACAATCATGTCGAGTGCTTCGGCAGGCACGATAGGGAAGCGGTTGCTGTCGATGTTCGTAGCCGCAAAGGCCTGCGTGGCGTGGGCGATAAACGGAGCCGCGGACGCATCGTCGGCGGCAACTGCCCGCATACACATGCGCTGGCCACAAGCCACGGTGTCTGTTGCCGAGAGCATGCACGGATAGGCCACGCGCCAGCCGCGCGCGGCGGTCGCAGCGGCAAACGCGGCAGGGTCTGCCTCGGAACCCACCGCGGCATAGACGGCAACGGTGCGCGACACCGCGGCATCCAAGCGATCCGACAGCTCAACCAGCCGCGCACAGATAACGGCAGACTTTGCCGCCCGCACATCCAAATCAAGAGCATCGCGCCGAGCAATCACCGCCCGTCGCAACTCAGCCTTGTCCATCCCGGCCCTCTCTCCCAAACCTACCAAAAAGGGACAGGTTTATTTTGGCAGGTTTTATCTGGGCAAACGTCGAAGCCGCCACAAAGGCGCCCTGTGTGGCGGCTTCGACTCGACGTTGGCTTCACAGCGCCGCAGCGATCGCTTCAGTCACAAACTTATTGAGTGACTCACCCTTCTTTGCCGCTGCCAGCGCTGCTTGCTTGTGGAGCTCAGAGCCCGTTCTTACGTTGAACGAGCCCTTAAAAGCCCGCTCGGGTTCCTTGCCCTTCTCGGCGCAAAACTCAAGGTAATCGTCGACGGCGTCGTGGAAGCATTGCTCCACTTCTTCAGCCGTGGAGCCTTCAAATACGATTGCGTCCCTAATGCCGGCGACCATACCTGTTAGCACATGCTGTTCGGCATTGAACTCGACCGGGGCGAAATAACCTTTGTATGCCAAAACGTTACTCATGACTACCTCCGACATCTTGCAGAAAGCGAACGATGTTTCGAATGGTCCCCGCTGTCAATTCGTCAGATGGGTGAGGCGCGTGCATTACGAACATCCTGCCATCTGATGGCCTGTAGAAGCGAACGCGCGATCCGGATGTCTTGCCTTTGCTGTCCATTTCAAAGCCATATGAAGCCATGACTTTTAAAAAATCCGCATACCGATAAGTTGAAGGGCAGCTAAACAGTTGGGCGATGAGTTTATCGGATCGAGTCATCCCGCCTCACATTCTGCAACTATATTCTAGTTGCAATTTCAGGTCGTTGCAAGCACCTCTACTATAGAACATGTGTGCGTATAGAACAAGTGTTCGAATCACCACTGAGAATGGGGACAGGCATCTTTGTGGTGGTCTGTGCTGTGGAGTGGGCGTCTGCGGCAGTTCGTCTCGATCTGTAACAGTAACTCGGCAAAATTGGACCTAGATGTTACAGATTGAGACAAAGGGCCGGCGTCATCCGGAAACGTCTCGATTTGTAACATCTGGAGCCAATATTGCCGCCTTAGCGTTACAGATCGAGATAAATCGGCAGACTGCGGCAAAAGAAAAAGGTAGATTTTCGGTCATGTCCCAAAAATCTACCTTTGTGCGTTAGCCCAACAGGTCGACTACGGTGAAGCCGGCGTTGCTCTTGGCGATGACGTCTCGGCCGCCAAAGACGCAGGTGGGCGACTCGGCTGCGATGCGCGTCACGTCGGCGCCGAGCGAGCGCAGCTTACCGGGCGTGGCGGCGAGCATCTGGGCGCGGCGCTCCTCGCGTGCATGTGGATCGAGCCCGGCCAGGTAGGTCGTGTTGCGGCGCTTGGTGAGCGCGTACGGCTTCACCGGCGCGTCCATGCCGCTCACGCAGCTCACGATAAAGCCCTCAAAGGCGGCCTCGTCGGGCTCAAAGCTGCCGAGCCATTCACCTGCGCGCGCCACGCGCTCAATCGAGGGGTCGATTGCCGGGTCGCGGTAGGTGTAGAACGCCGCCTGGCGCTCGCCGGCTGCGCGGAATCCGCAGCCGTACGCGCCGCCCTTCACGCGAATCTCGTTCCACAGGTAATCGTAGGAGAGCGCGTTGGCAGCCACGGCCCAAGCGCCTGTCACGTCAATGCCCAGGCGACGCGGATCGCACGCACGCGCGGCAAAGCAGATGTCGCTGGGGATCACGAAAGCCTCGTGGCGGTCGCACGGCGCCGGCACCGCGAGCGCGTCGCGGCCGGCACCATCGCCCGCATCCAGCCCCAGGTCGCCCGCGGCATCCCAGTACGCGTCAAAGTCCTCGTCGCTGCCGGTAAAGCTCGCCATGCAGCCATCGGCCACAAAGATGCGCTCCGCCAGCTCGGCAAGCTTGGTACGCAGCCCGTCCACGCGCTCGTCAAAGTGCTCGAGCAAATCGCGCAGGAACAGATAGAAATCAACGCCCGAAAGCTGCTCGCGCACCACGGCCGAAGGCGAGCTGTAGCTCATCGCGCGACCGAGTGCCGCCGAGTGGCCGTTGTTGATAAAGCCCTGCTCAAGCCCAATGCGAATCTGCGTGAGCACGTCGCGCATGCGGTCGGCGTCGGCGTCTGCCAAAAGCGTGCTCGACCATACCTCGCGCGGCAGACTCGCCAGTGCATCGATCTTCTCGGACAGGGCGCCGGCGCTCACCAGCAGGTAGGGGCGCACGCCGTCTACTTCGGGCTGCGTCATGACTTCGGTCGTAAAGCTCAAAAAGCCGAGCTTGCCGGCGAGTAAGTTATCGAGTTCCTCGGCCGAGTGCTCGCGCGTGGGCAGCTGCTTAAGCAGGCGGCAGAGCAGTGTCACATAGGGCAGGTCCTCAAACGCGACGCAGCTCAGGTCGAAATACTGCATGGCGTAGGCCAGACGGTTGGTGGGGATGCCGTGGCGCAGGCAGGGGATGGGCGCGGTCGTGTCCACGACCAGTGGCGGCTCGGGGCGCGCCTCGCCAATGTCGGACACGCGCAGGCGCGGCAGCGTGGCCTTGGCCTCGGGTGTGTCTTCCGCCTCCTGCGCGGCACGCAGCGCGGCCGTGCGCTCGACCACGTCGGCCAGCTCGGCATCGGTCATGGCATCGCGCTTGGCTGCCAGCTCGGCGGCCTCGGCACCCTCCGAACCCTCGGCGGCGTCCACCGGCACCAGCTCGACCAGTGCCATGTGATCGTTCTGCAGCACCAGCTCGCGCAGCAGGTCCTCAAAATAGCTGCCGTCCAGCTCGCTACGCAGCTCCTCGTACACCGGGCCGTACTTGAGCGCCAGCGTCGCGGCGTCGTCATCGTAGAGCCACGTGCTCAGCGCGTCGCACGCAATGGCCACGCCGTCGGCGATACCGTAGTCGCGCTGGCGCAGGTCGTATTCGTTGCTGCTGATGATGGCTTCCAGGCGCTCGCGCGGAACGCCATGCTCGCATAGGTCGCGGCAGGCGTCCTGGAACACGCGGCGCAGCTCGCGCGCCACGCCGGGCTGCGCGTTTTGCAGCATGATGAGCTCGTAGGGCTGCAGGCTCTCGGCCGCGGTGTAGCTCACCACGTTGCCGCCCAGGCCGGCGGCCAGAATGGCCTTCTTAACCGGTGCTTCGTTGGAGCCCAGCAGTGCCTCGAACAGGATATCCGCCGCGATCGTGCGTTTGCGGTCGAGCGCGCTGCCCAGCACCAGGCCCAGGCCCACCAGGGCGTTCTCGGGTGTAGTGGCCATCTCGACGCGCTTGTACTCGCAGGTCACGGGTGCCTGCACGCCCAGCGGATTGGGCGCCAGCGTGGACGGGTCCTCGCCGGCGGCGACGGCAGCGTCCATGCGGCAGCTCGCGGCACTCGGCTGCGACAGATAACGCTCGTCCAAAAACGCCAGCGCGCGGTCCACATCTAGGTCGCCGTAGAGCGTTATATAAGAGTTGGAAGGATTGTAGTGGCGCGCGTGCGTGTCCAGGAACTGCTCGTAGGTGAGCGCGGGGATCGCGCGCGGGTCGCCGCCGCTTTCGTGCGCATAGGCGGTGTCGGGATAGAGCGCGGCGTTGACAGCGTCGTCCAGCACGCTCATGGGGTCGGACAGCGCGCCCTTCATCTCGTTGAACACCACGCCGTTATAGCGCAGCGTGCCCTCGTGCAGGCTCGCGGCGTTGCCGTCGCCCTCGGCGTCCTCCGACAGGTCCAGCTCGTAGTGCCAGCCTTCCTGCTCAAAAATGGTCGGCTTGGTGTAGATGGCTGGGTTGAACACCGCGTCCAGATACACGTCCATCAGGTTGTACAGGTCCTGTTCGTTGGTGGTGGCAACGGGGTAGATGGTCTTGTCGGGGTAGGTCATGGCGTTGAGGAACGTCTGCATGGAGCTCTTGATCAGGTCGACAAACGGCTCCTTGACGGGGAATTTGGCCGATCCGCACAGCACCGAGTGCTCAAGAATATGGAACACGCCGGTGGAATCGGCCGGCGGCGTCTTAAAGCCAATGGCAAAGGCCTTGTTTTCGTCGTCGCACGCCAGGTACAGCAGACGAGCGCCCGAGGCAGTGTGTCGCAGCACGTAAGCGTCCGAGTCGAGCTCGGGCACGGTCTCGCGGCGCTCGACGGCAAAGCCGTGGCAGGTAGTGCCGGGCACCAGCAGTGCAGCGGCTGCGGCGCGCGGGTCGGTTGAGGTGGTGGGCATATGCAGTCTCCTTTGACGCCCCAGCGGGGGCGAATCGAGTCGAATCCTCGAGAGTATACCCATATGGGGCCGCGACCCTGCGGCGAACTGGAGACGATGCCAGCGGATTGGGCGAAGGGCTCGCGTGCCCGCCGCACGAGCGTGGAAAATTGGACACTCGCCAAACGAGAGTGGATATTCGGACGGACGAGCGAGGATTTCCGGATACCTATCGAACGAGAGTGGATATTTGGACGGAATTTGCCGCAAAAGCCCCAAAAACCGTCCAAATATCCACTCTCGATATCCGACCGTCCGAAAATCCTCGCTCGTCCATCACTCGCGTATCTCTCGTCCCTCATTCGTCTCTAATATGAGAGATGACAGGAAGATGAGAGAAAAATATGAGAGATAACTGAGCAGCAAAGAGACAGGCAATCATGGTATTGTCTCAATACCAATTGTTCTACCAGCAAAAATATGTATAAATGAAGCAAATGGTAGACATTCCATCTCTCATCTATCTCTCTATCTCTAAGCCGAGAGATAGAGAGATAGATGAGAGATAATTTCGAGAGATAACTGAGAGACGAGGGAAATCTATTCGCGGCATTCTCCGCCGGGCCGAGCGAAAGGACGTGCAGATGAACGAAAACGAGCTGATCGGTCTGCTTGAGTCTTTAAGGCGTATGGGCTCGGATGATCTTAACGTCGAAGTGAAGGAGAGCTCCACGACGCTTTCCCGCGACGTGTGGGAAACGGTGAGCGCATTCGCGAACACTGCCGGCGGAATCATCGTGCTCGGAGTGAGTGAGCGCGCAGGTTTTGTCCCGGTTGAGAACTTCGAGACCGAGAAAGTGCTCAACCAATTTGTGGCAGGCATGGGTGATGCGGGAGGTCGAGGAAAGCTGGCCAATCCGCCCAAATACACGATCGAGCGAGTGGAGCTTCAGGGCGCCATCGTTCTCGTCATTACCATTGAGGAGCTCGATCCGTCGAGCAAGCCCTGCTATGTCATAGAGCGGGGCGCCCAGGGCGGCAGCTACAAGCGCATCGATGACAAAGATGTGCCGCTTTCATCGACCGAAGTCCTGTCCTTGTCGTCGTATGAACGAACGAGCCCCAGTGATCGCGATGCAGTGCCGGGCGCGGGCGTGGGCGACCTCGACGAGGCCCTGATTGGCCGCACGATAGAGCGTGCTTTCTCGCTGACGCCCCGAGCTATGCGCGGCGCGACGGACAAGAAAACAAAGCTGGAGCGCCTGAGTTTCCTCGACTCCCAGGGTAATGTGACTAAGGCCGGGCTCCTGGCTGCGGGCACCTACCCTCAGCAGTTTTATCCCAAGCTCTTTATCGATGTGGCGGTCCATGCCGGAACGCAGAAGGGCGCCGCGGGTTCGTTGAGGTTCATGGACCGCACAATCTGTGAGGGAACGTCGGGCGAGATGATCTCGGATGCTGTCGTGGCCGTCGCCAAGAATTTGCGGCGAACCTCGACCGTCCAAGGCGTCTCGCGTGTCGACTCGCTTGAGATTCCCGAGGAGGTTCTGCGCGAGGCAATCGCCAACGCCGTAATCCATCGAGAATACGGGGATCGGTTCTGTGGACAATCGATTGCCGTCGACGTCTTTGACGATCGTGTCGAGGTGACGAATCCTGGCGGCCTTTACGGGGGAAAGACTCGCGAGAACTTGTTTGACGGCAGCTCCCGATGCCGTAACGCGACGCTCGTGAAACTCATGTCGATTGTTCCACTGCCGGATGGCGCAGGCTCGCCGGCTGACGGAAATGGCTCGGGCATCCCGATGATGATTGATGCCATGCGCGCGCATGGTCTGGCCGAGCCCCTGTTCTGCCCGGGATTCGATCGGTTCAAGGTCGTACTTTACCGTTCAAAGATCGAGCCGGTCGATCATGGCGGGGGCTTAATTGTGACGGCACTCAAACACTACGGCGAGCTGGGGACGCGCGAGCTGGCAGAGCACACAGGGCTCACATTTTCCCAGGTTAGGTCGCGCGTCAACGCGCTCATTGCTCAAGGCGAGCTTGAGCCCACGGCGCCGGCGACGAGCCGCAACCGCAAGTATCGACTGTCGGAGCGCGTGGGATAGATGCGTTAGTGGACGAGGCGACCCAATAATCGACCCTCGATTGGCGTCCATTAAGGTAAAGCGGTTGTTGCCCAGTCGACGGTGATGCTAAAGACTCGGCTTACGCCGGCATGGCCCCGAACCCGTCTATCAAGAACAGCCTAAGAACCAGCTTGATGACATATCCCGGTTTGACTTCTGCCGCGTCAAAGACGTGGCGCTCGGCGAGCTCGCTGCAGTATGCATAGATGTTGCGGATAAGGTCCGCGCCCGAAAGCGTAAACATGTAGCCTGCGTCTGAAAGCGCATTGGGTGCGGCGGGCAACTTGGCTGTGCGGCAAAAGGTCAACAGGTCGGGCGTCATAACGTCCTGGTAGCCAAGATGGCTGCCGTCTTCTTGTGCGGCGAGTTCCAGCTGGTGTACTCGATCCAGCGCCGCTGCCAGCACAAAGCTCGGTGTGGGAGCATTGACGTCCTGAGTGGTCGCCACAAGCCTGCCCGCCGCCTGCGTGACAAGCCAAGCGACCTCGCGCTGGCAACGCACGGCCTTGCGCGTAACCGGCTTGATGGACGAAGAAGAAACGCTCCCCTTAGGCGGATTCGAAGCAGCCATAAGACCCTCCCATGAACAATTCGGCCCAACAAGCCCGGATGAAACACGTGCTACATCAGTATACAGGGAAGTGGGGTAGCGGGGTACAAGCGCGCCAGCGGCAAACCGAGAGCATCAACGATGTGCCGATCGCGGAATGAGATCTCGCAATAATTGACTCTCGTCCATATTATTGAGGGGCATGACTCGCGTTCGTATGGTTGTAGGTGCTGGCGATGAACGACATTGACCTTGCTGTTCCGTTGATGGATGGACCAAGCTATGACCACGCCTGCAGTCTCGTGCCTTCCGAATACGTTGAGGCATGGGAGTGGTTTCTGGGTGAGGAACAGCGTGGCGGCGTTTGGACCAGCCTTCCGCACCACACCAAGGAAGATAGCCCTCAGTATCAGTATCGTTTGAGAATTGGCTCGGACTTCTTTCCCGTAACGCGGGATTCAGGGATCTTCTGGCCGGGCCAGGATCGGGTGAAGCAAGATCCCAATAAGATCTTTGCGCTTTCGGTCCATAACTCTAAAAAGAGCTTCTACACCGATGTGCCTCCGCTCTATTTGGACGATGGCACGTGGGTCATTAAGTATTCGGTTCAAGCGCCAGGCGCCGTTGGTTCTCGAGACCAAGACTATAACCGTAAAATGCTCAACTGCATGGAATGTGGCGTTCCGGTCGGAGTCATATTTGCAACCGAGGTGGGCTACAAGGTGCTCGGCCTTGCGTTTGTCGAGCGGTTCGAGCCCGAAAACGGATGGTTTGTTCTGCACGGTCCTGTTCATAGAGGCGGACCGGACCCTCGTTTTGCACCCGACATGAGTTATCTGAAGCACATGCCCGTCGATGTTGAGTTTGCCGGACAGGGTGCGACCGACGACGAAAAGGTCCGCTATGCGTTAAGGCGCGAGCGATTGGGGCAGCAATGGTTTCGCAAGCAGCTCGTTGCCGCCTATGACGGCCGTTGCGCGGTGTCGGACTGCGGCGTCAGCGAAGCTCTGGAGGCTGCACATATCGAGAATTACTCGGGACCCAAATCGCAGGTTGCCAGCAATGGCATTCTGCTTCGGCGCGATCTTCATTCCCTATTTGATGCTCACCTGATTTCGTTTGAGCCTGTTTGCGGCGAATATCGGCTGTGCAGATCGTACCTGCTGGATAAGACCGGCTACGCTTCCTTTGCGGGTGCGACGCTAAGGCAGCCGAATGAGCGTCGGTGGCGACCCAATACGGTGTTTCTTGAGGCCCATCGCATTGAGTTCGATCGCTCGGAAAAGAAGCGTGAAAAGGCGGGGCTTCTGCCGTATTAGCGTATTTGGCTTTGGCATTCTTTGACGATCGTGCTGTTTGATCGGATCGCGTGGCGATGCAATCTCGCGCACGCCCGCCGGTGCATGCTCTTCCTGTTTTGTATAGCGAGAGGGGAGCGTGTATGAGCTGGCGAGGCGATATTGCGATGGGGAAGTACGGAAAACTGCCGTGTGCCCTTATAGACAACAATATGTTTCCGAGCGTAGAGGTTGATTGTGGGTCGTTTGTCGTCACCTGCCCTTGCTGTGGCTCGCAAATACAGTGTCTCGACATTCGGTTCATCGATGCGCGCGACAGACTCAGCGACGAAGTGAGAAAACAGACAGGCGTTCATATGCCGGTGTATCCGGAGAAATGCCCTGTTTGTGGCCTCGATATCGTGTATGACGCCGGCGACGAGGGATAGGTGATGCGGAGGAGCTGGCTGTGAAGGCTTCTCCGTCTCTACAAATAAATCCCCTCACCGAGTTGCTTGTGGAACTCGGCGTGATGGTCTTGTGCCCAGGTAAAGAGCGCCTGGTCAAAGTCGGTGCGTGTGGCCGGGACGCCAAAGACGCCGGCAACTTCGACGCGTATAAACTCCAGTGCCGGCAGCTTGTTGATGGCAGTGAGGGCAAACGGGGACGAGGGCTCCTCGAACAGATAGCGGCTGCCTTGCAGCGCGTCGCAACTGGTGCACGTGTTGCCGAGCGACGGGGCTTTGGAGGCTCGCGCGCCTACGGGCTTGTAGCCGCAGCGCTTAGAAAGATAGTCGCGGATCTCGCCCGGCACGCAGCCAAGAGCGGGCACGATGGCGAGTGCGTTGGCGTTGGCCGTGTCGATGGCAATGTGCCCGGTTTCGTTGGGCGCGTGCGCGATGGCGATGCTCTCGTCGTTATCGGCTCGATAGGGAATGCCGAAGGCCGCGACCGAGGTCTCTTTGTGACACTTCCAGCACTCGCGCTTGCCCAGTACTAGATATATATACGGCGCTGAGGGGTCGGATCGGTCAACACCGGGCAGCCACTCGGCAAAGGGTTCGGGGTTGACGCCGCTGGGTACATACCAGATCTTCTTGGTCCGGTCCCATTTGGCGCCCAGCGCCTTGGCTTCTTCTTTGTGCGAAAAGGGGACATCGAGCTCGGTGCGCATGGCGGCTCCTTGGTGCTGCAGGTGCAAGTGGCTCAAGGATACCGCAGGGCACAGACATCGCGGCGTTTTGCTGAGAAGTTGCGGTGCGGACTGATTGGTTATGCCGATGGATAGATCGGCAAGTAGATGGTCGGCTTTTGGCTAGTTGGGCGGTTGGAGCTGCCAGCTGATTTGGCGACATAAAACAAAACAGCCCAGAGGACATAGCCTCTGAGCTGCGAACATTTGGTGGGCGTTAGAAGATTTGAACTTCTGACCTCTTCCGTGTCAGGGAAGCGCTCTCCCCCTGAGCTAAACGCCCGATCAAGGGTGCGCAAGCGCGCAAGGGATAATATAACGGAGCCTGAACTCGGTGGCAAGAACATTTTTAAAAATCGCTTACATTGTGGAATTCGGGGGCTTTGTCGCATCCATTTCAAAAGAGCCTGCTGCCGCGATTTGGCTGTCGCATAATGCAAGGCCATTGCGGTATCGAGCTATGGAAAGACGCCTGCGGAATTGTCCTACCGATAAGCGGACAAGCCTCCAGCTGGTGACTTCGCCGTGGTAAGGTAAGCCGAATTGTTTCCAGGCTGTTTCGGGGGAGTGGAATGAGCAAAGAGTGTGTCGAGCAGGTCGAAGGCGCAGGGGCTTCGGTGCCGATGACCGATATATCGAACATTGATGTGCCCGAGGGCACCGACGAGCTCAGCCGCAACACCCGTCGCGCATGGCGCGACCGCCTGAACAGCGCTTCGACGCGCAAGATGATCACGGGCGTCTTGGCTACGCTGGTGGGCGGTTCGTTTTGGGGCTTCTCGGGCACCAGCGCGAGCTTTCTGTTCGATACCTACCACGTCGACACCTTGTGGCTTATGAGCGTGCGTCAGATTCTCGCCGGTCTACTCTTTATGGCCGTGGTTGTTACGCGCGACCGCGAGCGCCTGATTAAGCTCTGGACCACACCCGCCGATCGCAAGCAGTTGCTGCTCTTTACCGCCTTTGGCCTGCTGTTCAACCAGTTTTGCTATCTTTCGGCCGTGCGCCTGACGAACGCCGGAACCGCGACGGTGCTCCAGTGCCTGCAGCTCGTTATCATCATGGGCTACGCCTGCGTGACCGATCGCCGCATACCGCGTACTCGCGAAGTCATCGGCATTGGCCTGGCTCTGGGTGGAACCTTTTTAATTGCCACCGGCGGCGACCCTACCAGCCTGAATATCTCGCCGCTTGGCCTGGCAGCAGGTCTTATGTGCGCGGTCAGCGCCGCGTGTATGGCGGTGATTCCCGCCAAGATCCTGCCCGAATACGGTAGCCCCATCGTCACGGGCTCGGCAATGCTCACGGCGGGCGTGGTCTCATGTGTCTTCGTGCAGCCCTGGGCGCATATGCCGGCGCTCGATGCCGCCGGCATCGAGGCGCTCGCGGTGTTCGTGGTTATCGGCTCGTTTTTTGCTTACATGCTTTATATGCAGGGCGTTAAGGACATCGGCTCGGTGCGTGCGAGCCTCATCGGAACTGTGGAGCCGGTTTCGGCGACCATCACCAGCGCCGTTATGCTGGGCACGGTGTTTTTGCCGACCGACCTTATCGGCTTTGCCATGATCATCGTGATGATGTTCCTCACGGTGTAGCTGGCGCCGCCGCCAAGACAGAAAAGGTGTTGCGCCGCATTTTCGCCAATTGATGTCCGTGTCTGGAGTTTAGCTGTCGATGCTCAAAATGCCATAAACTAGTAACGTTATGGACTTTTTCATTGCGACTCAATTGCGAGGATTTCTTTATGGCTGGTAATCACTTTAAGGGCAGCGATAGCGGCCGTCCTGCAGTTCCGCCGCGTCCGAACGGGGCTGGTAAGGTCGGCACGCCGGGCGGCGCTGGACAGGGCGGTTCCGGTAAGCGCGTGTCCCCGGGCGAGACGGCGATGTTTACCGCTCTGTATGAGCAGTCTCAAAAGGCAAAAAAGACCGGCCGTGCAAGAGGGAATGTCTTTGCGGGCGGTGCAACCTCCGCGTCGCAGCCGAGCGGGGCTCCTTCGGTACCTGCGAACAACGCAGGTGCTGCCAACGCCGCGAATGCCGCCGGCAACGTTAATGCCGGCAAGGCCGACAACAAAACTCCCTCTGCCGGTGGCGCGGGGCTTACGGGTAACCTCGGCACGATTTACACCGGCGCCTCCGAGACTGGCACGTTCGCCCGCCTGGATGATAGCGGTACCGAGTTTGCGGGCTCGGGTTCCAAGGAAGATTATTACGATTTTGGCTTGAACTACGGTAGCGACGCTTCGTCGAGTTCGACCTCTGACGGTCTGGTCCGTCATCGCCATCGCAAGGGCGAGCGCAAAAAGCGTCACACCGGCGCCATTATTGCCGCTGTAGTCGCGGTGCTTCTCGTTGCGCTTGGCGCAAGTGGCTTTATGCTGCTTAACTCGGCAAAGACCGTAAAGAGCGAAGCGAAGGAGGCTGTCGAGATCGTCGGTGGCCTTAAGGACAAGGTCACGTCGGGCGATTTTTCGACGCTGCCTGACGACGCGAAGAAGATCGATGAGCTCTGTAACAGCATGAAGGCGGAGACCTCGAGCCCGCTGTGGGCGGCGGCTTCGTTTATCCCGGTGTATGGCAGCGATATCAATGCGGCCCGCACCATGATTGATGCCCTGTCCGATGTCTCGAGCAATGCGCTGGTTCCCATGGCCGACAACCTCTCGCAGGCTACGCCCGGCAAGCTGTTCCAGGACGGCATGATTAACGTGTCCGCGCTGCAGGCGGTCGCCGATTCGCTTTCCAGCAGCTCGAAGGTGTTCAAGAGCGCCAACGAGAAGGTCCAGGGCATTGGCGATACTCATATTTCCCAGGTGACCGAGCTGGTCGATAAGGCCAAGGACGGCTTTGCCACCCTCAACGGTGCGGTTGACGCGGCGGAGAAGGTCGCCCCCGTCCTTCCCCAGATGCTCGGCGCCAACGGCCAGACGCGCAACTACCTTATGTACGCCATGAACAACGTCGAGATTCGTGCCTGCGGCGGCTTTGGCGGTTCGCAGGGCCTGATTTCGGTCACCGACGGTCAGATGTCGATTGGCGAGTTTGTTCCCCGCATTGGACTCAGCGAGGATGAGGCGGTCGAGAGCGTCGACGAAGAGGATGAGGCGCTGTTCGGCAACCACAGTAACCTGTACAACTCGGGCAATACCTATTCGCCTGATTGGCCCCGCAACTCGCAGCGTGTCGCCGCGCTGTGGAAGTCCCAGTATGGACAGGACGTTGATGGCGTCATCGGTATCGACCCGGTGTTCCTGCAGTATCTGCTGGGCCTGGTCGGTAACGTGTCACTGCCCGACGGAACGGTTGTCGACGGCACTAACGCCGCAAAGGTCCTCATGCACGATGTGTACTGGAACTATCCGGTCGAGGAGTCGGACGGCATCTTTGCATCCGTCGCCAGCGCTGCCTTCGACAAGATCCTTGGCGGTATCGGCGATGTCGATGTTACGAAGCTTGTCAGCGCCGTTGAGCGCGGTGCCGAAGAGGGCCGCCTGATCGCGTGGATGAGAAACGATGATGAGCAGAATGCCATCAAAGAGACGGGCATTGACGCTTCGCTGCCCAATCCGGATGACCCGAGTGCCGATCCTGTTGCCGGCGTTTACTTTAACAACCTGAGCTTCTCCAAGCTCGACTGGTACCTGAACGCCGATACGCAGATTGGCCAGGGCATCAAGAACGGTGACGGCACGTGCTCCTATCGCATCACCGTTACCCTGACGAACATCATGACGCAGGAGGAGGCTGGCAAGCTGCCCGACTACGTTGCGGCGAGCGCACCCGATGCCGCGCGTGACGACGAGCGTCTGAATGTCTCACTGTTTGCCCCGACGGGCGGCAACATTACTGATCTGACCGTCGAGGGCACCCAGTTTGGTCTTGGCGTCGCTACGTGGCATGGAATCCCCTTCTATTCGGGCACCGTTGACCTGCATGCTGGCGAGACGACGACGATCACGTATACGCTGACCACGTCGGCCGAGGCGGGGGACAAGCCGCTTACGCTGCGTCAGACTCCTACATGCCAGGCGGCTCGCGACAGCGCGTCGGCGTAGGGTTTTTCTGGTAGCGCAGATAATCGAGTACCATTTTGGGGCGGACAGGCAATCTGTTCGCCCCTATTTTGTAAGGAGAGCGCATGAAGTACTTTGGCACCGACGGCTTTCGCGGCGAGGCCAACGTTGGGCTGACGGTAGAGCACGCTTATAAGATTGGCCGTTTTGTGGGCTGGTATTACGGCGCCAACCGCAGTGCTAAGGCGCGCGTCATCGTGGGCAAGGACACACGTCGCTCGAGTTATATGTTCGAGGCGGCGCTGGTGAGCGGTCTGGTCGCGAGCGGTGCGGACGCCTATATGCTGCACGTGATCCCCACGCCGGGCGTGGCGCATCAGACCGTGGAGGGCTGCTTCGATTGCGGCATCATGATCAGCGCGAGCCACAACCCGTTTTGCGATAACGGCATTAAGCTCGTCAACAGCGACGGCTTTAAGATGGACGAGGACGTACTGGAGCTCATCGAGGACTACATCGATGGCAAGAGCGAGGTGCCGCTGGCCACGGGCAACCACATCGGCGCCACGGTGGACTACATGCAGGGCCGCAACCGCTACATTGCTTCGCTCATCGCCAGCGCGAACTTTTCGCTGCAGGGCGTCAAGATCGGTATCGACTGCGCCAACGGCTCGGCTTCCTCGGTGGCCAAGCCGGTGTTCGACGCGCTCGGTGCCGACGTGCGCGTGATCAATGCCGCGCCCGATGGCTTTAACATCAACGTCGACTGCGGCTCCACGCATATGGAGCGTCTGCAGCGCCATGTGGTGGAGCAGGGCCTGGACGTGGGCTTTGCCTACGACGGCGATGCCGACCGCTGCCTGGCCGTGGACGAGCGCGGGCGTGTGGTCGACGGCGACCAGATCCTGTACGTGTGCGGCGTGTATCTGAACAAGCACGGGCGCCTCTCGGGCGGTACCGTGGTGCCGACGATTGCCAGCAACTTTGGCCTGGTCAAGTCGCTGGAGCTTGCCGGTCTGAGCGCCGTGACCAGCGGCGTGGGCGACCGTCACGTGTATGCCAAGATGCGAGAGGGCGGCTACAGCCTGGGTGGCGAGCAGACGGGCCATACGATCTTTGGCGATATCGAGCGCACGGGCGACGGCATTATGACCTCACTGCGCGTGATGGAAGTGATTCGTGCCGAGCGCGAGACGCTCTCGCAGCTCACGGCTCCGTGCAAGCTGCTGCCGCAGGCGCAGGTGGCCGTGCACGTGGCGGACAAGGACGCCGCGCTCGAGAACATGGGCGTGCAGAACGCCATCGCCGAGGCCGAGGCTGCGCTGGCAGGCGAGGGCCGCGTGCTCGTGCGCAAGAGCGGAACCGAGTCGGTGATTCGCGTTTTGGCCGAAGCCTCCGACCAAGCCTCCGCCGACGTCGCCATGAAGCGCATCGCCGCCGCGCTGGAAGCTCTGTAAGGTAGTCATTGGGGACGTTCTTAAACGACTAAGTGGAAAGGGGACGCTGCGGATTGGTTCCGCGGCGTCCCCTTTGCGTTGGCGTGTCGGTTATGCCTTACAGCTCGTAGAGCGTGGTGAACTTGTCCTGCAGGTAGCTGCAGTAGTAGCGGGCATCGAACGCCATGCCGCACGCGCCCTTGATGAGCTCCGGCGCGTCCTTGGCGCGGCCCCACTGCCAAATGTGCTCGCCCAGCCAGGCGCGGACGGGTGTCAGGTCGCCGCTCGCGCAGGCGCCGGTAAGGTCGACGCCGTCGCGGCACATGGCCGGCACAAACATGGCGTCGTAGGCGCTGCCCAGCGCGTAGGTGGGGAAGTAGCCAAACGAGCCGCCGCTCCAGTGCGTATCCTGTAGGCAGCCGTGCGTGTCGTCGGGAACGGGAATGCCCAGGTACTCATCCATGAAGCGGTTCCAAAGCGCGGGGATGTCCTTGGCCGTGGCCTCGCCGGCAAACAGCATGCGCTCGATCTCGTAGCGCACCATAACGTGCAGCGGATAGGTGAGCTCGTCGGCCTCGGTGCGGATCAGCGAAGGCTGCGCGATGTTCACGGCGTGGTAGAGCGTGTCCTCGTCGACGTCGCCGTAGACCTCGGGTGCGTGGCGGCGCAGCACCTCGAGCAGCGGTCCCATAAAGGCGCGGCTGCGACCCACGGTGTTCTCGAAGAAGCGGCTCTGGCTCTCGTGGATGCCCATGGACGTACCGCCCTCCAGGCAGGTGCGCGCGTAGGCGGGGTTAACGCCCAGTTCGTACATGGCGTGGCCGGCCTCGTGGATGATGCTGTAGACGTTGGAGATGCAATCGTCCTCGTAGATATGCGTGGCGATGCGAGCGTCGCCCACCGAGAAGCCCTCGCTAAACGGATGCTCGGTAAAGGCAAGCGTGGTGTCGTCCAAGTTAAGGCCGACGAGCTTCATAAGGTCAAAGCTCATGGCGCGCTGGGCAGCCTCGGGCACATGGGCATGCAAGAAGTCGGCTTCGGGCTGCTGACCGCGCTCGCCGATGGCATGCACGAGCGGCACGACCGTAGCTTTGACCTCGTCGCAAAACGCGTCGAAGCTCTTGGCGGAAAGGCCGCGCTCGTACTGGTCGAGCCACACGTCATATGGATCGCGCTTGGGATCCATGAGCTCGGCCTGATGTTTGAGCGTGTCGACGATCTTGTCCACATAGGGCTCAAAGCTCGTCCAGTCGTTGGCCGCCTTGGCCTTGTGCCACACGGCGTCGGCCTCGCAGGTGAGCCTGGTCCAGGCCTCGGCCTCCTCGGTGGGGATGGCGCCTGCCTCGCGCTGGTCGCGGCCGAGCACGCGAATCTCGTCGAGCAGCTGCGGGTCGTCGATCTTGCCGCCCGCGACCGTCTCGCGCGCTAACGAGCGTACGAGCTCAACAGACTTCTCGCAGGTCAGTAGCTTGTGATGTTCGCCGGCAAGCGTGCCCATGGCGTCGGCACGGGCGGCAGCGCCGTTGGCAGGAGCAATCGTCGCTCCATCGAACTCGGCAATCTTGAGCAGGTACTCGCGAGTCCACAGCTTGCCCTCGAGTTTGCGGAACTTTTTGACGGCCTTGTCGACTTTAGCGGCCTTGACGCCCTTGGCGGCCTTTGCCACGGCTGCCTTGGCCTTCTTATCGAGTTTCTTTCCCATACCGTATCCTTAATCTCGCAGGCCGAGCGTCGCAAGCGGGTGCGCGGCCAGTTTGCACAGCTACCTGCCTTGTACCCAGCGCGAACAAAACGGAACGCGGCGATGCGCTCGCGAAATGTGTTATCCTATAGCCCAATGCGTTGACGGAGAGGGTTTTGCCCGCCGCGTCGCCGGCAAGAGAGGGAAGGTCATGGGCTGCAAGCCTTCCTGCGGTGGCAAGGGCCAAGCGTTCACTCCCGAGCAGCGACCTCAACGGGCACGCGGCCGGCGGCAGCGAGGCCCCAGTAGGGAAGCCGTGAGCCTCGCGATAAGGGGCGCAGAGTGGGCGCGGCGGGCCAGACATCCGCCGGGTCAAACAAGGTGGTACCGCGGAATTTAACCGTCCTTGGGCAATGCACATGCCCGAGGGCGGTTTTTTGTTACCGAACCGGGCCGCGCATCCGCAGCATCGGGCGGCGTCAGCCGTCCCGGAGCGCGGATGCGCGAGAGACGAAAGGGAAGACATGAGTCTGATTGATGATCTGGTCAAACTCGAGGAAGAGGCCAAGGAGCTCGTCGCAGGCGCCGACGACGCCGAGAAGCTCGAGGCCGCGCGCGTCGCGCTGCTCGGCCGCAAGGGCCGCATCACCGGCCTGATGCGCATGATGGGCAAGCTCGCCCCCGAGGATCGTCCCGTTATGGGCAAGCGCGCCAACGAGATGCGCCAGCTGATCGAGGGCATGCTCGACGAGCGCACGACCGAGATGAAGGCCGCCGCCCTTAAGCACGCACTCGAGCACGATGCCGTCGACATCACGCTGCCGGGCATCCGTCCGCAGATCGGTCACCAGCACCTGATCAAGCAGATCATCGAGGAGGCCGAGGACATCTTCTGCGGCATCGGCTACACTGTCGAGTCCGGCCCCATGGTCGACACCTCCTACTACAACTTCACGGCGCTTAACGCCCCCATGGATCACCCGAGCCGTTCGGCCCGCGACACGTTTTACGTGGTCGACAACAACCCCGGCAGCGTTGCGCACCCCGAGGCGCACGCCCACGGCGAGTCCGACGTGCTGCTGCGCACCCAGACCTCGGGCGTGCAGATCCACACCATGGAGTCGCAGAAGCCGCCCATCTACATGATCTGCCCGGGCACCGTCTACCGTCCCGATACGGCCGATGCCTGCCACCTGCCGCAGTTTAACCAGATCGAGGGCCTGGTCGTGGACGAGGGCATTACTTTCGGCGACCTCAAGGGTACGCTCGACTATTTTGTTAAGTGCATGTTTGGCGAGGACCGCAAAACGCGCTACCGCCCGCACTTCTTCCCCTTCACCGAGCCTAGCTGCGAGGTGGACGTGAGCTGCCACGTGTGCGGCGGCAAGGGCTGCAACTTCTGCAAGCACAGCGGCTGGATCGAGATTCTGGGCTGCGGTATGGTCGATCCCAACGTCCTTATCAACTGCGGCATCGACCCCGAGAAGTACACCGGCTTCGCCTTTGGCATTGGCGCCGAGCGCGTCGCGGCTCTGCGCTACGACCTGCCCGACCTGCGCACGCTCATGACAGGCGATATGCGCTTCTTGAATCAGTTCTAGGCTGCGGCTTGCCCAAGCACGGCACCTCGGCGCTCATTCGTCGCTTGCGTACCAAAGTACGCGGCGCTCCTCTTTCGGGCCGATCTGCCGCACTTGGACAACCCTCGCTTTGTAAGGAATGTTCACAAAGTTGAAGTTTCCACCTGCATCTCTTCGCAGGCTTTCAGTATGAAAGGAGAGCTAGATGCGTGTTTCTTACGACTGGCTCAAGACCATGATCGATATTCCGGAGGATCCCAAGACCCTTTCGGACGAATATATCCGTACCGGCACCGAGGTCGAGGCGATCGACACCGTGGGCGAGTCCTTCGACCACGTGGTGACCGCCAAGGTGCTCACCAAGACCCCGCACCCCGATAGCGACCACATGTATGTGTGCTCGGTCGACGTGGGTGACAAGAACCTCGACGCCGACGGCAACCCCGCTCCGCTGCAGATCGTCTGCGGCGCGCAGAACTTCGAGGCCGGCGACCACATCGTCACGGCCATGATCGGCGCCGTGCTTCCCGGCGACGTCAAGATCAAGAAGAGCAAGCTTCGCGGCGTCGTGTCCATGGGCATGAACTGCTCCGCGCGCGAGCTTGGCCTGGGTGGCGACCACTCCGGCATTATGATCCTGCCCGAGGATACGCCCTGCGGCATGCCGTTTGCCGAGTACGTGGGCTCGAGCGACACCGTGCTCGACTGCGAGATCACGCCCAACCGCCCCGACTGCCTGTCCATGATCGGCATGGCTCGCGAGACCGGCGCCATCTTCGACCGCGATTTCCACGTTGAGCTGCCCGCCATCAAGGCCGAGACCGGCCGCGCGACCGACGACGAGCTTTCCGTCGAGATTGCCGACGAGGGCCTGTGCGACCGCTACGTTGCCCGCATCGTGCGCAACGTCAAGGTCGGCCCGTCGCCCGACTGGATGGTCAAGCGCCTTAACGCCCTGGGCGTGCGCCCGCACAACAACATCGTCGACATCACCAACTACGTGATGATGCTCACCGGTCAGCCGCTGCACGCCTTTGACCTGGACACCTTTGCCGAGCGCGATGGCCACCGTCGTGTGGTGGTTCGTGCCGCCCAGCAGGACGAGAAGTTCACGACGCTCGACGGCGAGGAGCGCGTGCTCGACGCCGGCATGGGCCTCATCACCGACGGCGAGCGCCCCGTGGCGTTGGCCGGCGTTATGGGTGGCATGGATTCCGAGATCGAGGACGATACCGTTGACGTGATGGTCGAGAGCGCCTGCTTCAACGCCGGCCGCACCTCGCACACCAGCCGCGACCTTTCGCTGATCTCCGACGCCTCCATTCGCTTTGAGCGCCAGGTTGACGAGACCGGCTGCGTGGATGTTGCCAACGTTACCTGCGCGCTGATTGAGGAGATCGCCGGCGGCGAGGTCGCTCCCGGCTATGTGGACGTGTTCCCCGCGCCCAAGACCATCGACAGCATCAAGCTGCGCCTGGCCCGCGTGCACGCCATCTGCGGTGCCGACATCGAGTCCGACTTTATCGAGCGCTCGCTCACCCGCCTGGGCTGCACCGTCGAGCGCGACGGCGAGGACTTTATGGTCACCCCGCCGAGCTTCCGTCCCGACCTGCCGCGCGAGATTGACCTGATTGAGGAGGTCCTGCGCCTATGGGGTATGGGTCGCGTGACGGCGACCATCCCGGCTGCCAAGAACCACATCGGCGGCCTGACCCGCGAGCAGAAGCTTACCCGCAAGGTCGGCGAGATCCTGCGCGCCTGTGGCCTCAACGAGACCACGACCTTTGGCTTTGCCGCCCCGGGCGACCTGGAGAAGATTGGCATGTCCACCGAGGGCCGCGGCTGCCCCGTGGTTCTCATGAACCCGCTGGTGGCCGAGCAGACCGAGATGCGCCGCTCGCTGTTGCCAGGCCTGTTGCAGTCTGTGGCCTACAACGAGGCCCACGGCACGCCCAACGTGCATCTGTACGAGGTCGGCAGCTTGTTCCACGGTCGCGAGAACGCCAGCCTGCCCAAGGAGACCAAGTCCGTGGCGGGCGTGCTCTCGGGCCAGTGGAGCGAGCAGTCCTGGAACATGAAGTACCGTAAGCTGCGCTTCTTCTTTGGCAAGGGCATTGTCGAGGAGCTGCTTGCTCAGCTGCGCATCGAGAAGGTTCGCTTCCGTCCCGTCGAGGGCGAGGGCTATGCCTTCTTGCAGCCGGGTCGCGCCGCCGAGGTTCTGTCCGGCGGTACCGTGCTGGGCTGGGTTGGCGAGATCCATCCCGAGGCGCGCGAGGCTATGGGCATCGACGAGGTCGTCGTTGCCTTTGAGCTTGACCTGGACAAGCTGATCAAGGGCGCCCGCAACCAGGATAACTACCGTGAGTTCTCGCAGTACCCGGCCGTTGAGCACGACCTTGCTATCGTAGTCGACAACACTGTGACCTGCGAGGATCTTGAGCGCCGTATTACCAGCGCCGGAGGCAAGCTTCTCGAGGGCGTGCGTCTGTTCGACGTCTACCGCGATCCCATCCGCGTCGGAGCGGGCAAGAAGTCCATGGCCTTTGCGCTTACGTATCGCTCCGACGACCACACGCTCACCAGCGAAGAGGTCGAAAAAGCGCACCAGAAGATCGTCACCAAGGTGTGCAAGGGCGTAAACGGCGAGGTCCGCGGCTAGGTCCTGCGCTGGGGTATGGGTCAGCGGTGGCTGCTGCCGAGTCCTACGTGACTGCTATGCCCGGTATAAGGCACCGTTGAGCCTGCATATATGACACGCGCATTACATAACGGCGTGCTGCTTTGTCGGCAGTGCGCCGTTTTGCTATGATAGCCCGCGTCGTGTTACGAATCTGACATTACGTAACACTGGAAAGGTGATTCAAACGGCGTTGCAATTCCGTGCGCCGATAACCGGGAGGCGTGCATGCACATTCCAGATAATTATCTGTCCCCGCAGACCGATGCCGTCATGGCGGTGGCGATGGTGCCCGTTTGGGTCCACTGCATCAAGAAGGTGCGCGCCACGCTCGATCGCGAGCACATGGCTTTCCTGGGCATCTGCGCCGCGTTCTCCTTCTTGCTCATGATGTTCAACGTGCCGCTGCCCGGCGGCACCACTGGCCACGCCGTTGGTGGCGCACTCATCGCGCTGCTGCTGGGCCCCGAGGCCGCGGCTATCGCGGTTTCGGTCGCGCTGGCGCTGCAAGCGCTGCTGTTTGGCGACGGCGGCATCCTGTCCTTTGGCGCTAACTGCTTTAACATGGCCTTCGTGTTGCCGTTTGCCGCAGCCATCGTGTTCCGCGCGCTTAACAGCCGTTTGCAAGACAAGAGCTGGGGCACCTCGGTTTCGGCCATCGTAAGCGGCTGGGTCGGCCTGTGCATGGCGGCCCTGTGCGCAGCAATCGAGTTTGGTATTCAGCCGATGCTTTTCACGAATGCTTCGGGCGCTCCGCTGTACTGCCCCTTCCCGCTGTCCATTGCCATTCCGGCTATGATGATTCCGCATATGTTGGTTGCCGGCGTGGTCGAGGGCGTGGCGACGGCCGCCATCTACGGTTTCATTAAGAAGACGGCGCCGAGCGTTATCGTCGGGCCCGAGGCCGTCGATGGCCAGCTTGCTGCCGAGGGCACTGCTGCTAAGAAGACCTCGCTGGTCCCCACGCTCATCCTGGTCGCCGTGCTTGTCGTGGCTACGCCGCTCGGCTTGCTTGCTACCGGTGACGCCTGGGGCGAGTGGGACGCTGAGGGCGCCGCGACTGCCGTTCAGGAGGCTGGTGACGACAGTCTGCAGGCTTCGGTCGGTCTCGACACCCCGACCTTTGCCGATGCGCTGCCTACGGGTGATTACCTGCAGGCCTATTCCGAGGAGCAGGGTCTCGGCTTTGCCGGTCAGGCTGCCATGTATATCCTGTCCGGCGTGATTGGCGTGGCGGTGCTCACCATCGCATTCCGTCTGATCTCGCTGACGGTCAAGGAAAGCGGTGCCCATGGCGATGGTCGAGCTGCCTAGCTGGCTTGCGGTCGAGCAGCGTTACGAGCCCACGGGCGCTCGTCATCGCGTGATGCAAAAGAACGTCCTGCACCTGGCGAGCCTGCTTGAGCGGGTTCGCCTGGGTGGAGGCGCGCACGAGGGCGGGTCGATGGTCGACCGCGCCCTTTCTTGCGTTTCGGCTCCGGTGCGCCTGGTGGGGATATTCGTTTGCGTCCTGTGCGTGTGCCTGACACAAAGCCCGCTGTACCTCATGTTGATGGCGGCCATTGCGCTGGTGCTCGTTGCCGTGCGTCCCGTACGCGGGCTGCGCGCGACCTTTGTGCCGGCGCTTGGCGCCGCGGGGCTCGCAGTGGTTTTGGCGCTGCCTGCCCTGCTGCTGGGTGCTTCCGCTACGGGCGCCATGCTCAAGATTGCGCTTAAGACGTTCATTAACGTGTCGCTCGTGCTGGGCGTTTCGTGGACGCTCACCTGGAGCCGCATGTCGGCGGCGCTCAAGATGCTGCATCTACCCGACGAGGTCATCTTTACGTTTGATATGGCGCTCAAGCACATTGAGGTGCTGGGTCGCACGGCGCACAATCTGTGCGAATCGGTCATGCTGCGCAGCGTTGGCCGTGCGCCTGAGGGATTTTCGCGTACCGATTTGATCGCGGGTATCATGGGCATGACCTTTATCAAGGCGATGGAATGCAGCCGCGCGATGGACGAGGCCATGCTCTGCCGCGGCTTTGCCGGCGCGTATCCGGCTCCCGCGCGGAGCGGCTTTGGCTGGCGCGATGCGGTCTATGCGGCCGGCGTGGCGTTGCTCGCCGTGTTGTGTGCGGTACTGTAGCGCGGGCGGTCTAGCCGTCGATGTGAGTAGGGAAGGGCGACGTTTTGACGACCGATATGAATAGTGCGGCGGGCACGAACGGTGCGGGCGGCGCCGAGGGCGCGCCGCTTATTGAGTTGCGCGACGTGGTGTTCTCCTATGCGGGGCATACGGTTATCGATGGCGTGTCGCTGCAGGTCGATCGTGGTGAACTCGTTGCCCTGCTCGGTCCCAACGGCTGCGGTAAGACGACGATTATGCGTCTTATTAACGGCCTTGAACTCGCGGACGCAGGGGCATACCTGTTTGACGGGTGTATGGTCGATGCGGCATATCTCAAGGATTCCGCGACGGCCCAGCGGTTCCATCAGCGCGTGGGCTTTGTGTTCCAGAATGCCGACGCCCAGTTGTTCTGCGCTACGGTGGGTGAGGAAGTTGCTTTTGGTCCCGCGCAGATGGGGCTGCCGGCAGACGAGCTCGACCGTCGCGTGCACGATGCCATGGAACTGTTTCAAGTTGCCGACCTGGTCGATGCCTCGCCTTATCAGCTTTCGGGTGGGCAAAAGAAGCGTGTGGCGCTGGCGGCAGTCGTATCGATGAACCCCGATACCTTGGTTCTCGACGAACCTACTAATGGGCTCGACGAGGATTCATGCGACATCGTGGTCAACTTCTTGCTGGCCTACGTCGCGGCGGGTAAGACGGTCTTGATGAGCACACATCATCAGGATTTGGTGCGGCGCCTGGGTGCCCGCGCCATCTATATCGATCGATATCACCATGTGGTCGAGGCGCCGGTGTCGTCGTATGGAACCGAAAGCGGTGCTACGGACTAGTTGCTGCGTAGAGCGTGCGTAGCCGCCCGCGCGGCTTTGCCGTGATGGTATAGTTATCCAGGTTTTTTATGGGGGTGGCTATGCCAAGCTGGAACATTCATATCGCTCAGACGGAGCGTTTGCTGGAGCGCACCGGTGCGCTTGCCAACAGCGTGCGCGACCGCAATGCCTTTTTGTTTGGCTGCGTGGTTCCGGATATCTTCGTGGGCTATATGGTCCCTGGCATCGCCGATCCCATCCCGTACCGCATTACGCACTTTGCCAAGCCTGAACCCATCCCTAAACCTCGTGAGCATGAGTTCTGGGATACCTATGTGGCACCGTTGCTTAAAAGTTCGCCCACCGGTGCGCCAGCCGCGGCGACCTCGATTATCGAGGAGCGCGAGCGACTGAATCGCGTGCACTATCCCCAGCGCTACAAGGATGCCGAGCCGGTTGCCGGTCCCGGCGCTCGTGAGTTCTCGCTTGCGTCCGAGGACGTGGCTCAGTCGTTGCTCGATTTGACACTGGGCGTCTGGTCGCATCTGGTGGCCGATACCGTATGGAATACGCACGTGAATCAGTACCTGGAGGCGCACGGCGGCAAGCCGTGCGAGGAGTTCCGCATTAAAAAGCAAGGCGACTTTGACTGGTTCGGCAAGACGCTCGGCATTGTTTCGATTCCGCGCGCGACCGATCGCCTGTACACTGCGGCGACGCGTTTTGGGCAGTATCCCATCCATAAGGAGTATGTGCTCAAGACCATCGGCGTTATGCACGAGATCGTGCGCGAAAACCCCGGCGAGCCCGACCATCCGCCATACCGCCTGCTGACCGAGAAATTCTTCGACGCAACGTTTACCGAGGTCATCGAGCTGACCGAGGCGGGTTTTGCCGCCCGTGTCGAATCGCCCGATGTGCCTGCGCTGCCCCTGATTGCTAGCTGCTAGCTGGCCGGCCCGGCAGTGAATAGCTCAACCCAATCGACAAGTAGCTCTTGCCGTAAGGTATCTTCGGCAATGCGCTCCTGTTTTGTCTTTGGGATGTGGGGAAGCCCGGCCTTTTTATGGATGAGCTCGGCTATGTGGTCGAAGCTCTTCTTCTCCTTGATCTGGTCATAGGTAATTTGGATGACGTCGTAGCCCATGCTTGTGAGTGCGGTGGCGCGCTCGGCATCGGAGAGGCTCGCGGCTTCGCTGTCGTGGGCAGAGCGGCCTTGGCATTCCAGAATGACGCCCATGCTGTCGGTGGCGCTTTCGATGAGGATATCGGCGTAGCAGCAGGTTTTGTCATACAGCGAACGTGCGGCTTCACTGAGCGGGATGCGCGCGTTGTTGGCGATCTCGATGCCCTGGCCGCCCTCGTCGCGGGGGAGCGAGATAAGCATGGAGGTCTGTACTTCGAAGGGCGAGGCGGCCTGCCCCGTCATGTGCTCGGCCGCCCAGCGCAGTTGTTTGACGCCGCGCAGGCCTGCGGCTTGCTTGGCGAACGCGGCGATATCCGTTGCGGTAAGAAGCGGCGTGCGCTTCCACAAGTTGGTGTCATTGCCCTTGGTGTCGTTAACTCGCTCCCAGCCGCAGTTGGGTGGAATGAACTTAAGCGAAATAGCTTCATCGAGTTGTTGTTGCGTTCGCTCGCAGGGCTTAAACACTGCAAAGGAGCCGCACATCTCGTAGCACGCCATGAGTAACTGGTTGCGTGAGACCTGCGTGGCAAGGCTGAGCAGCGTGAACTCCGGTGACGTGACATCAAACCCATGTTCAGTCTGCCTAAACGACCCCGGAGGTGGTTCTTGGGTCAGGAGGTGCGATTTAAACAGGCTTCGCGACCCGGATTGTGCCCGAGTGAATACAAGCCTGTGAAGTGGTGCGTGAAGCAGGTCTTTTACAACTGCATGACTTCCGAGGCCACAACATCTGCGATCCATATTGCCAAGGCTAATGGCGGGGTAAAGGCCTAATACCTGCGGCGGGATGCGGTAGTAGTTAAAGGCGGATTGCCCACAAAGCGTCAGGTCCATAATGCCCTCCTGGCCGAAATCATCTCTTTGAAGCGAGTGATGCCAGCGTCAATCCGGAAGTATGCGGCAAAATCTGAACCCTATGAGCGGACCTGGCTTTTGAGGCTAGTTTATCAGGCATTTTGTTGCGAAAAAACAGGGTGTGCTCGAAGGTTCCAGAATTTGCCGCATACTTCCGAAAACCAGGTCGATTTGGTTCTTGCTAAAACGATTTATCAGCCCTGTGTGAGGTGTGGGTTTGCCACCGGGCGAACACTTTTAGCGCTTGGGGCTTTATTTTTTGGGCCTCGAAGGGTGGATTTCGCGCTTTTGGTAAAGAAATGAGTGCGTGTTTTGCCGTGCGGCGGCATTGGCACAGAAAAAGGGCCCGGAAGGCGAAGCCTTCCGGGCCCTTTGCAATGCAAGTATGCTTGCAAGTGCGTTTTAGCGCACCTGAGCGACGTAAGCGACGTTGGTCGAGGAGACCTTGTCCTCGAGCTGGACGCTCATGCGGGGATCGCCGGCGGTAGCGACGGTCAGATCGCCGGCCTCGACGTAGCCGAGCTCCTTAGCGGTCTCGATCGCCTTGACGATCGTGCCGTTGACGGTGCCCTGAGTAATCTCGGCCTGGTGCGGGATAACGCCCCAGTACATGATCATCTGCTGGACGGCCCACTCGTGGCGGGAGAACGCGCAGATCGGCATGTTGGGACGGAAGTGCGAGATCAGGCGGGCGGTACGACCGGTGGTCGTCGGCACGGTGATGCACTTGGCGCCAACGGTGGTGGCCATGTTCACAGCGGACATACCCACAACGTTGTTGACGACGCGGGTGCCGTGAGCGTCGGCCGGAACCTCGAGCGGAGCGTGGGCCGGGAGGTACTTCTCGGTCTCGAGAGCAATGCTGGCCTGCATCTTAACGGCCTCGACCGGGTACTTACCGGCAGCGGACTCGCCAGAGAGCATAACGGCGTCGGTGCCGTCGTAGATGGCGTTAGCAACGTCGGCAACCTCGGCGCGCGTCGGGCGCGGGTTCTGCTGCATGGAGTCGAGCATCTGCGTAGCGGTGATAACGGGCTTGTAGGCCGCGTTGCACTTAGCGATAATCTCCTTCTGGATGTGCGGAACGAGCTCGGGCTTGATCTCGATGCCCAGGTCGCCACGGGCAACCATGATGCCGTCGGAAGCCTCGAGGATCTCGTCGAAGTTCTCGACGCCCAGGGCGCACTCGATCTTCGGGAAGATCGTCACGTGCTCGCCGCCGTTCTCGCGGCAAAGCTCGCGGATGCCGCGGACGGACTCGCCGTCACGGATGAAGGAAGCGGCGATGTAGTCGATGTTCTCGGTCAGGCCAAAGAGGATGTCCTGACGATCGCGCTCGGTGATAGCGGGCAGCGAGATGTTGACGTTGGGCATGTTGACGCCCTTGCGCTCGCCGATCAAGCCGTCGTTCTTAACGACGCAGGTCATGTCCTGGCCGCTGACGGACTCGACCTCGAGGGCAACCAGGCCGTCATCGATCAGGATGAGGGAGCCCTTCTCGACCTCGGAGGGCAGAGCCAGGTAGTCGAGGGAGATGTGCTCAGCGGTGCCGTGGAAATCCTCGGACGTGGGCTGGGCGGTGACGACGATCTTATCGCCGGTCTTGACGGCAACCTTCTTGCCATCGACCAGAAGGCCGGTGCGGACCTCGGGGCCCTTGGTGTCGAGCAGGATGCCGACGGGCAGACCGAGCTCCTTGGAAATACGACGGACGCGCTCGATGCGACCGTGGTGCTCGTCGTAGGATCCGTGCGAGAAGTTAAAACGGGCGACGTTCATGCCCGCCTTGATCATCTCGCGGATGGTCTCGTCGCTATCGCAGGCGGGACCCATGGTGCATACAATCTTGGTGCGCTTGTACATTCAGACCTCCATCTGACATCGTCTTGCGCTGATAGATAAACCATAAGAAATAAAACTGAGATGATTATAACGAAATGCCGACCGAATACCCCAAAAAATCGACCGTATGCCGAATTAGAAGTTCATTTTTTGCGAATAAACGGTATATGCAAAAACTTTACCAACCGTTCTAACCGCTGCTATCTGGGCGATATTTCAGTTTGATGATGCACCGAAGAAAAAACGTTTTATCAATGTCGAACATCATACGGTCTGCATCGTTGCACTCGAGCCGTGTTTCCAATTGGAATGTTTTGGCTAGACGCGCCGCTTTGGGGTACCATAGCTCCACTATCAACTGCCGCTCAGCACGGCAGCCTTGATGAGCCCTTGCCCTTCTCCTGGGAATTATGATCGGGCATCAATCTGCTGAGTGGCCCGAATCCCAGGAGGGGACTCTATATGCAAAAGGAATACCTGTCCGCCGCGGCGGAGGTACTCAGCGACCAAGGTGTCAATGAGGACCTCGGCCTGAGCAACGACGAGGCGTCGTCGCGCCTCGCCAAGACAGGCCCTAACAAGCTCGAGGAAGCCGAGAAGACGCCGTTGTGGAAGCGCTTCTTTGAGCAGATGGCCGACCCCATGGTCATCATGCTGATCGTTGCCGCCGTCATCAGTGCACTCACGGGCATGGTCAAGGGTGAGGCGGACTTTGCCGACGTCGCCATCATCATGTTCGTCGTTATCGTCAACTCGGTGCTGGGCGTGGTTCAGGAGGCCAAGAGCGAGGAAGCTCTCGAGGCATTGCAGGAGATGAGCGCGGCGCAGTCCAAGGTTCTGCGCGACGGCAAGCTCGTGCACCTGCCGAGTGCCGAGCTCGTGCCTGGCGATGTGATCATGCTCGAGGCGGGCGACTCCGTCCCGGCCGACTGCCGCGTGCTCGAGAGCGCCACGATGAAGATCGAAGAGGCTGCACTCACCGGCGAGTCCGTGCCTGTCGAGAAGCATGCCAACGTGATCGAGCTCGCCGCCGGCACCGACGACGTGCCGCTCGGCGACCGCAAGAACATGTGCTACATGGGCTCCACCGTGGTGTACGGCCGTGGCCGCGCCGTCGTAGTCGGTACCGGCATGAACACCGAGATGGGTAAGATCGCCGGCGCCCTGGCCGAGGCCAAGGAAGAGCTCACGCCGCTGCAGGTGAAGCTTGCCGAGCTCAGCCGCATCCTCACCATCATGGTTGTCGTCATCTGCGTCGTCATCTTTGGCGTTGATATCATCCGCCACGGCGTGGGCAACGTTCTTACCGACCCGACCGCCCTGCTCGATACCTTTATGGTTGCCGTCTCGCTCGCCGTCGCTGCCATCCCCGAGGGCCTGGTCGCCGTCGTGACCATCGTGCTGTCGCTTGGCGTGACCAAGATGGCCAAGCGCCAGGCAATCATCCGCAAGCTCTCTGCCGTCGAGACTCTCGGCTGCACGCAGACCATCTGCTCCGACAAGACCGGTACCCTTACCCAAAACAAGATGACCGTCGTCAAGCACGAGCTCGCCGCGCCTAAGGAGAAGTTCCTGGCCGGCATGGCTCTGTGCTCCGATGCCCAGTGGGACGAGGAGCTGGGCGAGGCCGTGGGCGAGCCGACCGAGTGTGCGCTCGTCAATGATGCCGGCAAGGCGGGCCTCACTGGCTTGACTGCCGAGCATCCGCGCGTGGGCGAGGCCCCGTTTGACTCGGGCCGCAAGATGATGTCCGTGGTCGTCGAGACCCTGGACGGCGAGTATGAGCAGTACACCAAGGGTGCGCCCGACGTGGTGATCGGCCTGTGTACCCATATCTACGAGGGCGACAAGGTCGTTCCGCTGACCGAGGAGCGTCGCGCCGAGCTCGTGGCCGCCAACAAGGCCATGGCCGACGAGGCCCTGCGCGTACTGGCGCTGGCAAGCCACACCTACACCGAGGTCCCGAGCGACTGCAGCCCCGCTGCGCTCGAGCACGACCTGGTCTTCTGCGGCCTGTCCGGCATGATTGACCCGGTCCGCCCCGAGGTCGCCGACGCCATCCGCGAGGCCCACGATGCCGGTATCCGCACCGTCATGATTACGGGCGACCACATCGACACCGCCGTGGCCATTGCCAAGCAGTTGGGTATCGTCACCGATCGCAGCCAGGCCATCACGGGCGCCGACCTCGACCGCATGAGCGACGAGGAACTCGACGCGCACATCGAGGACTACGGCGTGTACGCCCGCGTTCAGCCCGAGCACAAGACCCGCATCGTCGAGGCTTGGAAGTCGCGCGACCAGATCGTGGCCATGACGGGCGACGGCGTCAACGACGCCCCGTCCATCAAGCGCGCCGACATCGGCGTTGGCATGGGCATCACCGGTACCGATGTCACCAAGAACGTTGCTGACATGGTGCTTGCCGACGACAACTTCGCCACCATCATCGGTGCTTGCGAAGAGGGTCGCCGCATCTACGACAACATCCGCAAGGTCATCCAGTTCCTGCTTTCGGCCAACCTTGCCGAGGTGTTCTCGGTGTTTATCGCCACGCTCATCGGCTTTACCATCTTCCAGCCGGTGCAGCTGCTGTGGGTGAACCTGGTCACCGACTGCTTCCCCGCGCTCGCGCTGGGCATGGAGGATGCCGAGGGCGACATCATGAAGCGCAAGCCGCGCAACGCCAAGGACGGCGTCTTTGCTGGCAATATGGGCCTGGACTGCGTGGTCCAGGGCCTGATCATCACCGCGCTGGTGCTGGCGAGCTTCTTTGTGGGCGTGTACTTTGACATGGGCTACATCCACATCGCCGATATGATCGCCGGCAATGCCGACGAGGAAGGCGTGATGATGGCGTTCATCACGCTCAACATGGTCGAGATCTTCCACTGCTTCAATATGCGCAGCCGTCGTGCGTCGCTGTTTAGCATGAAGAAGCAGAACAAGTGGCTTTGGGCTTCGGCTGCGCTGGCGCTGGTGCTGACGGTGATCGTGACCGTGCAGCCGACGCTTGCCGAGATGTTCTTTGGCCCTGTGACGCTTGAGCTCAAGGGCGTTATCGCCGCGCTGGGCTTGGCCTTCCTGATCATCCCGCTGATGGAGATCTACAAGGCGATCATGCGCGCGGTCGAGAAGGAGTAGGTCGAAAGGTCATCCTTCCCACCGGCCCGACCGCCTGCGGGGTTTCTTCTTCGCTGGTCCTCGCGCTTCGCGCTGCGGGATCGTTCGGGAGAAAGGGCTTCCGGGGCGGGCCCTGCGGTATCCTTGCTGGCTTTTCTCCCGCGCGGATGATAAAGGGCTGAAGGAAAGTGTGTGAGCTGGTCGGGCTTTGCCCGGCCAGCTCTTTTTTAGAGCATTTGCTCGACCGACTCTTTTTGTGAACTGGATCTATGGGGTTGAATCGGCGACGCGTTAGGAGAAGCCGGGAACGTCGCTGAAGGGGATTTGGGGCATAAAGAGAACGATGACAGCCATAATTCCCCAGTAGATTTGCAGAGGTAGCGGAGCCGATATCAGGGCATTAAAGAAGGACAAACCCTTTTTGCTTCCATATAGCTGGACCGAGCTGAGAAGAGCAATTCCAAAAGAGATGGCGCTCGGCCAGCATGCTTTGACACTGAGGCTAAGGAAATAGCATATTAATGTTATCGCTATGCACCCAATGCCCCAGAGCCACTTCTTGTTGAGGAAATACTGGATGCCCCATACACCAATTACGGGGGCAATGATGACTGGCAACATAGCCGTATCCTAACTATTTATACAACGAATGTATTCTCCGGAGTTGGGGGGATAGACGCTGCAAGGTAGACGGTACGTGTTGCCTGCGGGTACGGGGCGTCCAAGAAGTTGCTTTGCTGCATACTCAGTCCAATAACCTCCGGTTATGCTTATGAACTTCTTAACAAGTCCGTCGATTACAACCCCCGTTACATAGCCGATGAGTTCTTTTCCAATAAAAATGGCAATTTTGACGATCCATTCTTTAGCGCCGCGTGTGGCAGCTGCTAAATCATCCAAAGACAGGGTCTGGAATCGATCGATAATTTGGACATCTCCGTTTTCATCTAGTGCGTATGTCGTCCATCCTGTGCCGGACTCATTGACAGCTTCAATGTACTCTTCGGCAGAAGGGAACTCTACTTCAAGAGGTTGCGCCTTAGATTGCTTTGGTGAAATGGCAATTGAGCAAAGCGCAACTGCGCTTGCGATGAATGACTTACGGCTTACGGGAACGTTACGTAGCATGTGTATCCTCCTGACATTTAGCTTGACATTGCTGTGTTGTTCAGATTCAGCCTCCAATCCGTGAAACGCATTTCAAACGAATCAAGCGTGGAAAGGTCGAACTCGGACGCTATCTTTCCTTCAGAGATGGCAAAAATTGAAGGATAAAACTCGAATGACGGCAGAAGCGCCTTAAGTGTTTCCCTATCAACCTCCTTTTGGCTCTTAGGGACAACGAGGATCTCGATGTCGTTCTTGAGACTCGGCGAAAGCGAGCGTTCTGCCGCACGGAGCTCTTCACAGGCCGGGCAGCCCTCCAGCTCAATTTGCACGATAAAAGATTCGCCTCTGCTTAATTTCGATCGAAATTCGGGCAATGAGATATTGATTGGATCGGAATTGGTTCGTACTGACGAGAAGAGGGCGAAAAGGGACAGCGATAAGATAAGGATAAGGACGGCTTGCTTTCTCATGGGTCCTCCAAACTCTATAAAGGTAAATTACTTTATATAAAACATTAAATAAAGAGTTTTAAAAATGAACGGTATTGATTTGCTGGTAAATGGTTTTGAGCGAGAGCGGTTGGATTGAAAAGTACAATGAACGCAGGGAAATAAGGAAAAAAAGGAGGAGAAATGAAAGATCGCGATATACATCTGCGGTTGACGACGAGTTTTCTGACAATCTTCTGTATCGCCCTGGCGGTTCAAGCGCTATGTTGCGTGGTGTTGTTCGTTCATCTTGCGAACCTGTTGCTCATCGAGGGTATCTCTGCGGTGAGCGGCGGATTTCTGCTCTTGTTTATGGTTAGCACGCTTTGCGACGCTGCAACGTTTCTCCTGTTTACGATTCTGACGGCGAAAGTCAGGCATGAGGGTCGTCCTTTTGGCAAGTGGCAGACCAGGATTTTGGTCGCGGCTGGCCTCCTGATGTCGGTAAAAGCCGTCATCAGCATCATATGGCCGACGATTCAATTACCATACAGCAATGTTCTTGGAACGGCTGAGCCCGTGTTTCCCGAGTTTGATTTTCAATCGCTTTCTTACGGACTCGTTTTCTTTGCGTTGGCGGGGGTCTTTGAATACGGTAGGGTATTGCAGGAAGATGCAGACGAGATTCTCTAGGGGGTGGCACGGTGCCGATTGTTATGCGTCTTGACCGCGTGATGGCGGACCGTAAAATCTCGTCGCAGGAACTTGCCGAAATCATTGGAATATCGCCTGTTAATCTGTCTCGAATTAAAACGGGAAGACTCAAGGGGATCCGCTTTTCTACACTTCAAGCAATGTGCGAGGCGCTTCATTGCAAGCCCGGCGACATCATCGATTGGATGGATGATGACGAGTACGCCGCAGCATTTGGTAAGTCGGACGGAACAATGCGTTAAAATACCTGCTCAGTTGTGATTTTGGGTGCTGGGAGGCGCTTGTGGGCAAGGCTAAGGCTAAGGCGAAGAAAAAGACGACGGGGGCGCGGGCTAAGCGCGATCGTCGTCGGAAGCTCGCGACCGAAGCCCCTGCATCTGCTGAGGAGTTGCTGGCAAGCGTGCCGGGGCTTGATGCGCTGCAGGATGTTCCGGCGTTCGATGACCTGCCGGTCGATGCGGCTCAGCAGGCTGCATTTGATGACTTTTGCGCGCAGGCCGAGGAGCCCGAGCAGATGCAGCTCGGTGCTGTGGTGCGCCTGGACCGCGGGTTTCCGCTGGTGGTGACTGCCGATGACACGTTTCGTGCCGAGCATGCCGTAGGGTTTGCCAAGTCGCGTGGCGAGGACGAGGTCTTGCTGCCCGCCGTGGGCGACCGCGTAGCGGTTCGCCGTGCTCCCGGGCACGACATGGGTGTGATCGAGTGCGTACTGCCGCGCCGAACGAGCTTTGAGCGTTGGCGTGGCCGTGCCCGCGGTGAGCGCCAGGTGCTCTGCTCCAACGTTGACAGCGTGCTGATCGTGCAGGCGCTCGGCGCCGGCGAGGTGCTGCTCGATCGCGTGGCGCGCTCACTGGTGTTGGCGCTCGATTGCGATGCCGAGCCGGTGGTGGTGCTCACCAAGGCCGACCGCTGCGAGGCCGATGAGCTCGAGCGCGATCTGGACCGCGTGCGCCGTCTGGTGGGTCCGGACGTGCGCGTGATCGTGACGTCTTCTGCCGAGGGCCTCGGCCTGGACGAGGTGCGCGCCTGCGTGCCGGCTGGGAGCTGTGCCATGATCTTGGGCGAGTCGGGCGCCGGCAAGTCGACGCTGCTCAACGCGCTACTGGGCCACGATGCGCTGGCCACTGGCGGCGTGCGCGAGCGTGATGACCAAGGTCGCCACACCACGGTTGCGCGCGTGATGGTGGCGCTGCCGGGCGACGCCGGCGTGATCGCCGATGCCCCGGGCCTGCGCAGCCTGCCGCTTGTGGGGCATGAGCGGGGCCTGGCGCGTGCCTTCCCCGAGATCGTCGAGGCGTCGCGTGCGTGCCGGTTTGGCGATTGCACGCACACTCACGAGCCGGGTTGTGCCGTTCGCGAGGCCGAGGACGCGGGACAGATCGACAGCCTGCGTCTGGAGACGTTCCAAAACCTGGCGTCATCCATGCGTGTGAGTGCCCAAATGCTCGATCCCGATGTCCATCTGTAATTGACTTTTCCTATGACGGCCGTCTCCTAACTGCTTGGGAGGCGGCTTTTTTGCTGCCAAAGCGCCTCGAAATATGCGTTTTGCTGACGTTCTGACCAAAACCTTGCCACGAGCTTGACGGGCTGGTCAGCTTTTGGTCAGCAATTGGTTTGACACGTAAAACCAAGATTGCGATTGCGCCGCTTTGCGCCCTGGTCGCCCAGACAATGGTGGTACGGGCATGTGCCCGGCACCGCCATGAGAGGAGCGGCCGTGAACAAGAGCAAGCGCATCGCCATCAGTCTGGTCGCGGGCGTGCTTGCCGCGGCGCTCTGCATGGTCTACGGCTCGTCGATCCGCTCACAAGCCGAGCGGGCCCAGGCCGAGACTTTGGCAAAATACGGCGGCGAACGCGTTGAGGTGTGCGTCGCGGCGCGCGATATCGATGCGGGCGAGACCCTCGACGAGACTAATGTCATAACTCAGGAATGGCTGGCGAGTCTGTTGCCGCGTGATGCGGCGACTGAGCTGCGTCAGGTGCGCGGCGACGTGACGACCTCGCGCATTCCCAAAAACGTCGTGATTTGCAATGTCTACACCAAGGCCGAGAGCCACAAACTCGAGGTGCCTAAAGGCAAGGTCGCCGTTTCGGTGGCGGTCGATGCCGAGCACTCGGTCGGCGGCGCCACGTGCGTGGGCAGCTACGTGGATGTGTATGTGCAAAAAGACGGCGTAACCGATCGGCTGTGCGGCGCGTACGTGATCGATACCAGTGAGGATTCCGGTGCCACGCGCGAGGGCAAGATCGAATGGGTGACGCTGGCGGCAGACCCCGAAGATGTCAAGGAATTGCTGGGAGCCTCGGGAAAGGGAACGGTCAGCTTGACGATTCCCGCCACGGCGCGCGGCAAAAAGAGCGGAGGCGACGAGTGATGAAGGCGATCTGGCTTGCGTGCTGCGCGTGCGGCGATTACGGGCTGTTGCAGCGGGAAGTCGAGGGCCGTGATACGGGTGCACAGGTGCTTCGCGTGGGTGACCTGGACGGGCTGGTTTCCATGGCGCGGGCGTTTCCGTCGCGCCGCGGGGCTGCCATCATCGCGGCGTCTCTGTTTGATACCGAAGATGTGCGCAAGACTGTTGCGCGCCTGACGGCCGAAGGCCGCGTGAGTCGCGTGGTCGTGTTGGTAGAAGCACTCGATCCATCGGATATCGAGGGGCTGTTTCGCGCAGGGGCGACCGAGGTCATCGCTGCGCACAGTATATGCGGCAACGGGCGCGCGGGCGAGGGAGCGGTTGATTCCGATCGGTGCATGACGATTGAGCCCGATGCTTTTGTTGATAGGGAACCCGGGGCGCCTCGCGCTACAAGAGGCCCGCGTGTTGATGATTATGGAAAAGCGGAAGCCGAGCATGGTCGGCGCCCCCGGAACCCCCTTGTATACGATGACGCTGGAGAGCCGGCGCAGCATGCTGGCGACTCCCCGGCTGTAGATATGGGATACGTGCACGGCGTGAATCTGGCGGATGAACTCGACGAAGTTGAGGGCTTTGCCGGGTGCGGCGAGTTGTCGCTGATGCAGCATGAGCAGATTGCACAGAACGAGCCTGCCTCGCAGACCGAACAAGCTGCCATGCCGGCTTGGACGCAGCGTGTGGTTGCGGCGGGGGAGACGGGGACGCTGTCGCCGACGCCCGCCCCGCCGCCTCCGATGCCGCCGGCAGACGCTGCCGCTCCGCAGCATCGAGCTCCGGTCATCTGCGCCATTTCGGGTTCGGGCGGTTGCGGCAAGTCGACGATCGTTGCCACCATGGCACACACATCGTCGCTGTTGGGCTTGCGTGCCGCCGTGCTCGACCTGGACCTGATGTTTGGAAACCTTTACGACTTGTTAGGCGTCGATGCTCCGCGCGATATGGCGGCACTTATCGAGCCGGCGGCGGGCGCGCTCACCGAGCCGGATATCGTAGCCACATCGATGCGCGTGGCGCCGGGCGTTACGCTCTGGGGTCCCGTTGCGGCGCCCGAGCAAGCCGAGCTCATGGCACGTCCGGTGGAGCTACTGCTTGATGTTTTGCGTCGCGAATCCGACGTGGTCTTTATCGATACCTCGGTCTTTTGGGGCGACGCCGTGGCGGCTGCGGTGGCGGCGAGCGACCGTTGCCTGGTCGTTGGCGATGCTGCGGTGTCGTCCGCGACGTCGGCGTCGCGCGTCATTGAACTGGCAAGCCGTGTGGGCGTGCCACGTACGCGCATGAGCGCCGTGTTCAACCGGTTTGGTGCGCGCGGTGCCGACGAGGACGTCGCCATGCGCTTCGAGATCGCCTGCGCACTGAGCTCCAAGATCCGCATCGCCGATGGCGGTCAGGACTTGGTCGCGCTCATGGCATTCGGTCGCGCCGACGAGGCAGTGGGTCAGACGAGCGCTTTTGCGACCAGCGTGCGCGAGGCCACGCGCGAGATGCTCGTGGAGCTGGGCTGCGCCGTCGGTCCCTGGAGCGATATGGTCGCCGACCGCGCGACCCGCACCGAGCGCCCACGCATTCGTCTTCCCTGGTCGCGTGAGGGTGATTCGCGATGAGTCTGCAGACGAGGATTAAAGCCGCTGGCGCGGTCGCCGCGGCTGCCCCCGTTGATGCGGGACGCCACCGTGCCGTTAAACGCCGCACCAAGCGTGCGGTGATGGACCGCATGGGCTACGACGAGGTGGCGCGCATCAGCGCCTACGTCGACCCGGCCCTTGCCCGCTCTGAGCTACGTCCGGCGGTGGAAGCGGCGCTCAACGTGGAAGAGTCGACCGACTTGGCGACGCCTGAGCGTGAGACCATCATCGACGAGATCCTAGATGACGTTGTGGGCCTGGGACCGCTGCAGCCGCTCATCGAGGACGACACCGTTACCGAGATCATGATCAACGGCTGCCGCTCGGCTTTCTTTGAACGCGGCGGCGTCTTGCACCCCATCGAGCATGCGTTTGAGGATGATGAGCAGATCCGTGTGCTTATCGACCGCATCATCTCGCCACTTGGCCGCCGTATCGACGAGCGCAGCCCCATCGTCAACGCCCGCCTCAAAACGGGCTATCGCGTCAACGCGGTGATTCCGCCTGTGGCGATTGACGGACCGATTCTCACCATCCGAAAGTTCTCGGACCGCATCTGCTCGCTGGACGAGCTTGTGGGGCTGGGGTCGCTGCCGCTTTGGTATGCGCAGCTGCTGTCATGCGCGGTGTCGCTGCGACAGGACCTGGCGGTTGCGGGAGGCACGGGATCTGGTAAGACCACCCTGCTCAACGCGTTGTCATGCGAGATTTCCACTGGCGAGCGCATCGTGACGATCGAGGACTCTGCCGAGCTCAAGTTTGCGCATCATCCGCACGTGGTGCGCCTGGAGGCGCGCGAGGCTTCAATTGAGGGCGAGGGCGCGGTGACGATCCGCGACCTGGTGACCAATGCCCTGCGCATGCGCCCCGACCGCATCGTGGTGGGCGAGGTGCGCGGTGCCGAGTGCTGCGACATGTTGCAGGCCATGAACACGGGCCACGATGGGTCGCTCACCACACTTCATGCGGGTTCAGAACAGGAGACCGTGGTGCGTCTGACGTTGCTTGCACGTTATGGCATCGATCTGCCGAGCGAGCTCATCGAGGAGCAGATTGCCATGGCGCTCGACGGCATCGTGATGTCCGAGCGCCACGCCGATGGCAGGCGCTTCGTCTCCTCTTATTCGGGGGTGCGTCGCGCCGCGTCGGGCGGCGTAGAGCTCGAGCGCTATGTGACTTTCGATGCCGCCGAGCGCATCTGGACGCTTGACCGCGAGCCGCCGTTTATCGCAGAAGGCCTGCGGTCGGGGACGCTCACACAAGAGGAGGTGGACGAATGGAGGTCGCTGTGCCCCTCGTCGTAGGGGGTTTGGCAGGGTTTTCTGTTGCGACGGCGTGCGGGGCGGAACCTCGTGTGCCGCAGGTGCCGCCGGCGGAGCTGGCGCGTCAGGCGCTCGAGACGGTGGCAGAGAGGCTGCCGCGTGAGCTGGTGGAAAACGATCTGCTGAAAAAGATCGCCCGTTCGTGGACATCGCTGGCTCCGGCGCATCGCCTTGGCCTCGTGATCGAAGATGCTTCGGGGCGTTTGGCGTTTCTGCTGCTATCGAGCGGTGTCTGCTGCGTTTTACTAACGATGGTGTCGTTATCGCCACTCGGATTTGCCTTGGGACTTGTTGCTCCGATTGCCGTTGGCGCCGCTCGGGACGGCTTTGAGAGCCGGCGCGAGCAACACGATGCAGAAGAGGCCATGCCCGAGGCGTTTACCGCACTTTCCATGTCGCTTGCCTCGGGACATTCGCTGGCCCAGGGCATGCGCTTTGTGGGCGCTCATGCGCAAGAGCCGGTACATACCGAGTTTTTGCGGGTGGCGGCGGCGATCGATTGCGGCATCTCGGCGACCGACGCGCTCGATGACTTGCTCGTGCGCATCGACGCCCCCGGTCTTTCGCTTGTGACCTTGGCGCTTAAGGTATCTCAGCGCACCGGCGCTCCGCTTGCCGACTTACTGTCCGAGGCGTCGAGCATGGTGGGGGAGCGCATTGAGCTCAAGCGCCGCCTGGATGTCAAGACGTCGCAGGCTCGCATGTCTGCGCATATGGTCGCGGCGATGCCGGCGGGCATGTGCGCGGTGTTGGCGCTGCTTTCGGCAGATTTTCGTCGCGGTCTTGCGACGCCTGCCGGCGCGGGCGCTGTGGTGCTGGGCCTTGCCCTCAACGCCGTTGCCCTGGTGGTTATCCGGCGCATTATGCGGGTGGAGCTATGAGCGCCCCGGTTGCAGTTGCGGCTTGCCTGTGCGCCCTGAGTGTATTTATCGCGACGGGTTTGGATCGGGCGGATGCACGCAAGATCGCAGGGGCCTGCAAGCGCGAGACGGTGCTGGTCGCTGTCGCGGGTCGCTCGGTGGTCGATGCTCTGACCGCGCGAGTGAAGGGCGCGGTTGGAGCGGGCGGCCCGGCGCGAGTGTCGCTCGGCGAAGTGTCCGAGATGATCGATGTTGTGCGCTTGGGTCTTTCGGCCGGTCTTTCGTTTGATGCGGCGCTTGAGATTTTCTGCGCCAACCGTCGGTCAGTGCTGGCTCTTCGTCTTGAGCGGGCCTGCATGGCGTGGCAGGTGGGCGTGGGCACGCGTGAGGACGAGTTGTTGGCCGCCGCGCGCGACCTGGACGTGCGAGCGCTCGAGACCTTTGCCATCACGGTGGGGCAGGCGCTCGCCCTGGGTGCCCCGCTTTCCGAGACGCTGGCCGCTCAAAGTCGCGAAATCCGTGCGGCTCATCGCGCCGCGGTCGAGCGCGAGATCGAACGTGCGCCCGTCAAGCTGCTGATTCCCACCGGCACGCTCATCTTGCCGGCGTTGCTTCTGTCCATATTGGGCCCGCTGCTGGGAGCAGGCGGGATGATGTAGGGAGGAATACATGAATACGATGGTCGAAGTTGCTGACAAGGCTTGGAGCTGGGCTTTTTGCCGGGCGATCCACACTCGCCAGCATGCCAAGGAGCTGTTGCAGGAGGAGAGCGCGCAGGGTACCACCGAGTACGCCATTTTGGTGGGCGTACTTGTGGTGATCGCGATTATTGCCATCGTTGCATTTAAAGGCAAGGTTAAAGAGCTATGGGATGCGATCAGCGAGGGCATCAACAGCCTGTAGAGGGCGAGCGCCCCATCGGGGTGCTGCTGGTGTTTGCTTGCCTGACCGTGGCGATAGCGGCGGTGCTTTGGGGGCTTAACGCCGCGCGGCAGCAGCGTCCTGGGGCCGCCTTCGATTCGGGCTCAGATTCGGCGGTGGCGTCTCAAAAAGATGAGATGCGAGATGCGGACGATTCGGATGTCGCTGTCACGGCGCAAACCTTTCTGCGGACGCTCGACAAGCGGTCTGGCACTGCGACGGATTCGCCTGAGGACAACGCGATTGCGGTCCGGCTTGCATGGTCCGAGGACCGACCGATGACCGAGGCAGCGGCGGATATGTTACGCGCCTACCGCGAGGTGTCAACGGCCCAGCTCGCCCTGAGCGGCTATCTCGATATTAAGGGCAACGTATGGGGCGCCATCGTGCGCGATGGGCGCGGCTGGGTCGATATGGTGACGGTTGCCGCGGATACTGGCGATGCTTCGTGTCGTCTGCGCGCGGTGCGCCTGGTCTCGCAAACAATAAGCTCAAAGGAGGGATCGTGAAATGCATGGCGTTCTGCGTGAAGAGGCTGCCCAAGCGACTGTGGAATACGCCATCGTCACGGTGGCGCTGCTATCGATCGTGCTGGCGATTGCGGGACTTTGGCGTGCTGGCACCGATGGACGCTTGGCGGCGCTGGTTGAGCGGGCGGCATCCCATGGCGTTGCCTCGACGTCGGTTATCGACGCCGCTGCGGGCGCTAAGGACATCGCGTTGTATTGATATCGCGCGCGAGGACCGGGCACAGTCTACGGTCGAGGCCGCTTTTTTGTTGCCGACGTTTCTGACGCTCATCCTTCTCGCACTGCAACCGGTGTGCCTGCTTTATACGCGCGCGGTCATGGAGTCTGCCGCCGCCGAGACCGCGCGGCTCATGACCACGACGACGGAGGACGACGATCTTAAGGAGTTCACCCGTCGCCGGCTTGCCGCAGTGCCCAACGTTTCGATCTTTCATGCCGGCGGGCCGTTGTCGTGGGATATCGAGCTTGGCCGGGCCGGTGCGGGTGGCGTCTCGGCCGTGTCCGTTTCCGGCGAGGTCAAGCCGTTGCCTGTGATCGGTGCGTTTGCGCGGGCTATGGGTGGTACCGCCGAAGGCGGCTACGTTGAGCTCAAGGTCGATGTCTCGTATCAATCGCGTCCCGAATGGCTGGAGGGAGATTATGATTCGTGGATTGCTGCATGGGATTAAGCGTTTCTGGTCTAGACGCGTTTTGACGCGCCGTCCGAGCTGCCATCGCAAACGAGGCGGCTTTATGGGTCGAGCCGGTATCGACCTGTTTATCGAAGACGGTGCCTATACCACGCTTTCTTCTGCCGTGGTCATCCTAGTGGTGCTCACGTTGTTGTTTTCGTCGACCGCAGCGATATGGAGCATGTCGCGTGCCGGGGATACCCAGGTGGCGGCCGATAGCGGCGCGCTGGCGGGTGCCAACGTAGTGTCGTCCTATCACACGGCTGCCACGGTGGTTGATGCGAGCATCTTGAGTCTGGGCCTGGCGGGGTTTGCCACGATCGGGACGGGCCTGGTCGCCATCCTCATCCCGGGTGCCGAACCAGTTGCCGGCAATATGGTCGACACCGGGATCGAGATCATTAAAACGCGCAACAAGTTTGCCAAAAGCGCATCGGAAGGCTTACAGAAAATCGAGACGGCTCTGCCGTATCTGATCGCCGCGCGTGCCACGCAGGCGGTGTCGGCGCAGGATACCGATAGTGTGACCTATACCGGTACAGCGCTTGCCGTGCCCAGGACATCCGAATCGGACTTCACCGCGCTCAAAGGGTCAGAGATCTCGACCGATACCATCGAGAGCACCTCAAAAGACCTTGACTATGCTGCCAAGGAACTGAAGAAAGCGTCCGAGAAAACGTCAAAGGCCAAGGAACGCGCCTGGCTTGCCGACTGCGGTGGATCGGACAGAGGCGCAGTCGGAAGCTGTTCGTGCATGTGGGAACGCGCGAGGAGCTTGGCGAAGCTTTCGGATATTGAGAATCCGCACTATGCCTCGAGTGTCACATGGGAGCCGCAAGTGGCGCTCGATCGCGCGAAGGCCTACTATCGCCAGCGCCTGGCAAATGAGAAACCGCTTGGCGAGGGTCCGGAAAAACAGGCAGATTCTGCTGCACGAAAGGTGTTCTTCGCTTATGCGAGCGAAGAAGTCGAGCGGGCATATATAACTGAAAAGGACGGCAAAGTTTCCGCCCACATCCCTTTCCTTCCGCGAAATCCAGATGAGGCGCGGGCGACTGAACTCTATACCGATGCGTGTTGGCCCACGAGTGAAGTAGATAAAGTTACCTATTTGCATTATGGGACTGACTGTCCAAATTACAAAAAAGGAAAGCCAGGTGGGCTGGCATCCGTCGCAGATTTTGACGGTCACGAAACGTGTAGCGAATGCCATTTCGGTGTGTCGTCTTTAGGGTACGTTGCGATTGCAACGACTTCTGTCGAAAGGGGCTTCGAGTACCACTTCGATAAGTTCAAAGAGGCCCTGGAAGACTACGTCGAATGCCGCAACAAAGAACTCGAACTTGAGCGCCAGACCGAGGATGAGGCCGACCGTGCAGGCAATGCATTTGACCAGGCTATCAAGGAGCTTTCCGGCGAGCGCCCGCGTATCGCCCCACCTGGACGCAACGGCGTGGTCGCATTTGCAGTTTCGGGTGACATTACCAGCCCCGATCAACTTAACTCCTCGTTTAACACGGCAGTCAGGCTTGGCGATCGCGGTGCTATCTCTGCCGCGGTGCTGGCGCCCGATGAGGCGACGGCGCAAAACAACGTGCTTTCGCGATTTTTCTCGACATTGAAGGAACGCTCGGGCGGCGTTGCCGGCGTGCTCGACGGCGTCATGGATGTTTGGGGACGGCTGCTCGTAGGATACGGTGATATTCAAGGTTCGGCCGACGAACTTATGGACGAGATGATTAAGGGCCTAGGAGGGGGCGGCGGCGCGTTGGGCTCCATCGCATCGTGGCTCGGCGATACCGTTTCGGCGTCCGTGGCGGCGCTGGGTTTGGAACCGTGCGACTTGCGCCTGCGAAAGCCGGTGCTGACCGATTCCGCCAATGTCATTAAGAGTCCGGGGTCTGACATTGCGGGTCTCTCTCAAGCGCAAGACAAACTGCGAAGTATTCCGTTGGGCGTGACCGATCCCAAGGCGCTTTGCGAGGCGTTGGAATATCAAGTCGAACGCACCATTAGCGGTACGGTGTTCACGCTTGCGGAGATTCCTCTGCCCGGCGGCGGCTCCATCCCACTCACCGTCGATGTCGCCACGCTGGTTGGCGCTCTGGGCGGTGGGTCGTAATGAGTGTCCGCATGCGTCTGCGCGAGGAGCGCGCCCAAGCGACGGTGGAGATGGCAGCGGTTACGCCCGTTTTGCTGGTGCTGGCACTCATCGTGTACAACGTCATGATCTTTGCCAGCGCTGTCGCGCGCTTCGACCGCGTGGTGCCCGACATCGTGTTGGCGCATGCCGTGGCGTCGGAAGGGGAGGGCGACGAAAGCTCTGCTGATGCCTCGGCGACGGTTCAGACTCAAATTCTGAATGCCATGGAAGGCTATGACTTGCAGATCGAAGTGTCGAGCGAGCAAGGCGCGGAGGCATCGGATGGTGGCCTGCTCTCCCTATCCGGTACGTTTAGGACCTACACCTGCACCATGCACTATGAGCCGTGGCCGACTTCTCTCAGCATTGCTGGCGTTCCGCTGGGGGTGCCGACAACGTTGTCGCACGAGCGCGCGGTGACGGTCGATCCATGGCGTCCGGGGGTGGTCATGTGACCGCGGTCTCGTCCTACATCGCCTACGCGCGGGCACTCAACAGGCTGGGTTGGACGCCGGCCGAGTTTGTGGTGGCGGAGTCGTTTGTCGTGCGCCTGCGCGGCATGCTGGGACGGCGTCCGGTTGCCGCCAACGGCCTGCCGCTCGTCATGGCGTTTCCACGCTGCTCTTCGGTCCATACGTGTTTTATGGCCTATCCCATCGACATCGCCTTTATCGACGCACGCGGCTATGTCCTCGTATGCTACGAAAACGTACGTCCCTGGCGTATGTGCTCCTGCCCCGGCGCCTGGGCCGTACTAGAGCGTCCTTCAATCATTGTTTCGACCCCTGCTCTCCAACGCGTGCCGGCTTAAGAATTGGCGACAGTGGACTTTCGTCATACGAAATTGGGTAAGTTTGGCAGGAGATTGAATAGGCTCGACAAAGGGGTCGATGATGGGCAAGACGTATACGGCCGCTAATGGTCAGGTTGTAACGGATGAAATGATTGACGCGTGGTGCGAGTCGTACGAGCGCGGAGAGTTACCGGATGGCGAACACACCGTTGGTGGGATCGTGCATGGACGGCCCCCGCTCTCAGGTGAGGGGACGGCAACGCTGTCGGTCAAGATTCCTCTGGGAATGAAGGAGGCCATTCGTCGACGGGCGGCTGCCGAGGGGATGACGCCAAGTGAGTTTGCCCGTGCGGCTCTGAGCGAAAAACTTCTTGCTGCCGACTGATGCCTCTGACGTGCCGATTTATAGAACCGAGGCTGTGCTCAAAAACTTTTTTAAAATTCTCGGTTGACCGGAACGCGTCCTTGGTTATACTAATCAAGCCTTGAAACAAGGCACACCTCAAATGGCTGGGTAGCTCAGTTGGTAGAGCAGAGGACTGAAAATCCTCGTGTCAGGGGTTCGATTCCCTTCCCCGCCACCTTGAATTGACTAGGACCTCTGCAAAGGGGTCCTTTTCTTTTATGCAGCCCCCACATGGAATCGAACCCCGTGAGGGCGCGGAGCTGAGTAAACGCGTAAGCGTTTGCCAGCGCAGCTCGCAAGGCGCGAAAGCGCCGCAGCGGTCCGTCCGCGCAGCGCGCGGACGCGATTCCCTTCCCCGCCACCTTGAATTGACTAGGACTTCTGCAAAGGGGTCCTTTTCGTTTATCGAGGGCTCTGCGGAAACTGCGTCCCGGAATTTGGATTCAGAGCGGGATGCGTTTTCCGCTTTAAGGCCGCTTGGGAAAGCGCGACCCGGAATCCGACGTCAGAATGGGATGTGCTTTCCTTTTGCGGTCTTTGGCGGAAACTGCGTCCCAGATCCCGCGCACAGAACGGGATGCATTTTCCGGTTGAGGCCTCGAACGGAAAATGCATCCCAGTCTTTTGCGAAAAACGGGATGCGCTTTCCGGCGCCTGCCTTCGGCGTGCGTACGCACTTCGTCGCACCATCCCGAGCTCGTCTGCTCCCAGACATTCCTCCCGCTTTTGCGTCACTTTACAGACCGTTCGGTCGCCTGTCCGCACACGCGGGTATACTCAAAACGATACTTATCCTACGTAATACGATGCGGGTTCGACCTGCACGATCCGAAGGGGGCAGTGATGGAGAGGATACTCGGCGTTAATCTCTCTGGCTGGTTTATTCCCGAGCCTTGGGTGACCCCGTCGCTGTATGCGGCGACCGGTGCATCCAACGCAGCCGAGCTGCAGGAGGCCATGGGCACCGCCGCCTATAACGAGCGCATGCGCCGTCATTACGAGACGTTTGTGAGCGAGGATGATTTCCGTCGCATGGCGCAGATCGGCCTCAACGCCGTGCGCCTGCCGGTGCCTTGGTATGCCTTTGGCTCACAGGAGTCCGATGCCTCCTACATCTCGGTTGTCGATTACATCGACCGCGCGATTGAGTGGGCTGCCAAGTACAACATTCGCGTGCTGCTTGACCTGGCGACTGTGCCCGGTGGCCAGGGCGATTCCAACGATTCGCCCGCCACGCCGGAGGCTGTTGCCGAGTGGCATTCGTCCACTAACGGCCGCCATGTCGCACTTGACGTGCTCGAGCGCTTGGCCGAGCGTTACGGCGAGGCCGAGAGCCTGCTGGGCATTGAGCTGCTGGATACGCCGCAGATGAGTGTCCGTAAGAGCCTCTTCACCATGACGGATGGCATTCCTGCTCACTACCTGCGCAATTTCTATCGCGATGCTTACGAGCTCGTCCGTTCGTATATGCCCGAGGATAAGATCGTCGTTTTCTCGTCGTCGGGGCATCCCAGCGAGTGGAAGCATTTTATGCGCGGCGCCAAGTACAAGAACGTCTACATGGACCTTCACCTGTACCATTACCGCGACGAGCATGCGCTCGACATCACGAGCCCCCGCGGGCTGACGACGGCGATTTCGCGTAACAAGCGCGAGCTTAAAGAAGCGATTTCGACTGGGTTCCCCGTGCTGGTGGGCGAATGGTCGGGCGCGGCGATCTTTGCCAACTCGTCGGTTACGCCCGAGGGCCGCAATGCCTACGAGCGCGTGTTTATCGCCAACCAGCTGGCTTCGTTTGCGCCGGCTGCCGGTTGGTTCTTCCAAACGTGGAAGACCGAGAAGCGCATTGCGGCATGGGACGCCCGCGCGGCGCTCGGTACGCTCGAGCGCGGCATGATTGAATAGGTTGATATGACGCAAAACAGCGCCCATACGGGCAAACTCTATGTGGTCGGCACGCCCATCGGCAACCTGGGCGACCTGTCCCCGCGCGTTGGCGAGGCCTTTGCCGCTGCCGATGTCATCTGCTGCGAAGACACGCGCGTGACGTCAAAGCTGCTGATGCACCTGGGCATTTCCAAGCCGCTTGTCCGTTGCGACGAGAATGTGATCGCCAGCCGCGCCACCGGCCTGGTCGACCGTCTGCTGGCGGGGGAGACCCTCGCCTTTGCCTCGGACGCCGGCATGCCGAGCGTGTCCGATCCCGGCCAGGCGCTGGTCGAGGCGGCGCGTGAGGCCGATGTGCCCGTCGAAGTTGTTCCCGGGCCCTCTGCTTGCGTCACGGCGCTCGTTTCGTCCGGCATTCCCTGCGAACATTTTTTCTTCGAGGGCTTTTTGGGTCGAAAGCACGGCGACCGCGTGCGCCGTTTGCAGCGCCTTGCCGTGGTTCCCGGCGCACTCATCTTCTACGAGTCTCCACATCGCATCGTGGCGACGCTCGAGGCTGTGGCAGAGGTTTTTCCCCAGCGTGAGGTTGCCGTCTGCCGCGAACTCACCAAGCTGCACGAGGAGGTCTTGCGCGGGCCCGCCGCCCAGCTCGCCGAGGAGCTGCGTGCTCGCGGCGAGGTGAAGGGCGAGATTGCGCTGGTCATCGCGCCGCCGAGCGAGGACGAGGAGGCCGGTATCGTGCCGGTTGGCGCCGCGGCAGCGGATCCCGACGAGGCCCTGCGCGAGGATATCCGCGCCGCGCTCGAGGAGGGGGAGCCCGCGTCTGCGGTGGCCAAGCGCCTGTCTCAGAAGTATTCGCGCCGCAAGCGCGATGTCTATGCCATGGTGCTCGATATGCAATAGATGGAGGATATCCAGCCCTTGCGCTAGAATCATCCCCTGTATGCAACGTTTTTCTGGAGGACAAACCCCATGGATCAAAGCAAGCCTTCGTTCTTTATCACGACGCCCATCTACTACGTCAACGCCGATCCGCACCTGGGCACGGCTTATTCCACCATCATCGCCGATGTTCAGGCTCGCTATCGTCGCTCCGCCGGCTATAACGTCAAGTTCCTGACCGGCATGGACGAGCACGGCGAGAAGGTCGCCGAGGCCGCAGCCAAGCATGGCATGACGCCGCAGGAGTGGACCGACAGCCAGGCTCCGCACTTCAAAGAGCTTTGGAGCAAGCTCGAGATTTCCAACGACGACTTCATCCGCACCACCGAGCCGCGCCAGCATCATGCCGTGCAGTACCTGTGGGAGCGCATGAAGGAGTCCGGTTACCTGTATAAGGGCAGCTACGACGGCTGGTATTGCGTGCCTGACGAGACCTACTTCACCGATACACAGGTCCAGAAGGGCGACGAGGAGTACGGCAGCGTCGGCCAGCACCTGTGCCCCGACTGCCACCGTCCGCTTGAGCGCGTGCAGGAGGAGTCCTACTTCTTTAAGCTTTCCGCCTTCCAGGACAAGCTGCTCAAGCTCTATGACGAGCACCCCGACTTTGTCGAGCCTGCGTTCCGCATGAACGAGGTTCGCAGCTTTGTCGAGGGCGGCCTTAACGACCTTTCCGTGAGCCGCACGAGCTTTGACTGGGGCATTCAGGTCCCGTTTGACGAGGGTCACGTGACCTACGTGTGGTTCGATGCGCTGCTCAACTATATGACGGCCGTCGGCTACGGTGTCGACACCGACGAGGCGCGTGCCGAGCTGGCCTATCGCTGGCCCGCGCAGTTCCACATCGTGGGTAAGGACATCATCCGCTTCCACTGCGTCATTTGGCCCGCCATGCTCATGGCCATCGGCGAGGCCCTGCCCGAGCACGTCTTTGCCCACGGCTTCCTGACCGTGCGTAATGCCGAGACCGGCAAGGCCGAGAAGATGTCCAAGAGCCGCGGCAACGCCATCGCTCCGCAGGACGTTATCGACATGCTGGGCGTCGAGGGCTATCGCTACTACTTCATGACCGACGTCGTCCCCGGCACCGACGGTGCCATCAGCTTCGATCGCATGGAGCAGGTCTACAACGCCGACCTGGCCAACAGCTGGGGCAACCTCATCTCGCGTTCGCTCAACATGAGCGGCAAGTACTTTGACGGTTGCGCGCCCGTCAAGCCCGCATCGTTCGATGCGTTCGACAACCCGCTGGCAAAGATCGCCGATGGTCTGGTCGAGCGCTACATGGCCAAGATGGACGTGCTCGATTACGGCGGAGCCAAGGACGAGGTCATGGAGCTCATTCACGCCGCCAACCACTACATCGAGGACTCCGAGCCCTGGGCGCTCGCCAAGGACGAGGCCAAGGCTGACGAGCTGGCATTTGTGATCTACAACCTGCTCGAGGCCATCCGCATCGCCGCCCACCTGCTGATGCCGCTCATGCCCCAGACTTCTGCCGAGGCCCTGCGCCGCCTGTCCTGCGAGGACGAGGCCGCGAGCGACGACCTCAAGGGCATTTGCGCTTGGGGCCTGCTTGCCGGCGGTCAGCCCGTCGAGAAGGGCGATCCGCTGTTCCCGCGTCTGGCGTAGAGACCGCGCGAGCGCCATATCGGCAATTTGCTGTTTAGCTGTAAGGGCATGGCCACCACGGTCCATGCCCTTTTGTTTCAAGACGCCGCCATCATGCTAAGGAGGCAACCATGACAACTTCGCCTTTGGCAAACCCCACGGCCACCAGGGAGCTGCTAGAGGAGTTTGGCCTTGCGACCAAGCATCGCCTGGGCCAGAACTTTCTAATCGACAATCATGTGATCGAGCGTATCTGCGAGCTTGCCGAGCTTGCAGGCGATGAGCGCGTGCTCGAGGTTGGTCCGGGCGTTGGTACGCTCACGCTTGCGCTGTTGCAGGAGGCGGCGTGCGTCACGTCGATCGAGGCCGATCCCGAGCTCGAGCCGGTGCTCGATGCTCACGCCGCCGACTATGCCAACTTCCGCTTTATCATGGGCGACGCGCTTAAGGTGGGCCCGGAGCAGATTGAGCAGGCTGCCGGCGGCGAGCCCACGGTATTTGTCGCGAACTTGCCCTATAACGTGGCGGCGACGATCATTTTGCAATTTTTCCAGACGATGCCCGCGCTCAAGCGTGCCGTCGTCATGGTTCAAAAGGAGGTTGCCGATCGCATTGCCGCAGTGCCGGGTAACAAGACCTATGGTGGCTATACGGCAAAGCTCGGCCTGTATGCGCAGGTTACGGGTCGCTTTGAGGTCCCGCCGCGTTGCTTTATGCCGGCGCCGCACGTGGACTCGGCCGTCGTGCGTATCGACCGTGTTGACGGAGTGGTGCCCGAAGGACTCGATTGCGAATTTGTGGCCCACGTGATTGATACTGCATTTGCTCAGCGTCGCAAGACCATCCGCAATTCCATGAGCGCCAACGGCTTTGCCAAGGACGTGCTCGATGCCGCCTTTGAGGCTTGCGGTATCGCATCCACCACGCGCGCCGAAACGCTTGATGTTGCCGACTTTGTCCGCCTGGCCCAGGAGCTAATCCATGATGCTTAATGTCGAACGCGTGACGTTTACCAAGAAAAAGAAGACGGTCGCCTGCCCCGTGCCCTTGGCACCGCTTGCCGACACGCATGCGCATCTGCTTTCGTTTTGGGGCAAAGAAGTGCCCGAGACGCTCGTGCGCGCCAAAGCCGCGGGCGTCGACCTGTTGGTGACGATGCTCGACCCCATCGCCGACAAGCGCAGCGTGACAGACTATAGCGACTGGCTCGTGCGCGAAATTCTGCCGATGCAGGATATCCCGCAGATCAAGTATCTTGCCGGCGTGCATCCGTATGGCGCGCCGGACTATACCGACGACGTTCACGCACAGGTCGTTGCGGCACTTGATGACCCCTTATGCGCCGGTATTGGCGAAATCGGCCTGGACTACCACATGGACTATGACGACGATATCGCGCCGGCACCCCATAACGTGCAGATTGATTGCATGGCGCGCCAGCTCGAGCTTGCCGTGCGCCGCAATGTGCCGGTGGAGCTGCACCTGCGTCACGAGGACTCGGATGGGGAGCGCACCTCGCACGTTGATGCGTACAGCGTGCTTCGTGAGGTGGGCGTGCCCCAGGCCGGTTGTGTGCTGCACTGTTTTGGCGAGGACCGCGCCACGATGGAGCGCTTTGTGGAGCTGGGCTGCTATATCGCCTATGGTGGTGCGGCCACCTTTAAGCGCAACGACGACGTGCGCGAGGCATTTGCGGCAACCCCACTCGATCGAATTTTGTTCGAGACGGATTGCCCGTATATGGCTCCAGAGCCCATCCGCGGTCTTGAATGCGAGCCCGCAATGATCTCCATTACGGCAAACACGCTGGTCAACGACCGTGTCGATCGTACCGGCGAGGATGCTGAGGCAATCGCGCGAGCAGCTTGGGAAAATGCCTGTAAACTTTTTCAAAAATAGTTCTTGCGTTCGCGATGGCGCTCCGTTATTCTAATTCCTGCACGCGGGCGTGGCGGAATTGGCAGACGCGTACGGTTCAGGTCCGTATGGGGGCAACCCCATGAAGGTTCAAGTCCTTTCGCCCGCACCATTAAATGAAAGAGCTCCCAGCAATGGGAGCTTTTTTGTTATGGGCCCATCGCGGGGACTTGAACCTGCGAAGGAGCGAGCGTAAAGAAAACGCGGAGCGTTTTTAGCGAGCTGGCGAGGACGCCGGCAGGCGGCCGAAGCCGGTGCGGATCCGCGAAGCGGATACGCGGACGTCCTTTCGCCCGCACCATTGATTGAAAGAGCTCCCAGCAATGGGAGCTTTTTTGTTATGGGCCTCTTGTTGATGTCACGTTGCTGCTTCGTGCGGGTATCCTAGTGCCAACGTGTGCCTATCAGAGGAGAGACCATGCTGTTGTCCGGTATCATTGCCGCCCTTACGAGCCTTCTGCTTCCCATCATCATTTTGTTGCTGCTGCTTCCCAACGCCTGCTATGTCGTTGAACAACAGCATGCCGTGATCATCGAGCGTCTGGGCAAGTTTAACCGCATCGTCAACGCGGGCTTCCACATGAAGGTGCCCGTGATCGACCGCAAGGCCGCCACGGTGAGTCTGCGCACCATGAAAAACGGTTTTGGCATCGACGTTAAGACCCAGGACAACGTGACCATCGGCCTTGAGGTCTCTGCTCAGTACCACGTGAGCTATGACATGGGCGCCGGCCCGGCAGATTCGGGTATCTACAAGAGCTACTACATGCTGCAGGAGCCCGTCGACCAGATGCGTGACTTCATCACCGACGCCCTGCGCTCTTCGATTCCCGTCTACACACTCGATGAGGTCTTTGCCAAGAAGGATGACATCGCCAAGGATGTCAACGCTACCGTTTCCGAGCAGATGGCCGCCTACGGCTTCACCCTCGTGTCGACGCTCATCACCAAAATCGCACTGCCGACCGAGGTCGAGAACTCCATGAACGACATCAACGCCGCCCAGCGCAAGCGCGCTGCCGCGCAGGAGCTCGCCGAGGCCGACCGCATCAAGCGCGTCACCGAGGCGACCGCCGAGGCCGAGGCTATGGAAAAGGCGGGCGAGGGCATCGCCAACCAGCGCAAGGCCATTGCACTGGGTATCAAAGATTCGCTCGAGATCATCCAGGAGACGGGTGTCGGCAATGACGAGGCCAACCAACTGTTCATGTTTACGCAGTGGTCCGAGATGATGACTGAGTTCGCTCGCACGGGTAAAACCTCGACGGTCGTGCTGCCGAGCGACTTTTCGCAGTCGGCCTCTATGTTCGAGCAGATGCTGGCTGCCGGTAAGGTTCAGAACGAGTCAAAGGAGTAGGCACGCGTGAAATACACCGTCGTTTGTGTTGGCAAGCTCAAGGAGCGCTTTTGGAAGGACGCGTGCGCTGAGTACACCAAGCGCCTAGGTGCCTATGCCAAGGTTGATATCCGCGAGGTGGCCGATATCGACCCGGCTAAGGCGGGCGGCGTGGATGCCGCGCGCGACAAGGAGGGGGCGGCAATTCTTGCTGCATTGCCGTCTCGGGCGCATGTGATCCTGCTGGCTATCGAGGGCAAGGAGCGTTCGAGTGAGGAGCTCTCGGCGCGGCTCGACGATCTTATGCTGCGAGGCAGCAGCGACATCGCCTTTGTAATCGGCGGATCGGACGGCGTGAGCGATGACGTGCGCGCCCGCGCCGACGAGATGCTCAGCTTTGGACGCATTACCTTGCCGCATAACCTGGCGCGTGTGGTGCTGCTAGAGCAGATTTACCGTGCCTGCAAGATCAGTCGTGGCGAGCCGTATCACAAATAGGTCGGCAATACGAAACAATGGCGTGGGACAATAGCTTTCGTTTTGAAGAGCGTGTCTGAGAGGACTATGAGATATGAAGATTGGGTTTGTCGGTTTTGGCAATATGGCGAGCGCTATGGCCGATGGCTGGATCGCTGCTGGTGTAGCTGCGAGCGACATGTGCGCCTGCGCGGGTCGCTACGACGTACTGGTTGAGCGCTGCGAGGCACGCGGCATGGTCGCCTGCCACGATGCCGCCGAGGTTGTCGCCGCATCCGATATCGTGGTCGCTGCGGTCAAACCGTACATGATCGAGAAGGTATTCGCCCCGCTCAAGGATGCTCTTGCCAAAAAGGTCGTTCTGTCGGTTGCCTGGACCTGGGACAGTGCCAAGTGGGAGCAGGTCCTGCCGGGCGTCGCGCATATCTCGACGGTGCCCAACACGCCGGTTTCGGTGGGCGAGGGCGTCATCGCTTGCGAGAAGGCTTCCACGCTTAGTGATGAGCAGAGCGCAGTGGTGCTTGATCTGCTTGGCAAGCTCGGTGCGGTGGTCGAGCTCGATACGAGCCTACTGTTTGTGGGCGGCACGGTGGGTGGTTGCGCTCCGGCATTTGTCGCCATGGCAATCGAGGCCCTGGGCGATGCAGCGGTCAAGCACGGTATCCCGCGTGCCGATGCCTATCGCATTGTGAGCCAGATGGTGTTGGGTACGGCAAAGCTGCAGCTTGCAACTGGCCAGCATCCTGCGGCGATGAAGGATGCCGTATGCTCGCCCGGCGGTGCCACCATCAAGGGCGTCATCGCGCTCGAGGATGCCGGCATGCGCAGCGCCCTGGTCAAGGCCATCGACGCAACTCTCCAATAAAACCGACCAAAAAAGACAGGTTTATTTTGGCAGGTTTTCCTGCGGTTTTGTCACATGTACGAAAAGCGCCCCGCAACTGGCTCAATTCCAGTTGCGGGGCGCTTGCATTTGCCCAGATAAAACCGACCAAAATAAACCTGTCCCTTTTTGGCAGGTTAGTCCCAGAAGCTGTCTTCCTCATCCTCGGACTTGGGCCCGCGGTCGACGTACATCTTATGGGTGCGCTTCTCCATTACAAAGGCAAGAATCGCAAATAACAGGATGCCGCCGGCGAAAAGGATGGCAAAACCGGTGCGGGTGCCAAACAAAAAGGAAAAAACTGCGTCCATTGGGTGCCTTCTTGCGTAGTTGAGTTGGGTCGTAAACGCTCATAAGTATATACTTGCCCATACATGTACAAGGTTGCAACCTAAATGGAATGTATATCGCCGGAGGATCTAATGCTTGATATCAAGTTTGTTCGCGAGAACCCTGATGCCATCGATGTCGCCATGGCTAACCGCCAGACGTCTTGGGATCGCGAGAAGTTCTTTGAGCTCGACGACGAGCGCCGTGCCGTCATCACCGAGGTCGAGGAGCTCCAGGCTACGCGCAATGCCGAGTCCAAGAAGATCGGCGCCCTGATGAAGGAGGGCAAGAAGGACGAGGCCGAGGCCGCCAAGGAGGCCGTGCGCGCCGTCAACGAGAAGATTGACGGTCTGGCCGAGCGCCGTACTGCTCTCGAGCAGGAGCAGTACGACTTCATGGCTCACCTGCCCAACATTCCTTGCGAGGCCACGCCGTACGGCAAGGACGAGGACGAGAATATTGAGCGCCGTCGTTGGGGCACCCCGCGCGAGTTCGACTTCGACTTTAAGCCGCACTGGGATCTGGGCACCGATCTGGACATCCTCGACTTCGAGCGTGGCAACAAGCTCTCCGGCAGCCGCTTCACCGTTCTCGGTGGCGCTGGCGCCCGCCTGGAGCGCGCCCTCATCAACTTCTTCCTCGATACGCACACCAGCCGTGGCTTCAAGGAGTGGTGGCCGCCTATCGTCGTCAAGCGTCAGACCATGTTTGGCACGGGTCAGCTGCCCAAGTTCGAGGACGACGCCTACCACGTCTCGGGCGACAACTTCCTGATCCCCACCGCCGAGGTCGTGCTCACCAACCTGCACGCCGGCGAGGTCCTCGACGCCGACACCCTGCCGCGCCGCTACACCGCCTTCACCCCCTGCTTCCGCGAGGAGGCCGGTTCCGCCGGTCGCGACACCCGCGGCATCATCCGTCAGCACGAGTTCGACAAGGTCGAGATGGTCAAGTTCGCTAAGCCGGAGGAGTCCGACGAGGAGCTCGAGAGCATGACCGCCGAGGCCGAGTACCTGCTGCAGCAGCTGGGCCTTCCGTATCGCGTGATTAGCCTGTGCACCGGCGACTTGGGCTTCTCTGCCCGTCAGACCTACGACGTCGAGGTCTGGCTGCCGAGCTACAACGCCTACAAGGAGATCAGCTCCTGCTCCAACTGCGGCGACTTCCAGGCCCGCCGCGCCAACATCAAGTATCGCGACCCCGAGAACTTCAAGGGTTCGCGCTACCTGCACACCCTTAACGGTTCCGGCCTGCCGGCTGGTCGTACCATGGCTGCCATTCTGGAGAACTACCAGAACGCCGACGGCACCATCACGATCCCCGAGGTTCTGCGTCCCTACATGGGCGGCCTCGAGAAGATCGAGCCGGTCGCGTAAGCTAGCTGCATAGGGGATATGCAAGGGCGCTCCTTCGGGGGCGCCCTATTTCGTGCGCAGGTCCATACCATGCCGTGCGGACAGCTCAATAGAAAACACACGAACAACTGTTCTGTATACAGCTATCTACCTGTTATGCTTTTGCTAAATAAGAGCGAGAGAAAGGGGACGCGATGGAGCTGTTTGATGATCGGGTGGTTTTGTTTGAGAGCGATGAAGGTGGGGAGCACCTACTAGTTACGTGTGAGCCATCGGGTATGGGTGGTTTGGTGGTGCGGCAGACGAGCGAGGGTCCGTTAACCCAATGGTGCTTTGAGGAGTCGCTGCATGTAGTTGAGACCTTTGTGACGCACGAGGGGCTTGTGGCGCTTGAGCAGTTCTATGGAGTTGGGACTTCTAACCAGGTAGCGCGCATGCTGAGCATCTCGTTTGCCGATTATGACTGCGCCCAGCGGGTGCGTTCGCTTTTGAGGGAACTCGGTGCCGGGTTCGATGTGGTTGAAAAACCGATTGATCGCATTGGGGATGTTGGCGCATGCGGAGCTGCGTGAGGAGCATATTCTCGAAAAAAGTTTGAGATTGTGCTTGACTCCAACTAACTAAAGTGGTTTTATATGTCTTGCGCTGCGGCGTTACCTCAGCTGGATAGAGGGTCTGACTACGAATCAGAACGTCATAGGTTCGAATCCTATACGCCGCACCAATTGAACTTGAAGCCTCCGGCAACGGGGGCTTTTCTTTTATGGCAACACCGCATGGATTCGAACCTCGGTCGAGGCGCGAGCGTAAAGAAAACGCGAAGCGTTTTTAGCGAGCGGGCGAGCACGCCGGCAGGCGGGCGAAGCCGGCGCGGATCC
>JAGZDZ010000009.1:0-67052 GCA_018368535.1 Collinsella sp. | reverse complement strand
CGCCGCGGCTGAATTAGACACTCACCATTGTCGGCCTAATCCGCGGTCTTTCATGCAGCAGGGGCTCTCAATGTTTTTATGTCCTGCTCATATCGTCTGGTACTGATCTGCCGAGATTTCATTCCACTCAACCGGGCACGTATAAGATTGTCCATTTGAATAATCGACCGACATGCTAGACGGAACCGCGGGAGCAATACCTGCCGCGGTCCATATCCATGAGCCATTGCTGGTTGAGCGAGGAACGTATACCTTAAGCACGCCGCTCACTTCGTACGGCTCCGCGAGCGTGATCCAATTGCTATTCACGCTAACGCCGGTAATCTGACCGGTGATGGGAATTTCGGATTCCTCCGTCGCCGTATCAAATGCCGCCTGCGACTTTTCGTCCCAATTAACATAAGCCGAGGTCTCGGTGCCATCCGACAGCTTTACCTTAACGCTCGAAGATTGGATCTGGCCGTAGTAATCGGCGCCGACGTATTTTTCTAGAATTGGGTTGGCATCGATCGACTCGACCGTGATTCCGCTTTCGTTGCTCATCGCGGTGACATTGGAGGTGTTTACTGCCGCCGGATCTACCGCGGCCAGATCAGCCGCCGCAGCCTCGATAATCACGCGCTGCTTAACCGTCTGCGTGGTGCCAGCGACGGCACCTTCAAACTCATACGAGCCGGCGGGCAGTTGTGCGAGAGTTGTCGGGGCATCGGCACCGTTTAACTTCCAGGTGACGTTTTCTTGCTTGGTGGTACCGCTCTCGTAGGTTGCCGTCACGGTCTGAGGCAACGTGGCGTCGGAACCCTCGGCAACATGTAGCTCGTTGAGGTTGGCAAAAGAGGCAATGTTGTCTTCACTCTGGTCTTGCGATGTTGTCTGGCTGGCGCCCTCGGATGCTGCAGCCGCACCCGTCGCATCGCTTTGCTCGGCAACGACTTGGGCGGTATCACCCTGCATCATCTCGGCGAACGCCTGCGGCGGCACCGAGCCGACCGTCATCGTCAGAGCCAAACCCGCGGTAATGGCCGTGTTGACATGCCTTCTGTTCATGTTTCCTCCCGACACGCTCAACGGACCAAACAGCACTGGTCCGATTGGCAAGTTAAGTTGAGCGTATCCTTCGCCGATGGAGGTTTGCAATATGCTACAGGTTAAGCGGCATAAATGGTTTCGTAAACGGGCACCCAAGCGCAGCTAATTTGGGACGGGGCTTTTGAGTTGCGGTGATATACGGACTGTTTGAGGCCTCTGGCTTGTAAAACAGTCCGTATTTCACCGCAACTGCTGAGGGGATGGGTTAGCGCAGCAGGCCGGCTACTTCGCCGGCTAGGGTGATGGTGCCGGCGGCTACGAAAGGCTCGTCTGCGGCATCGAAAGCCGCGAGGGCCTCGGACACGCTGGGGTACACGCCCGCCAGCTTGTCAGCGTCCACCAAGGCAGCGAGCTCCTCTGCCGGCAGGGCGCGATCGGAATCGGTCTGGGTCACGACCACGCGCGGGAAGGCCGGAATCAGCACGTCGACGATGCCCGCCACGTCCTTGTCTGCCAGCGCGGCGCACACCAGCGTGGGGCGATTCTCCACGCACGGATCGATCTCGTCCAGCGCGCTCACAAAGTTCTCGCAGCTCTGGGGGTTATGACAGGCATCGATCAACTTGAGCGGATCGGTTCCCAGCACATCAAATCGGCCCGGCGTGGGGCAGCCCATAAGCGACGCATCGAGCTTGTCATGATCGAGCTCGCGACCCAGATACCCCTCGCACAGCATAATCGCACACGCGGCATTCTGCGGCTGATAGGCCGGCTTGACCATGCTCGACGTATAGATCGCACGCGGCGTGGTGCAGCTAAACTCAACCGTGTCGCCCACATGCGCCGGCACCTTAGTCGTGGCGTGGCTCACCACGAGCGGCACGATGCCGCACTCGCGGCAACGGGCATCCATCACGCGCTGAACGCTCGCCTCGTGCGTGCCCTCGCCCAAAACAACCAAGCGCCCGGGTTTAATGACCGCAGCCTTCTCCCCCGCAATGGCCTCGAGCGTATCGCCCAGAATGCGTGTGTGATCGAGCCCAATGCCCGTAATGGCAACGGCGACGGGATCGGTCGCACTCGTGGCATCCCAACGTCCGCCCATGCCGACCTCAAGCACGGCCACGTCCACGCAAGCCTCGGCAAACACCACAAGTGCGGCAGCCGTCAGCAAGTCAAACGGCGTGATGGAACAGGCGCGCTCCCCCGCCGCCACACGGCGCGCATTCACGCGATGCCCCGCCTCAACAGCGGCAGAAACACCACGGGCAAACGCCTCGTCGCTCACAACGCGTCCATCGACCTCCATGCGCTCGGGATAGCGAACAAGCTGCGGCGACGTATATAGCGCGGTCTTGAGCCCCTCGCCGTGAAGGATAGCAGCCGAAAAACGCGTAGTCGAAGTCTTGCCATTGGTACCGGCAACCTGAATGCAATCGAAATACTCATCCGGACGCCCCAGCTCATCGAGCATATCGACAACCGTCTCAAGCAGAGGCCCAGCATCCCCAGAAATCCGCCCTGTATCAGCAGCAAGTCCCACAGCCTCATCAAACGAAAGCAGCTCAAACGAGAAAGGAACGACATACGACCCAGAACGCTTAGCCATAACCCAAAGTCCCCCATAACAGAAAAAGAGGCCCACCAAAAAGAATGAGCCCCTCGCGTTGACAATATCAGCCTCTACCCGTTTGCAGCAAGATCAAGGCCACAACCCAGTGGCCCTAACCTACCAGTTGCAAACAACCACGTAACCGCCATGGGAGCGGTTTGGGGCTTTGCTCGATACAAGTTCCGCACGAGCCGAAGGCCACTTAATGTGGCCTTCGTGCGAGCAGGACTGTCCGCAGTAGCGAGCAATGCCCCAAACCGCGTCCCCCAGTACCGCCTACGAGAAGTCAGCAACCTGAGCAGTCAGCGCCGCCAGGATCTCCTTGAGCTCAGCTGCACGGTCCCTCTTCTTCTGGACCACCGCGGGCGCGGCCTTGGCCACAAAGCCCTCGTTGGCAAGGGTCTTCTCGCAGCCGGCAAGCTCCTTCTGAGCCGCGGCGATCTCCTTCTCCAGGCGCGCCTTCTCGGCCGAAAGATCAACCTTGCCCTCGAGCACCACAAAAACCTCGACGCCGCTGTCGACCACGGCAATGCTCGCAGCCGGCTTCTCGACGTCGGTACCCATGACCAGCGAAGCGGTGTTGGCCAGCGGCTCAATGGTCGAGCGCAGGCTCTCGAGCTTCTCGATGTCCTCGGCACCGGCGCGCACGACCACGTCGAGCTCGGCCTTGGGGCTCAGGCGATAACGCGAACGCGTGGCGCGGGCGGCGGAAACGACGGTACGGCACAGCTCAAACGCGCGCTCGGCAGGCTCATCGACATACTTAGCGTAGTCGGCAGGCTCCGGCCACTTGGCGATCATGAGCGCCTCGGCGCGGTCCACGTTGCCCTCGGCGTCCAGGTCGAGCACGCTCGCCGGCATGTTGTCCCAGATCTCCTCGGTGACAAACGGCATAAGCGGGTGCATCAGGCGAATGGAGGTGTCGAGCACAAAGATCAGGTTGCGCTGAGCTTGCAGACGGTCCTCGCCCTTCAAGCGGGCCTTGGTGACCTCGACGTACCAGTCGCAGACCTCGTTCCAGAAGAACTGCTGCACGCCGCGGGCCATGTCGCCAAAGGTGTAGTTCTCAATACCCTCGGTGACCATCTTCACGGCCTTTGCCAGACGGCTGAACATCCAGGCGTCGGCCGGCGTCTCCACGACGGGCTCGCCGGGCGTGTAGCCCTCCATGTTCATGAGCAGGAAGCGGCTGGCGTTCCAGATCTTGGTCACAAACGACTTGGCCTGCTCGGTACGCGGGCTGTCGATGAGCTTCTTGGTCTTCTTGTCGATGTTCGCGTCGAACTTGACGTCCTGGTTGTTGGTGCACAGCGTGAGCAGGTTATAGCGCATGGCGTCGGCACCGTACATGCCAATGAGGTCCATGGGGTCAACGCCGTTGCCCTTGGACTTGGACATGCGGCTGCCGTCCTTGGCAAGAATCGTCGGGTAGATGACGACATCCTTAAACGGCACCTCGTCCAGGAAGTACAGCGAGCTCATGACCATGCGGGCGACCCACAGCGCAATGATGTCGCGCGCGGTGACGAGCGCGGTCGTGGGGTGATGTCCCTCGAGCAGCTCCGGCTTTTGCGGCCAGCCCTGCGTGGCGAAGGTCCACAGCTGCGAGCTGAACCAGGTGTCCAGCACGTTCTCGTCCTGATGCACGTGATGACCGCCGCACTTGGGGCACACATCGGTGTCCTCGGTCAGGGCGTCCTCCCAGCCGCAGTCCTCGCAGTAGAACACGGGGATGCGGTGGCCCCACCACAGCTGGCGGCTGATGCACCAGTCCTTGAGGTTCTCCATCCAGGTCGTGTAGGTCTGCGTCCAGCGCGCGGGGTGGAAGGTGACCTTGCCGGAGTTGACGGCGTCGAGCGCCGGCCCTTTGAGTTTGTCGACGGCGACGAACCACTGCTCAGACAGCCACGGCTCAAGCGCGGCGTCGCAACGGTAACAGTGCATGACGGAGTGATCGAGGTCCTCGACGTGATCGAGCAGGTCGTGCTCCTCGAACCACTTGATGACGGCCTCGCGGCACTCGTCGCGGTTCATGCCGGTAAACTCGCCGTAACCCTCGACAACCACCGCGTGCTCATCGAAGATATTGATCTGCGGCAGGTTGTGGGCCTGACCCATGGCGTAATCGTTGGGGTCGTGGGCCGGGGTGACCTTGACAAAGCCGGAGCCAAAGTTGGCGTCGACATGCCAATCCTCAAAGATTGGGATCTCGCGGTTAACGATGGGGAGCTTAACAGTCTTACCCACAAAAGCGGCCTTCTCGGGGTCCTTCGGGGAGACGGCGACGCCCGTGTCTCCGAGCATGGTCTCGGGGCGCGTGGTGGCGACGACGATGTAGTCCTGGCCGTTGACCGGCTCGGTCAGCGGGTAGCGCAGGTGCCACAGGTGGCCCTTCTCGTCCTTGTACTCGGCCTCGTCGTCCGAGATGGCGGTGGTGCAGTTGGGGCACCAGTTGACGATGCGCTTGCCGCGGTAGATCAGACCGTCGTGGTACCAGTCGCAGAAGACCTTGCGCACGGCCTGCGCGTAGTCCTCGTCCATGGTAAAGCGCTCGTTATCGAAGTCGACGGAGCAGCCCATGCGCTTGATCTGCTCGACGATGATGCCGCCGTACTCGTGGGTCCAATCCCAGCAAGCCTCGACAAACTTGTCGCGACCGATCTCCAGGCGGCTGATGCCCTCGCTCTTGAGCTTCTTGTCGACCTTGGTCTGCGTGGCGATACCGGCGTGATCGGTGCCGAGCACCCAACGCGTGGACTTGCCGCGCATGCGGGCCATACGGATGATGGCGTCCTGGATGGAGTCGTCGGTAGCGTGGCCCATGTGGAGCTTGCCGGTCACGTTGGGAGGCGGAATGGTGACGGTGCAGTCGCCCACGCCCTCGCGGCGCTTGTAGTAGCCGCCGTCGAGCCACTTCTGCAGGATCGCCGGCTCGTTGGTCGACGGATCGTAGTTCTTGGGCATTTCTTCCATATATTTCTCCCTTGCCCGTCGGCGTGTCCGCCTGCTTGGTTTTCGCTCGGTCAGGTCCTGACTCGCGCGAAGAGCACATTAAGTGCTCTTCGGCTCGTGCGGAATCTACGAAAACCAAGCAGGCGGACACGCCTTAGGTATCGATTACTTCAGTCTGAAGGTACTAACTTGACAATCTCACAGAATAGCACAGGCATACCTGCCGAAAAGGGACAGGTTTATTTTGGTAGGTTTTATCAGGGGAAACGACATTTGCCCATATAAAACCGACCAAAATAAACCTGTCCCTAAATGGCAGGCCCCGCGGTGGTTGCCGCGGGGCATGGATTCAAGCTATTTAACCGTAGATGCGTTGGGGCTGCTCTTCGCCCTTTACGGAAGCTTCAGTCACGATGACCTTGGAAACACCCTCCTCGCTGGGGAGGTCGAACATCGTCTGCTGCAGCACGTCCTCGCAGATGGAGCGCAGGCCGCGGGCGCCGGTCTTGCGAGCGAGCGCCATGCGGGCGATCTCGTGCAGGGCGGCATCCTCAAACTCAAGCTCAACGTCCTCGAGCTGGAACATCTTGCGGTACTGACGCACCACAGCGTTCTTGGGCTCGGTCAGAATCGACACCAGATCGTCCTCGTCCAGCGCCTGCGTCTGGGTGACGACGGGTGTGCGGCCCACGAACTCGGGGATCATGCCAAAGGCGTTGAGGTCCTGCGGGAGCACCTGACGCAGCAGGTCGTTCTCGTCGACCGAGGTGGGGCCGGCGATCTCAGAGTTGAAGCCCACGCCCTTGTTGCCCACGCGATCGGCAATGATCTTGTCCAGACCCACAAAGGCACCACCGCAGATGAACAGGATGTTGGTCGTATCGATCTGCAGCAGCTCCTGCTGGGGATGCTTGCGGCCGCCGGTGGGCGGAACGCTTGCCACCGTGCCCTCAAGAATCTTAAGCAGTGCCTGCTGAACGCCCTCGCCCGAAACATCGCGGGTAATGGAGAGGTTCTCGGCCTTACGGGCGATCTTGTCAATCTCGTCCACGTAGATAATGCCCACCTGAGCGCGCTCAATATCGCCATCGGCGGCGTTGATGAGCTTGAGCAGGATGTTCTCCACGTCCTCGCCCACATAACCGGCCTCGGTAAGCGCGGTGGCGTCGGCGATCGCAAACGGCACCTCGAGGATGCGCGCGAGCGTCTGGGCGAGCAGGGTCTTACCGGTACCGGTGGGACCGAGCAGCAAAATGTTGGACTTGGCGAGCTCTACCTCGTCCATATCGTCATCGAACTGCGAGCCCATGTCGTCATCAAAGGCAGACACCGCAGCGCCGCCCTCAATCACGCGGCGATAGTGGTTGTACACGGCCACCGACATGGCGCGCTTGGCGTCCTCCTGACCCATAACATAGGCCGAAAGCTCGTCATAGATCTCGTGCGGCGTCGGCACGTGCGTGATGACCTGACGGTCGTCCTCGAGCTCAAAGCCCTCGGTCTCGGGGTCCACGGCGGGCTGGGATGCAGCCTGGCCGTGGTCGTTGAGGAAGCCCGGCAGCTTGCCGTTGCGGGCAGCGTCCATAAAGTCCGAAGCAAGCGACTCCTCAAGGATCTCGGAGCAGGCGGCAACGCACTCGTCACAGATAAAGATGTTGGTCGGACCCTTTACGAGACGACGGACCTGACCCTGCTCTTTTCCGCAGAAGGAGCAGCGGATGGGGTTGCCGTTCTCGTCAAAGTTGTCCTGCATGTTTCCTGCCATCCTAGGCGTCCTTCGCGGCGAGATCGCGCGAGGTGACGATACGGTCGATCAGACCGTAATCGAGCGCCTCGGAAGCGGTCAGGTAATTGTCGCGCTCGGTATCGGCCTGGACCTTCTCGATCGGCTGGCCCGATGCGTCGGACAGGATCTGGTTGAGTTCGCGACGGGTCTTCTTGATCTCCTCGGCCACGATCTCGATCTCGGTCTGCTGACCCTGGGCACCGCCGCTGGGCTGGTGAATCATGACCTTGGAGTGCGGCAGGCAGAAGCGCTTGCCCTTAGCGCCGGCCGAAAGCAGCACGGCGGCCATGGACGCAGCCATACCGACGCAAATGGTGGAGACCTGCGGCTTGATGAAGTTCATGGTGTCCAGAATCGCCAGGCCGGAGTAGACCTCGCCACCGGGCGAATTGATGTAGAGCGAGATATCCTTCTCGGCATCCTGGCTCTCAAGATGCAGCAGCTGGGCAACGACCAGGTTGGCGCTGACGGAGTTGATCTCCTCGCCCAAGAAGATGATGCGGTCGTTGAGCAGGCGCGAATAGATATCGTAGCTGCGCTCGCCGCGCGGCGTCTGCTCGATAACGTATGGCACGAGGGCGGAATCGAACTTAGCGATCATACGCATCTCCATTTCTCTTGCGGACCAATAATGGTTCTAGACAAACGTACGGTGCCCGCATGCTATGCATTGGCTGGCACCGTACGAAGCAACCGGATAACCGGCTTATAACTTTACCCCATCACGGGCGCATCCATGCGCTCGCGGAAAAGGTGGCGAGAATTATTCGGCGTCCTTGGCGGTCTCGTCGACCTCGGTCACCTTGGCGTTCTCGACCAGGTGGTCGACGGCCTTGGAGCGACGGATGGACTCGCGGACGGCAGGCATGCGGCCATCGGCGATGAACTCGGCCTTTGAAGCCTCGACGTCCTTGACGCCGGCCTTCTCGAACTCGGCGTTAATATCATCCTCGGTGACCTCAATCTTGAGCTCACGAGCGAGGGCGTCGAGAGCCAGGGACTCACGGGCAACGTCGTTGGCCTGCTTGTGCAGGTCGCCGATGAACTGCTCCATGGTCAGGCCGGAAGCGGGCAGCCAGGTGTCCAGCGTCATGCCGCGGGCAGCGAGGTTGGACAGGAAGTTCTGGCCAAGCTCCTCAAAGACGGACTGCTCGTAGTCGGCGTCCATCTCGTCGAGCTGCAGACGCTCGGCGAGAGCGGAGACGCAACGGTTCTCCTTCTCGGCCGGGAGGCGGGAAGCCTTGTCCTGCTCGATCTCGATCTTGATGGCGTCGCGCATGGCGTCGATGCTGTCAAAGCCAAAGTCGGACTTGACGAGCTCGTCGGTGAGCTCGGGGGTGTTGCGAACCTTGATGCCCTTGACGGTGACCTCGACGGTGTGGGTCTCGGCCTCCTCGCCCTCCTCGACCTCGTCGGTCCAGGTGACGGTCTTGACGTCGTCAACGTTGGCGCCGATCAGGGCCTCGTTGAACTCCTTGGGGTTGCTGTCGCTACCGGCGATGAGCATGCGGCCCTCGGCGGCAAAGTTGTCGGCGTTCTCGACGGCCTTGAGGTCGACGGTGACGTAGTCCTCGGCCTCGACGGCGCGACCCTCGACGTCCTCGAAAGTGGCACGGTAGTTGAGGAGCATCTCGACCTGGTTGTTGATCTCGGACTCGGTGACCTCCGCAGGGGGCATCTCGATCTCGACAGCGTCGAAGGAGGAGAGCTCAGCGGCAGGACGCAGGGAGAACTCGACGGTGTAGGTGTAGTCCTCGTGATCCTTGGCGAGGTCGAGGTCCTTGTAGTCACCGTTCTTGGTGGGGACGATGTCCAGCTCGTTGAGGACGGCGGGCTCGTTGGCGGCGATCAGGTCATTGGTGGCCTGGGCGAGGGTAGCCTCGGCGCCAAGAGCAGAGTCGATGACCGGACGGGGGGCCTTACCGGCGCGGAAACCCGGGAAGCGGTACTTCTTGGCGGTGTCCTTGTAGGCCTTCTTGATCGCGGCGTCGACGTCGGCGGCCGGGATGGTGACCGTAGCGGTGAGCTTGGCGTCCTTGACGTCAGAAGCGGTGATGTTCAACACGTTCCTCCTCATACTGCCCAGCTTATCTGAGGTGCTGGTACCTTTATGCAACAAGCGTCGCGAGGGCATAAGCCGACGCGGGTGCGTTGGTGCGGGCGAAAGGACTCGAACCTTCACGGGAATCCCACCAGAACCTAAATCTGGCGCGTCTACCAATTCCGCCACGCCCGCATGAGCGCACAGACTAGGAATGATAGCAGATACGAGCGGCAAGCGCACGCACACCTTTTACAGGCTCACGACCTCACCACGAGTGCAAAAGGCGGGGCGAGTTGCCCCGCCCCGCAAATTACGACTTGTTCGCAGACCCGCTACTCCCCCAGCAGGGCCTTCTCGGGCGTGATCGGCAGTGAGCGCACCTGGTGGCCGGTGGCGTGTGCCACGGCCGAGGCCACGGCGGCGAGCGGCGTGTTGATGACGACCTCGCCGATCGACTTGGCACCAAACGGACCCGTCGGCTCGTAGCTCGGCTCAAAGGCCACGCGTATGCTGCCGATATCCAGGCGCGTGGGTAGCTTGTAGCTCATAAAGTTGCCGGTGCGCAGACGGCCGCGGTCATCGTGCTCGACAATCTCGTAGAGCGCGTGGCCGATACCCTGGGCAATGCCGCCCTCGGCCTGGACGCGCGCAAGCGCCTCGTTGATCACGGTGCCGCAGTCCACAGCCGCCGCGTAGTCCACAACAGTCACCTTGCCGGTGGCCTTGTCGACCTCGACCTCGGCAATGCCGGCCATAAACGGCGGGGGCGAAACGGGCAGGCAGGCAGAGGCATGCGAGGTCAGCGCGTCGCCGCCCGCGATGTTCTTGACGCACAGGTTGGCAAAGTCGCGCAGCGTGAGGTAGCGGTTCTGCTCGCGCGCGGCACGCTCGTCGGACAGACGCACGTACTGACCATCGAAGACCACATCGGCGGCGTCCACGTCCCACATCTGGGCGGCTTTGGAGCAAATCTTCTCACGCAGCTCGGTCGCGGCGTTCTTGGCGGCAAGGCCCGTCACGTACGTACCCGAGCTCGCGTACGAGCCGGCGTCGAACGGCGACACATCAGTGTCCACGCCGCGCACCACGATCATCGAACTCTCCACGCCCAGTTCCTCGGCGGCAATCTGCGCCAGGATCGTGTCGACGCCCATGCCGTTATCGGTGGCTCCGGTGCCGATGGTAATGAAGCCGTCCTCTTCCAGGCGCATGTCGATGCCGGCGATGTCCACGTTGGAAATGCCTGAGCCCTGCATGGTGAGCGCGCAGCCCAGGGCGCGCACGCGGTCGCCCAGGTCCACGGCTAGCGGCTTGTCGCGCCAACCGATCATGTCCATCGCGCGCAGCAGGCAGCGGTCGAGCGCACAGGCGTTGAGCTTCTCGTTGTAGTACTGCGGCATGGTCTCGCCCTCGCGCACAATGTTCTTAAGGCGCAGGTCGGCGGGGTCCATGTGCAGCATGTCGGCGAGCTCGTTGACGGCGCTCTCCACGGCAAACTGGCCTTGGGTGGCACCGTAGCCGCGATACGCGCCGCCGCGGTTGGTGTTGGTGTAGACGGCGTCCCAGCTAAAGCGGCTCGCCTTTACGTGGTTGTAGATGGGCAGGCTCTTGTGGCCCGACAGGCCGATCGTCGTGGTAGCGTGCTCGCCATACGCACCGGCGTTGGACAACGTATGCAGATCGATGGCCGTGATGGTGCCGTCGTTCATGGCGCCCAGCTTAACGGTCATCTGCATCTGGTGGCGCGAATTGCCCGCGGTGATGGTCTCCTCGCGGGTGTAGCAGCAGTAGCTCGGACGGCCAGTCTGCTGGGTCACGAACGCCACGAAGATCTCGCAGCAGCCCGTCTGCTTGGAGCCAAAGCCGCCGCCGATGCGCGGCTTAATGACCTGCACCTGCGACTGCGGAATGTCGAGCGACTGCGCGACCATGCGACGCACGTGGAAGGGCACCTGCGTCGAGGTGGTCACCGAGATGCGCCCGAACGCGTCGGTCGTCGCGAAGGCGCGGAAGGTCTCCATGGGCGCAGTCTGCGTGGCCTGGCTGGTGTAGGTGCGCTCAAAGACGATGTCGCTCTGGGCGAAGGCCTCGTCCAAGTCGCCAAAATCGCTGGTACCGCTGCACACCAGGTTACGAGCAACGTCGCCGCCCTGCGGGAACATAAAGGTCACGTCGCCCTCGGGGTGGACAACGATGTCGTTATCGAGTGCCTGGGTAAAGTCGAGCAGCGGCTCGAGCACCTCATAGTCGACCTTAATGAGTTTGAGCGCCTTGTCGGCAGCCTCCTCGGTCTCGGCGGCGACGATCGCCACTTCCTCGTTTTGGTAACGGACGAGGTTCTCGAGAATCAGGCGGTCGTAGGGACTCGGCTGCGGATAGCTCTGGCCGGCGATGGTAAAGCGGCGCTTGGGCACGTCCTCGTAGGTGTAGACGCCCACGACGCCCGGCACCTTAAGGGCGCGAGACGTGTCGATGGAGCGGATCTTGGCGCGGGCATAGGGGCTGCGCTTGAGCTTGACGATCAGGGCGCCGGCGGGCACCATATCGCCGGTGTAGACCGGACGACCCTCGAGCAGGGCCTTCGAGTCCTTCTTGGGCTGCTTGTGGGTGATCTGCTTGTAGGAGACGCCGTCAGAGCTCGTGTCGTTGACGGGCAGCTCGGGCATCTCAAAGCCAACCTGCACGCCGGACTCGTTGAGGAAGCGCACGATAGCGCGCAGCTGGCTCTCGTAGCCGCTGCAGCGGCAAAGGTTACCGGCAAGCTGACGTGAGAGCTCCTCACGCGTGGCGACGAGGCTCGGGTCCTCCTTGGCGGCGCGGGCAAGCGCCAGCACGTTCATGATAAGGCCGGGGGCACAAAAACCGCACTGCTCGGCGCCTTCGGCAGCCATCGCACGGGCAAGCGCCTCGGACTCGGCCTTGAGGCCCTCGAGCGTGGTGATGGAGCGGCCCTCGACGCGCGCGGCGGGAACCGAGCAGCTCAGAACCGGGTCGCCATCGAGCCACACCGTGCACAGACCGCAGTTGGTGGTCTCGCAGGCACAGCGCACCGACGCGCAGCCCTGCTCGCGCAGCAGCGCAAAGAGCATGGTGTCGGGGGCAATCTGAACCTTGACCTTGCGGCCGTTGAGCGTAAAGGAAAGATCGATGAGTTTGGCAGCCATTAGCGCACCTCGCTAGAATCGACGCCGGGCACGCGGCGGCAGGAATACTCATCCGTGGCAAACTTAGGAATCTGCACGCCCTCGAGCTCGTGCGCAAGCGCGGCCGAAAGCTCGATGCCGGCGGCGCGACGCACGGCCTGAATCGCCAGCGGGGCCGAGATGCGGCGGCGGTAGTCGGCCGAGCCCCACAGGTTGGTGCCATAGCTCAGCGCGCGTACGGACGCGGCCAGGGCGCGCAGCTCGTCCTCTGAAGGCTGCTCGTTCACCAGGCCACATGCCTCGCCCTGCAGCAGGGTCGCGCGCAGCGGGCGGGCGCCCACGGTGACATGCCAGCTGTTGTCCCACCAGGCGGCGGTGACGTTTAAGGAGGGGAAGTCAGTCGCGGCCTTGCGCACGGCTTCATAGCTCGCACGGTAATCGTGCTTAACGACCACGACGTGCTCGATCACGTCGCGCACATAGCCCATGTCCACGAACTCGGCGAGCGGCACGCGGCCGGCACCCGTCAGCTCAACATACGAATCGAGCGCCAAAAATGCCGAGAGCACGTCCGAAAAACCAAAGCGACCGTAAATGCTGCCGCCCACCGTGGCGGTGTTACGCAGCTGCACGCCCACGATATCGTGGACGGCGAACTCAAAGACATGGTTGACAAGCGCGTTGAGCCCGGCATGGCGCTCGAGCTGGCGCAGGGTACACATGGCACCGATGCGAAACTCGGTCTCGGTCTCCTCAATCTGATCGAGTCCGCAGGCCGAAAGGTCAATCGCCGTCGCCACGCGACGCGAACCCAGGCGCATCCAAATGCCACCGCTCACAATCTTGTTGTTGCGGTTCTTCTGTAAGAGCTCATAGGCTTCGGCCGCGTTTCCAACACGGACGTAGGTACCGAACTTGAGCACGTTCTCCCCCATCTCTTCACTTGTCCAGTACGTTTAAGTGTACCAAACGAGGGGCCGCACACCGTTTTAGGACAAAATCCACCCACCCATCCATAACTTGCGGTGATATACGGACTGATTAGTCGTTCTGGAACGCAAAACAGTCCGTATATCACCGCAAGTTATGAGGAGTCCTCCGGGATAGAAAAGGCTCCCAGCCGGAATGGCTGGGAGCCTCATCACATGCTATATCGAGCGAAGATTTAGCAGACGCCCTGGGCGAGCATGGCGTCGGCGACCTTCAGGAAGCCGGCGATATTGGCGCCCATGACAAAGTTGCCCTCCTCGCCGTACTCCTTGGCGGTGTCGTCCACGTTGTGGAACATGCCGCGCATGAGCTGCTCGAGCTTGCCGTCGACCTCCTCGAAGGTCCAAGACAGGTGCTCGGCGTTCTGGCTCATCTCCAGGCCGGACACGAGCACGCCGCCAGCGTTGGCAGCCTTACCGGGCATAAAGGCGACGCCGTTCTCCTGGAAGTAGGTCGTAGCCTCGATGGTCGTGGGCATGTTCGCGCCCTCGCCGACCACCTTGCAGCCGTTGGCGACGAGCGCCTGGGCGTCCTCGAGCAGCAGCGTGTTCTCGCGAGCGCAGGGCAGCGCGATGTCGCAGGGCAGCTGCCACACGCCGCGGCCGTCGCCCTCGTGCCACGTGGCATTGGGCTTCTCGTCAACGTACATGGCGAGCGTAACGCCCTTGTCGTGGCCGGAACGCTTCTTGTTGTAGACATGCTCGAGCACGGTGTAGTCAATGCCGTCGGGATCCTCGACCCAGCCGTGAGTATCGGAGCAGGCGAGCACCTTGCCGCCGAGCTGGGCGACCTTCTGGACCGCGTAGATAGCGACGTTACCGGAGCCGTGAACGACGACGTTCTTGCCCTCGAAGGAGTCGCCGCGGCTCTTGAGGTACTCGTCCACAAAGTAGACCAGGCCGTAGCCGGTAGCCTCGGTACGGGCGAGCGAACCGCCAAAGGAGAGGCCCTTGCCGGTGAGGACGCCGGTCCACTCGTTGGTCAGGCGCTTGTACTGACCGAACAGGTAGGCAACCTCGCGGCCGCCAACGCCCAGATCGCCGGCGGGAACGTCGGTGTTGGGGCCGATGTGGCGATAGAGCTCGGTCATGAAAGACTGGCAGAAGTGCATGATCTCGTTGTTGGACTTGCCCTTGGGGTCAAAGTCGGAGCCGCCCTTGCCGCCGCCCATGGGAAGGGTGGTCAGGCTGTTCTTGAGGATCTGCTCCAGGCCCAGGAACTTGAGCATGCCCAGGGTGACCGTCGGGTTAAAGCGCAGGCCGCCCTTGTAGGGTCCAATGGCAGAGTTGAACTCGACGCGGTAGCCGCGGTTGACCTGGACCTTGCCCTGGTCGTCGACCCAGGGGACACGGAACATAACGATGCGCTCGGGCTCGACGAGGCGCTCCAGCAGGGCGGCCTCCTCGTACTCGGGGTGGGCGTCGAGCGCCGGCTGGATGGTGCCGAGGATCTCGGTCGCGGCCTGGATGAACTCAGGCTGCTCGGGATAGCGGGCCTTGAGCTCTTCGAGAACTTTCTGCGTGTAGCTCATGCTTCCTCCAATGATGGGAAACGAAAAATGTTGATCGCGGCACCCCATGCGCCGCGAGCTTTATCGAATATGGATAATATCGCACTGTTGCAGCAAAGTTTCGCATAAGCCGACGAGCAGATGTTTCGTTTTGATTACGATGCAGGTAGAAGCGTTTTCGAGTGTCTGACGCGCAAAACCCGTGTTTCAAACCTGTTTCGTCCACGTGTTCCAAACCACCACATTGGGGACAGGCACCTTTGTGGGGGTTTGGTGGTTAGAGGACGAGTTGGTGGTAGTCGGCGGGGGTTACGCGGCCCTCGGTGGCGGCGCGGAAGGCGGCGAGGGCATCGCCCGAGAACGGCATGGCCCAGCACAGGCCGCAACCTGCAGTAATGGAGCCGGGCAGCGGCATGATGCGCCCGGGCACACCGGCATCCAGGCACAGCTGCTCGCATTCCATCACATCGAAGGTGCTGTCAAACGAAACGATGATCTTGCGTTCGTGGTCGAGGGCATCACCGGACGGGCCTTCGCGGTGTGCATCACGATACGCCGCGGCGGCCGCTTCCTCTTCCGCAGTATGACCACAGCCACCGCAGCCGCAGGTACAGGGCTCGGAACCATCGCAAGTGCAAGGCTCTCCCGTGTCGGGGCAAATATCGTGAGACATGGCAACTCCAATCGTCTAGGCGAGCAACTCGGCCGCCGCAAACTCCTCGGGCGTATTGACGTTTTCGAAGCAGAGCGTCGAGCCCGCGGCCTTAACAATCTGCGGCTCATCCATATAACCGGCCTGAACGCGACTGATCAGGCAGCGAATGCGCTGTCGGTCGCAGGAGAGCAGCTCTTGGGCAACCGGAGCACACGCATCACGGCGCCAGACGGCGCAAAGCGGCTCAATCCCCCGCTCCTCGCGCGGCACGCACACGTCGAGCGCCTCGGCCTCAACACGATCGGCAAGCGCGCCGATGAGTTCCGGCGAGACAAACGGCATATCACAGGCGACGATCGCCACGAGCGGCAGCCGGGCCGCAGTCAGCGAACTCGCGATGCCGCGCATGGCGCCCGCCGACCCCTCAAGGTCCGCCACCACACGCGGCACCAAGCCGCCAAACGCGCACTCCTCAAGGTAGGCAAGCTCGCTGGGACGCGAAGTCGTCACGACTAACTCGCCGGCAACTGGCGCCAGCCGACCCAGCACGCGCTCGATCAAGGGCTCGCCACAAAACGCCATGCGCGCCTTGTCGCAACCCATGCGCGACGACAGCCCGCCCGCTTGGACGACACAAGAAAGATCGGCACGTCTTACGGTAGTCATACGGCAAAACACCCCCATCGGCATGCTCGAAACCCGGTGCACGAAGCTAAATACCGTCGCCGATAAAGCGGGCGGCACGGCAAACCCATGCAAAAACAAAACAGCGCCTTTGCGGCACGCAGCAAGACCGCGAGCACAAAAGCGCTGGTAGCGTATGGCGGGAACGTATGTGAATCGAACACATCCAAGACGTTTTGCACGCCTCGCAACGGTTTTGAGGACCGCGGAGCCCACCGGAGCCCATCCGTTCCCAAGTGCGGCGGTATTTTACCAAACCGAGCAGCCAATCTAGCGCAGGGACCTCAGGCCGCCGGCATCCTTGTCGAGCACCGTAAAGCGCACGGCATCCAGGTGCTCCAAGATGCTGATGGCGCGTTTGCGCGACACGCCCAGGGCCTCGCGCAGCACGCTCGTGGTGGCAGCGCCGCCGGCTGCCTCAATGGCGGCGGCGGCGAGTTCACGTGCATGGGCCTCGGCGGCAGCGGACAGGGCAACGTCGCGCTCGACCTTAACGATAGAGCGATTGAGCGAAAGCTCGCGCAGGGCGCGCGTCATAGTGTCGCGGCCGAGCTGCAACTGCTCGCCCACCTCGGGCAATGTCGGTGCATCGAGGCCGGCTTCGTCCAGCAAGGCAACGATACGTTCGCAGGCCTCGCGCACCACACGCGCCGCGGCGGCAGCGGAGTGCGGGTCGAACACCTCGGCGCCCTCGGAGGCACACACGCCGCGCGAGCAGCCCTCGGCAATCAGAGCCGCGGCAACGCCTTCATCAGCGGAAGGCCACGCAGCATGGGCAACGGCGCCGGGCGTAAAGCCCGTCTCCTTGGGAGACGCCGCATGCACGGCTGACAGGGTCGCCGCCAGAGCATCCATCGCGGCGTCGAGCACCACGGCGTCCGCAAAGAGGGCCGCATCACCCACGGCAAGCTTGCGAACGGAGCCCTGCGACACCAACCCGCGCAGTGCGGCATCGACCTCGCCGACGCCAAGATCCAAAGCCTCGGCAACATCAACCGCCGTAACCGGCAGCATCTGCAGCGCCAGCCAAGCACCCACACCGCCCGCGATATCGCCGGACTCAAGCGCCGCAAACAGTGCGCGCTCGCCGGCAGAAAGCTCGCGCGAGCGACGGCAGCGCGAAAGCAGCACGCGCCCGCCGCCGATGAGCATAACGGGCGAATACGACAGCACCACGGCATGGTCTCCGGCACACAGCGGCAGCGGCTCCTCCAGGCGCACCTGCACGGTACGGGTCTCGCCCACCGCCATGGGGGCCTCGCCCTCCAAAAGCATGATGCGGCCGACGACCTCGGCCGTGCCGGCCATCACATGCACACGCGCGCCCGACTCGAGCACGCGCGGCTTGGTGCCCTCGCGGCCCAGGTAGGTGAACGTCATCATAAAGCGCAACGTCTGGCCAAAGCGGTCCGCCACGCCCAGCATCTCGCCACGGTCAAGCGCCGCGACACCGTCACCAACTAGGTTGAGCGCCACACGCTGACCAGGCAGCGCGCGCGGCGTATCGCCATGCACCTGAATCCCGCGCACGCGACAGACCGTACGCGACGGCAAAGCCATCAGCTCGTCGCCCACCGCAACCGGCGCATCATGCAGCGTTCCCGTCACGACAGTGCCGACGCCCTTGATCGTAAAGCAGCGGTCAATCGGCAGACGAGGCGCGGCATCGCTCCGCTCGGCACGGTCGCGACAGGCACCCCAGCAAACACCCACCTGCTCGTCGAGCACCGCAAGCAGCCCGTCGATCCCCTCGCCCGTCTTGGACGACACGGGCACGATCGGCGCGCCCGCAAACACGGTGCCCGACAAAAAGTCATCGACATCGAGCTCGGCAAGCTCGGTCATCTCGGCGTCGGCCAGGTCGCACATCGTCAGCGCGACCACCATATGCGTAACGCCCAACAGCTCCAGCACATGCACGTGCTCGCGGGTCTGCGGCATTACGCCCTCAACGGCAGAGACCACCAGCACGGCAACGTCGATGCCTGTCGCACCCTGCACCATAGCGCGCAGGTAATGCGCGTGGCCCGGCACGTCGACAAGGCCAACGATCTTGCCGCTCGGCAGTGCCAGTTCGCCAAAGCCCAGCTCCACCGTCATGCCCCGGCGACGCTCAACCTCCAGACGGTCGGGATTCTTGCCGGTCAGCGCCTCGATCAGTGCGGACTTACCGTGGTCAACGTGACCCGCCGTGCCAACGATAACGGGGCACTCCACCAGCGTTTGAACCTCACTCATCGAGCAACCGCCTTCTTAACGCACGCGACGAGCGTCGACGCCGCCGTCTCGATATCGCGGTCGCCCACAAGCGTACGGACGTCAAACAAAATGCGATCGTGCGAGGTTCGCGTGACGACCGGCGTGTCGAAGTCCTGGACAAGCGAGCGCTTGAGCGCGTCGACCGTCAGGCGCTCGTCAACAAGACGCACGGCAACGCACATCGTGGGCAGCTCCACGGTAGGCAGCGAGCCGCCACCGGGGGTCGACGATTCCTCGACGATTTCCACCTGCACGGCACACGGGCAGCCAGCCTTATCGAGACCCGCCACAATCAGCTCGCGCAGCTTGCGGGCACGTCGTTCCAAATGGGCCTGTGGCATCGTAAGCATACTGAGCACCGGAATATCACGATGGGCCACGTCGGCACCGTCCATGTAGATGCGCAGTGTAGCCTCGAGCGCCGCCAGTGCGAGCTTGCCCGGGCGTAGGGCACGCATAAGCGGATGCGACCCGCAGGCCTGGACCAGATCGCGACGGCCCATGATAATGCCCGCCTGTGCGGCACCGAGCAGCTTATCGCCCGAGCACGACACCAGATCGAGCCCTGCCGAAACCGAAGCCGGCGTGGTTTCTTCGCCGCCGCGCACCAAGATGTCGTCGGGCAACAGCGCGCCCGAACCCTGGTCCTCGTAGAACAGCAGACCATGCTTGTGGGCCAGGGCGGCAAGCTCCCGAGAGCCCACTTCCTCGTGAAAGCCCTCGATGCGATAGTTGGAAGGATGGACCTTGAGGATCATCGCCGTATCGGGCGTGATGGCTTGCTCATAATCAGCCAGGTGCGTGCGGTTGGTGGCGCCGACCTCGACGAGTTTGGCGCCCGAAGCCGCCATGACATCGGGGATGCGGAAGCTGCCGCCGATCTCGACAAGCTCGCCGCGGCTGACGATAACCTCTTTGCCCGCGGCATGGGTCGCCAGCACCAGCAGCACCGCGGCGGCGTTGTTGTTGACCACGAGCGCGTCCTCGGCACCGGTGAGTGAGCGGATGAGCTGCGCGGCATGCTCCTTGCGCGACCCTCGCGAGCAGGTGTCGACGCTGTACTCGAGCGTGCTGTAGCCGCGCGCGACCTCGGCCACGGCCTTTGCCGCCGACTCCGCGAGCGGGGCGCGGCCCAAGTTGGTATGGATGACCACACCCGTGGCGTTGACGGCAGGGCGCAGGCTCGGCAACGCGGAGCGGTGCGCACGCCACTCGATGGCCGAGGCAAGGTCGCGCTTAGAGCGCGGGGCAGCACCGGCGCGAATGGCTGCGCGCTCCTCGTCGAGCTCGGCCGTCACGGCGGCATGCACCACCGCGTCGCAGGTCTCCCCCGCCGCCTTCACGACCGGCCACTCGGCAAGCAGCTCGTTGACGGAAGGAATGGCGCGCAGGCGGGCGCGTACCTCATCGGACATGTTCTGGCTATCGCTCATGTACGGCCTTTCAAAAGAAACGTGGATCAGTCTAATGCATCAGCTGAGTCAATTACTCGTTATTATCCTCGCGCGCCGCGATCTTTTCCACGCGAACGGCGTTTTCCTGGGTGAGCGCGGCACCCGTCAACGGGTCCCAGCGCAGCGGCGTATGGTCGAGTGGGCCCACGCCCAAGGCTTGAGCGCCACCGGCATCGGCGCCAAACGAACGCCCGCCGGGGGCGGCCGAGGTGAAGATGCACGCCGGATGCAGATACGGCGTCGTCTCCACGCGCACGCGGTCGCGGCCCAAATCGCTCACAAGTTCGACGACCTCGCCATCGGCGATGCCCATGTGCGCAGCGGCATCGGCATTCATCTGCACGGCATCCAGGTCCGATCCAGCCTCAGCGGCACCTTGGGCCGCGAGCCTGCGCGAAGTATGCGACTCAAAGGGACGGTTGCCGCTAATGAGGCGAAACATCCCCGGGCCGGGCTCCACCATCGGCGCAATCCAGCCTGGCACGCGTCCCAGACCGGCTCGTTCCCACACGTCGCTTGCCAGCGCAATTTTGCCGCCATCCAAGGGAATCACCGGCTCGCCTGTACGCGACGGCAACGCAACACCCGTGTCGGCCCAGCCGCGCTCCTTGAGCTCGTCCAGATTGATCCCAAACGACGCCACCTGGGCAGCCGCTAGATCGTCGGACGTAAACTGGAAGTACTCGCCCGCGCCACACGCCTGCGCCAGACCGGCAAAAATCTCCCGACCGGGACGTGTGTCGTCATGCTGCACGGGCAGCACGGCGTTGCGGTAGAACACGCGCGCATCGTTGACGCCCGCCACCGTTCCCACGCCGCGGTCGGCCTCCAGATACGTCACGTCGGGCAGCACGAAGTCAGAAGCACGTGCCGTCTCGGACCAGCGAATATCAATCGTCACAAGCAAGTCGAGCCGCTGCAAAATACTCAACCAAGCCTGTGCATTGCCATAGCCCGCACCAGGGTTACTGGCATAGACGATGAGCCCACGCAAATCGCCGGCAAGAATCGACTGACCGATGGTCGTGCACAGGCCGCGCTCGGGATCGACGAGCGGATAGCGCTCGGACCCCAGCTTGGGCCCACGCGGCACCGGCGGCGTCGCAAAGCGCGTGGGATCGAGGTCGCCCAACACAAGCGGCGTGGGCGGATTGAGCGCGCCGCCCGCATGCCCGATGCAGCCCAGCAGCACATCGACCAAGCAGATAGCGCGCGCGGTCTGGGTGCTATTGGCATACGCGATACCGATGCCACCATGAAAGCCCGCATCCACCACAGCGGCAGGCGCGGCGGCAGCGAGATCGCGCGCCGTGGCGACAATCTCTGCGGCCGGCACGTCGCACATCGACTCGGCCCACTCGGGCGTCCAAGGACGGGCCGCCTGCGCCAGCTCGTCAAAACCCGTGGTATAGCGGGCAACGAACTCGTGGTCGTACAAGTCCTCGGCAATCAGCACGTGGGCGATGCCCAGCAGTAGTGCCAAATCGCAGCCCGGGCGCACGCGCAGCCAGCGGTCGGCAAGCGCGGCGGAGCCGCTGCGCCGGGGGTCGACCACGATAATCTTCGCCCCGCGCCGGCGCGCATCGTTGAGCGCATCGACGGCCCCCATCGTCGATGAATCGACGATGGAACGCCCCAGGTACATGATGCAGTCGGTATGTGCCAGGTCGGAGGCGGGGCTATAGCCCAGGCTGTGCTCCCAACCGGTAAGTCGGCTTACCTCGCAGGCGCCATCGGCACCGTACACGTTGGGCGAGCCCAACGCATGCATAAAGCGATACGCCCAGTAGCGGTCGAACGAGGGAACGCCGAGCGTCATGCCCAGCGCGCGCGGACCATGCCCGTCAACAATCCCCAAAAGGCGCTCGGCAATCTGAGCAAACGCCTCGTCCCAGGTAATCGCATCGAACCCCGAGCCATCCCGGCGGCGTCGCATGGGGTGCACAATGCGGTCGCGCTCGTCAAACGGCATTGCCAGGCGATGGCGCCCGCGGGCGCACAGGGCACGCGCCGCGCACGGATGCCCCACAACCGGCAACTCAGCCACCACACGACCGTCCTCAACGCGTGCCGCAAAGGCGCAATCGGCATAGCATCCCCCGCATGTGGTCACCACGGCGCGACCGTCACGCTTCACAGCAGATGCCATCTCGATTACCCCTTTCATCAGCCAAACACAACAGGCCAACAGCCCGACAACGAGCCCCAGACCCAAATAGCCTCCCGCACGGCAACGCCCCGCGGGAGGCCCAACGTCAAACAGACGGTACCTTACGCCTCGGACTTCTTAGCGTAGATAAACCAGTAGCCGAGCGCGATCAGAACCGCGCCGCCCACGATGTTGCCCAGCGTGGCGGCGGACAAGTTAAACGCAATGCCCGCAGCGTTGAGTGCATCGGCGCCGGCGACGTCGGCACCATAGCCGAACGCGTGCATCACGGCACCCATGGGCAAAAAGTACATGTTGGCGACGCAGTGCTCAAAACCGCAGGCCACAAAAGCGGCGATGGGCAGCAGAATGCCCACAACCTTATCGACCACGGTCTTGCCGGCGGTACCGATCCACACGGCCAGGCACACAAAGATGTTGCACAGGATGCCACGGAAGAAGATCGTCACCCAGTCGATCGTCACCTTGCCGGCGGCGACGCTCACCATGGAATTGGCGACCGCCTCGCCGTTGAGCTTGTAAATGCCGGCCATATACACCAAAAAGACGATGAACAGGGCACCGACAAAATTGCCGACCCACACGACGACCCATGCCTTGAGCATCTGAGCCAGGGTGATCTTTTTGCTCTTGAGCGCGCAGACCATAAGCGAATTACCGGTAAACAGCTCGGCGCCGCACACCAGTACCAGCACCAGGCCCAGGCAAAAGCACAGACCGCCCACGACGCGCTGGGCACCCCAGCCCAGCGTGCTGTCGCTCAAGAACACGGTAAAGAACAGGCCACCGAAGGCAATAAACGCACCGGCGAACATTGCCAACAGAAAGGCCTTTGCGACCGGCAGGTTGGCCTTGGTCACGCCGGCGGCCTCGGTCTTGGCCTCGATCGCGGCGGGCGCCAGGCAATCGGGAGCGGGATATTCTGCCTTGGAATCTGCCATGTCAATCACTTCTTTCCTAATCAGCAGGGACAAGCGCACCTATTGCTCTTGTCCCAAGCGGACAAAGTGGGAAAAGTCGTTGGCGGCCACGGCGTCGTACACGGCGTCGACGGCGTCAAAGACTTCCGGGGACATGGGGTTGTAGAACTCCGTGTCGCCCGGCTGAATCCCTATGAAGACGATATCTTCGCACGATTGCTCAATCTCTTCGATCAGAATCGACAAGGGAAGCGAATGCGTGGTGAACATCGACTTGCGCGCGACGTCGGTCTTATCGAGCAGGCGGATGGCACCGACGGGCAGCGCCATGTCGGCGGCATCGACCAACACTAGGCGCGGCGGACGCTCGCGCTTGACCTCGATGATGTCGTCCTCGGGCGTCTGACCACCGTCGATGGTGTACCAACCGGCGATGGGCGTGTCCTCCATCTTTTTGGAGAGCACGGGGCCAGCGGCATCGTCGGCGCGCAGCACGCTTCCCGCCGTGAGCACAATGCCCGCAAACGGGGCGTCGTTCACACGGCCATCCACAACGCGACCCATTACTGCAACCTCCCCGTCAGATACACGCCCGACACATCGCGCACGCGCTCAACCAGATCGCGAAACTTCATTAAGAACGCAACCTGCTGGGCATGCAGGCCAAAGTCGTCATCGAACACCGAGATGCCGGCCTTGGCCGAACCGCGAAAACCGCGATCGTCGAGCAGCGTGTCACAGGCCTCGAGCAGCGACGGCACCGCCGCCTTGTCGAGCTGGCACTCGCCAAAGGAGCGGATGGCCTCGAACTTGGTCTTGGCCTCCCCCTCCGGCAGCGCGTCGATAAGCGTATAGAACACGTTCACCGGCACCGACAGGCGCGGCTCAAAGCAGTCGAGCACGCCGGTGTGGTGGCCCACGGCGAGCGTGTAGTACAGCACGTCGCAGGCCTCCTGGGGAACGTCTTCCTCGGTCTCCACAAACTTACGCGTGAGCTCATAGAAGACCACCTGGTCGGGCGTATGGCCCAGGCAGGGGTCGGCGACGCCCTCGGCGGCCTCGTCGCTTGCGCGCGAGGCATCGCCAAAAGAGCCGCCGAGCATGCCGGGGCCCGCAAAGTAACCAGAGCGGTCCGTGAGCTCCATCTAGCGACCTCCGGCCAGTACCAGATCCTGTAACGCCGAGTACACCTCAACGCGGCGAGGATCATCCTGCTTGTCGATGAGCAGCGCCATGGCACCGCGGATATCGCCCTTGGGCGCGCCCTCGAGCGTATCCATAAACTCGTTGGCCAAGTCGCGGCCGTAACGGTAGCCGCTCATGGCGCGAGCCTCGCGCTCGATGGCAACGCGCAGCTTGTACGGCACGCCGGGGTGCAGGATATCGGCCTGCTCGCCGGCGGCCTCCACCGTGGTCTCGGCATGGAGCTTTTGGTCCAGCAGGCCAAGTGCCATGGCAAAGCCGTAGATGGTCTGCGCGGGGCTGGGCGGGCAGCCGGGGATATAGACATCGACCGGCAAGATCTTGTCCGTGCCACCCCAGACGCAGTAGTTGTCGTAGAAGATGCCGCCGGTGCAGCCGCACGCGCCATAGGACACCACGATCTTGGGATCGGGTGCGGCCTCAAAGGCGCGCAGGGCCGGCATGCGCATGGCACGCGTTACGGCGCCGGTGTACAGCAGCACATCGGCGTGACGGGGCGAGGGCACGACCTTGATGCCAAAGCGCTCGACGTCGAAGACGGGCGTGATGGAACCGAAGATCTCGATCTCGCAGCCGTTGCAGCCGCCGCAGTCAACACGGTAGACGTACACCGAGCGCTTGATCTTCTTAAGAAGGGTCGCCTTGGCCTTCTCGATGCTCTCGTCGAGCTCGATCTTGGTCGGGCGGTACTGGAGCCGCTCGGGCAAAAGCGTGGGTTCGGCCATGGTTACTCCTCCTTCGTTTCAAAATCCATGATGATGCCCTCGACCGGCGCCGGACCGGCGGGAATCTCGGGCGCATCGGGGTTGAGCTCGCGGTCGATATACTCCGGGTTCACGCCGTGGCCGCCCAGATACTCCATGCCGGGGCCCTGGGGCTCACCGGACGCAAGCGTCTCGTTGGCAGCCATGCCGGCAGCGTTGCCGGTCTTTACGGCCGAGGCGGCGCGCAGGGCGTCGAGCTCGCGCTTGCACTCCTGGCACATACCGACGGTACGGGCAGCCTGCTCGGCCTCCATGCCGCCGGCCTTTTGCAGCAGGCGCTTTGCGTAGTCGATCTCCTTGTGCGGGGCAAACGGCTTGCCGCAGCGCGAGCAGTGCTCGAGCGTATAGACGCTCTTGCTGGTGAGGTCGTCCTTGCTCATGACGGCAAGCTCAAACTCCTCGGTGAGCTTGATGGCCTCCATGGGGCAGGCTTCCTCGCAGCGGCCGCAAAAGATGCAGCGGCCGTAGTCGATCGACCAGGTAATGGTATCGGCCGCAAGGTCGGTGTCCATGCGAATGGCATCGGCCGGGCACGCCACGCCGCAGGCACCGCAGGCGATGCAGAGCTCGGCATTGTGCTCGGGCTTGCCGCGCATGTCCTTATTGGTGGGGAACGGCGCAAACGGGTACTTGACCGTCGCGTCGCCGGCCTTGGCGTTAACCTTCCAAAGCTTCAGCATATTAGAGCGCCTCCTCATCGAGCGGAGCGGCCAAGGTGCCCTCGCCCGCAAGCGGCGACTTGTCGCGCCAGACGTTCTCGAACTGCTCCTTGTCGAGCACGTGGTCGCGCTTGGCGGCGACATCGGTCACCGTCACGCGATCGGTGCAGGAGTAGCACGGGTCGAGCGAGCCGACGATCAGCGCCGCGTCGCCCACGGTGTTGCCGCGGAACATGTAGCGCAGGACCGGCCAGTTGCTGTACGTGGCGGCCTTGGCGCGCCAGCGGTAGCACTTCTGGTTATTGCCGAGCATGGCCCAGTGCACGTCCTCGCCGCGCGGCGCCTCGGTGGCGCCGATGGCGTACTTGTGCGGGGTGTACTCCCAATCCGTGGTGAGGATGGGGCCCGACGGGCAGTTCTCGAGCATGGTCTCGATCATGTCGATCGAATCGTAGACCTCCTGGATGCGGACGGCGGTACGGCCGAAGGCGTCGCAGGTGTCGGCCGTGGCGGCGTGCATCTTTTGGACGTCCGGATCGGCGTAGCCGTCGAAGGGATGGTCAAAGCGCACGTCGCGGGCATAGCCCGAGCCACGCATGAGCGGGCCGACCGGCGAGAAGTCGCGTGCAATCTTGCGGTCCAAGATGCCGATACCGCTCGTACGCTCAATAAAGTTGGGCGTGGAGAGCAGCACGTCGACGAGCTCCTGAACCTCGGAGCGCAGCTGGTGGATGGTCGTGAGCGTGGAGAGCTTCTGCTCAGCCAAAATGTCGCGACGCACGCCGCCAATCACGTTGAGGCCGTAGGTCTTGCGGTGACCGGAGAGCTTCTCGGCCAGGTCCATGGACTTCTCGCGGACGCGGAAGAACTGCTGGAAGCCGGAGTCGAAGCCCGTGTAGTGCGACGCCAGGCCAATGTTGAGCAGATGCGAGTGCAGGCGCTCAACCTCGAGCATGATGGCGCGGATGTACTGGGCGCGCGGCGGGACATGGATGCCCTGAGCGCGCTCGACGGCCTCGGCGTAGGCCACCGAGTGGGCGCAGCCGCAGATGCCGCAGATGCGGTCGGCGAGGAACGTCACGGCGTCATAGTTCAGGCGCGTCTCGGCAACCTTCTCCATGCCGCGGTGCACGTAGAACAGACGGTAGTCGGCGTCGACGATCGTCTCGCCCTCAACGAACAGGCGGAAGTGGCCAGGCTCGTCGGAGGTAATGTGCAACGGGCCCATGGGAACGAGCGTCGTCTCCTTGCCCTTGGTATCGGCCAAGAACTCGTAGTTTTCCATGTCGCTCGCGGGAGCGGGACGGAAGCGGTAGTCCATGGAGTCCTTGCGCAGCGGGTACAGGCCGCTGGGCCAATCGTCGGGCAGCACCAGGCGACGACGATCGGGCAGACCCTCGGGGATCAGGCCGAACATATCGCGCAGCTCGCGCTCGCCCCACACGCAGGCGGGAACGAACGGCGTCACGGACGGGAACGTCATCTTGGCGGGATCGACCTCGGCACGCACGGTCACCCAGCCGGGGTCCTCCCCCTCCATGGAGATGACGTAGTACACGGCATAACGGCCGCACAGGCTGCGCTCGTCGTTGCCGATGATCACGGGGATCCAGCCGTAGCGTTCGTAGTACAGGTAGTGGACGGCCTCGGGCAGCTTGTCCTGCTTGACGGTGATCGTCAGCTGGTCCTCGCACTGCCACTCGACCTTCTCGATGCAGCCCGGAACGGCGCGGCGCAGGGCCTCGACATGGCTCTCGCAGCGACGGGCATACACCTTGTTCTCAGTTTCAATCATTCGTTACTCCACCTCGCTCTGAGCGGTCTCGGTACCGAACACAGCGCGGTACATCGGCGTCGCGTGAAGTTCCTCGGTGCTCTGCTCGAGCACGATGCCGGTAGCGGTCTCCACACCGTGCACGAGGGGCAGCGGGGTGGCAATGCCAAACCACAAGATCATGACAGCCAGGATGATTTCGGGGATAAGCATGAGCGCCGGGGCCTCATGCTTGCCCATGCCCTGGGGCGCATGGCCGAATACCGACTTGAGTGCGATACGGGTGAGCGCGGAGATGGCCACGGTAAGACCGAGGGCGACCACGACGACCAGCCACATGGGACCGGCGGTAACACCGGCGACAAAAGTCAGGAACTCAGAGATGAACATGCCAAAGGGCGGGAAGGCGGCAAGGCCGAGCAGCGCCAGGATGGCGAGCGCGGCGGTTGCGGGCGCAACCTCGACGACGCCCTGGATCTTGGCCAGGCTACGCGTGCCAAAGGCGTGCTGGATGTTGCCGGACACGCAGAAGGCAAGCGTCTTGGTAAAGCCGTGGAACACGCAGTGCAGCAGGGCCGCGGCGATACCCAGCGGGCCACCGATACCCAGGCACAGGGCGATAACGCCCACGTTCTCCACAGACGAGTACGCAAAGCGGCGCTTGAGGTCGTCCTGGCGAAACATCGAGAGTGCCGCCACCAAAATGGACAGCGTGCCGACGATCAACAGCAGAAGTTGCGGATACTCGGCACCCACGGCCTGGATGGTAAAGCCGTAGAAGCGCATGATCACAAGCATGGCACACTTAAGCAGAACACCCGAGAGCAGGGCCGAGACAGGACTCGGAGCCTGAGAGTGGGCATCGGGCAGCCAAGTGTGCATGGGGAACAGGCCAGCCTTGGTGCCAAAGCCGATCACGATAAACGCAAAGGCGAGGCGCATGAGCGTCGGGTCGAACTGGTCGGCATACGGCAGCACGCACGACAGGAATGCGGCCTCGTGGGCGTTGGGAATCACGTCGGCGGCGTTGGCGTAGATCAGCAGCGTACCGAACAGGCCAAATGCCACGCCGGCGGTACAGACCATCGCATACTTCCAAGAAGCCTCGAGGGCCGTCTTGTTCTTGTAGATACCCACCAGGAACACAGTGGAAAGCGTGGTTGCCTCCACGGCGGCCCACGTGAGGATCATGTTGTTGGACAGGCACGCGAGCAGCATGGTGAACACAAACAGGCTAAACAGCGCAAAATACTGCTTGGCGCGCTCGGCGGGCATGGAGCCCTCCTCGATATCGGCCTTTACATAGGGCAGCGAGAACAGCCCCGTAAGAAAACCGATAAAGCCGATGAGCAGCACAAAGATGGCGCCCAGCGAATCGAGGTGGAACCACAGGCCAAGAGCGCTCGCGGTTTCGCCGCTCATAAGGACGTCGCCGGCCGTCATAATCGACAGCACCAGGACGGCTGCGACGGAGACCAGGTTGAGACCGGCAAACACGTTATAGGACGTGTTCTTGGGCAAAAACGCCATGACCAGCGAGAACACCAAAGGAGTCGCGAGCAGGGCGAGAATCAACGTTTCCATGGACTACCCCCTCAGCTCGGACAGGTCGCGCGCATCGAGCGAGTGGGAGTCGTCCCAAATGCGACGCACGACGATGGACATGATGATGACGGCAAAGATGGCGTCGGTGGCGATACCGATCTCGATGATCTCGGGAGCGGTGGGGGCCAAAAGCGCGAGCGTCACGTGGCTGCCGTTTTCCATAAGGCAGTATCCAAAGATCTGCTTCATGATGTTGCGCTGCGAGATGATGCAGGTGAGGCCCACGAAGAAGTGAGCGAAGCTAATAGCGAGCGCAGGCGTTGCGACCTCGGCCGTGGGCAGGCTGATCTGCGTCACAACGGCAAAGCAGATCGCGACCTCGACGGCGATGATGCAGATGGCCCACGCGGGCTTAAGGCCGGCCTTGAGCGATGCGTCGCTCGGCTCGCCCATCTTCTTGTATGCGCGGTTGAGGATGTAAGGGACCAGGACGACCTTAGTGATAAAGGCAGATCCGGCCCACATAAGCAGCTCCTGCGCACCGGTAGTAGCACCGAGCGTAGCGAGCAGTCCCACGAGCACCAGCGACTGCACCGCATACCAGCGAATGGCGTGCTTGATGTTCTTGGAGACGACCACCATGGTGGACGTGACGATCAGAAGGCCGCCAAGGATGTTGACGATCGAATAACCCATGTCGTTCTACCTCCTAACCGATCCAGCTGGCCGAAAGCGGGCCGCTGACGATGACCATGATGATGAGCACGATGAACACGAACGCCATCGCGCGGGGAAGCGGGGCTCCCGCAGCGACCTCGTCGCTCGGCTCGCCGGGCAGGCAATAGCCCATCCACTTGAGGAACCAGGCGAAGGTGGCGACGGTCTCGGCGACCATGATGCACACGAGCACCAGGATCGCGACGTTGCCGGCACCCACAGAGAAGCCGCCGGCGATAATCTGGAACTTCGAGAAGAACGTGTTCATGGGCGGCACGCCGGCAATAGCGAGCGCGGCGACACCGAAGCCCACGCCCGAGATCGGGTACTTCTTTACGATGCCGCGAAGCTTGGGCAGCATACGCGTGCCGAGCGTAAAGGAGAACGAACCGGCGATCAGGAAGAACAGCGTCTTGGCGAAAGCGTGGTTAAAGATGTGGCAGACGGCGCCATCGAAGGCGAGCTGGCTGCCAAAGACCGAAAGGCCCAGACCAAAGAACACATAGGAGAGCTGGGCGATCGTGGAAAAGGCCAGCAGACGCTTCATGTCCTTTTGCGGCAGGTACATAAGGAAGCCAAAGAGCATGGTGACCATGGCGTCGATAATGGCGACCCAACCCACGATCTCGGGGATCTCGCCGGCAGAGACGAGTGCACGCGCGAACACGCACACGCCGACCTTGACCATCGAGGCGCCATGCAGATAGGCCGAAACAGGCGTCGGCGCCTCCATGGCCGAAGGCAGCCACATGTACATGGGGACCTGCGCGGACTTGGCCCAAGCGGCAAAGAGCACCAGCAGAAGGACGATAGCCTTGAGCTTGGCGTCGAGGCCGGCAATCGCGGTGATGGCGAAGGTGCCGGTGTGGGCAAACACGATGGCAGCACCCAGATACAGGCCGAGCGCACCGATATGCGTGATGATCAGGGCCTTCATGCCGGCCTTCTTGGCCGTAGGCGACATGTAGTAGCTGATCAGGCCCCAAGAGCAGGCACCCGTGATCTCAAAGAACACGAGCTGGCCCAAAAGGGTCGAGCTGTACACGAGGCCGGCCATGGCACCGATGAAGGTCGCGAGGTACGCGTAGAAGCGACGACGCGGTGCGTCGGGATGCTCACGGTTATTCTCGCTCATATAGGGAATCGAATAGATCACGACAAGCAGGCCGATACCCACAAAGGCGGGCGCGAGCAGCGTGCTCATGCGATCGAAGGTGAATCCCATGACGAGGGTCTGCCCAAACGAGATCAGGGGGACCTGAGTGTCGGGCATGCCGGCGCCAGCGAAATTCGCGGCGAGGGCGATGGTGCAGACCGTCGAGACGGCGGCACCCAAAACGCTGAACCACTTGGCGTACGGACGGGGGAACAGGGCGACGAGCACCGAGGCCACCATCGGGGCCGCGATAGCGACCAAGCCGAGAAGGGACAGACTGACTGCAAATGACATTGTTTCTCCCTTCTCCTACACGCCGACGACCACGAAGACAAACGCCAGAACGGCGATCCCCACGACGGCCCAGGTCTGATTGCCAAGCACCTTAAAACGCGAGCGCGAGCAGGAGTTCTCGATCACGCCGCATACGACAAAGTCGATCAGGCACTTCACCAGGAAGATGACTGCACCCAGAACGGCGGCTGCGCCTACGGTTGCGGGCTCGCCCCAGGGGACGAAGATCGCGCAGAACCAGGCGACGACCAGGACCTGCTTCATGGACATGGCGAGCTTGGCCATCGCAAGCGACGGGCCGGAAAGCTCGGCGAGCGGGCCTTCCTGAAGCTCCTGCTCTGCCTCGGCCTGGTCAAACGGCAGCTTGCCGAGCTCCATGTAGCAGGCAATCGCAAAGGCGATGCCGGCGAGGATCACGGCGACCGGCGCGTCGATGGCGCCCGTCATGATGTGCTGACCCATGGTGGCGATGTCGGTGGAGCCGCACACCAGGGCGGCGGCAAACAGCGCCAGCAGCATGGACGGCTCGATGAGCACGCTCATGAGCAGCTCGCGGACGCCGCCGATACCGGCGTAGGCGTTGGACGAATCCACACCGCAGAGGGCGAAGAAGAAACGGGCGAGCGCCAGGCTGTACATGATGGTAATGGCGTCACCAAAGACCGGGATGGGGCTTTGTGCCGAAAAGAGCGGCAGACCCATCGCGAGCATAAAGGCGACGGCGAAGAACAGCGGCGGCATGATGCGCAGCGCAAAGCTCGCATCCTCGCTCTGGGACTCGGGGCGCGCAAAGAGCTTGGCCAGGTCGCGGTAGTCCTGCATGATGCTGGGGCCGCGACGGTTGTGCATCTTGGCGCGGATCACGCGGCCGAGACCGGAGAAGAACGGTGCGACGGCCATGACGACCACGCCCTGCAGAACGGCAAGTACGATGTTGTTCATGCTCTCCCCTCCTTAACCCATTTGCACGGCGAGCACGAGGAACACCACGAGTGCCGCGACGATGTAGCAGATATAGATGCTGTAGTTGCCGCCCTCGAGCTTAGTCGCGAGATCGGCGAGCTTCTCGACACCCTTATGCGGGGCATCGACGAGAACCTTGTCGGGTACGGGCTCCACAGCCTCGGCCACACCGGTGAGCTTCTGGAAGAAGTGCGCGATGGACCAGCAGACGGCCGTGCAGCGGTCGCGCAGCGTGTAGAGCGGCTGCATAAACCAGGACACCTCGGAGGCAAAGGTCGTGGCCACGACGGGCATATGCTCGTTGGGAGCATAGCCGCATGCCCACGGCTGGGACTTCTGCACCTTGCCGACGGTCTTGAGCTTGCGATAGCCGCAGGCAAGGCCGACAAGCACCACGAGCGCAATGGCGATCGCGGGCGTGGAGGTGGCAGCGCCGGAGTACTGGTTCATGAGCTCCATGCCCTCGGCGGCAAACACGCCACCGTACGGATGCAGCACGGACGCGGCGACATCGACCAGCACGGGCGCGATCACGGGAGCGCCAATGCCCAGCACGACGCAGATGGCCGCGAGCAGGCCCTGCGCAAACACCATGGGGGCAGGAACCTCCTTGGCATTGGACGCGGCCTCGGAGCGGGGCGCGGAGGCAAAGGAGACGCCATAGGCCTTGACGAAGCACGTGACGGCCAGTGCGCCGGTAATTGCGAGCGCGACGGCAGCGAACACGGCCACGATCATGACGGCCTTGTCGCCCTGCATGGCAGCGTTAAACAGCGACTGGTAGGTAAACCACTCGGACACAAATCCGTTGAAGGGCGGGATGGCCGAGATGGCAAGCGCGCCAATAAGGAAGCAGATGGCCGTTGCCGGCATACGACGGAACAGGCCGCCCATCTTCTCCATATTGCGCGTACCCGTGGAGTACAGCAGCGCACCGGCGCCCAAGAACAGCTCGCCCTTAAACATCGCGTGGTTAAACGTGTGGTAGAGGGCGGCCATCAGAGCCAGGACGGCGATGCCGACCGAGTTGAGCGCCATGGCGGCCATGGAGGCGCCGACGCCGAGCAGAATGATGCCGATGTTCTCGACGGAGTGATAGGCCAGCAGGCGCTTGATGTCATGCTCCTGCAGGGCGAAGGCCACGCCGAGGACCGACGAGATCGCACCGAAGACCATGACCATAAGACCCCACCAGACCTGAACGCCAGAGGCGGAGAGCAGGTCGAGGCCCACCTTGAGGATACCGAAGATACCGATCTTGATCATGCCGCCGGACATGAGGGCCGACACGTTGGACGGCGCCTCGGGATGCGCCTTGGGCAGCCAGCCGTGCAGCGGGATGATACCGGCCTTGGCGCCAAAGCCAAAGAAGGCGAGCACGAAGCACACGGATGCGACCGCGGGGCTAAACTGCGTAGCGCGGAAATCCGCAAAGGCAAACGAGCCGCCGGCGAAGTTGGTCATGGTGAGGAAGCTCGCCATGATGAGCACAAAGCCCACGTGCGCGATCACAAAGTAGAGCCAACCGCCATGGATGGAGTTCTCGTTCTCCTCGATCACGACCAGGAAGTACGAGGTCAGCGACATGAGCTCAAAGGCGACCAGGAACCAAAACACGTTGTCGCCGGTGATGACGAGCATCATGGACGCCACGAAGGTGTTAAAGAAGAAGCCGGCGCGGCCCTTTTTGCCCGGGTACTCATCAAAGTAGTTGAGACCGTAGATTGAACCGGCAAACGCGAGCACCGAGATGAGCGCCACGAACAGGCCGGACAGCTGGTTGAGCAGCAGCTGGAAATGGGCAAACGGGAAGAACACGATGGTGTCGACCGACGTGACATCGCCCAGCACGGCCTGGATACCGGCCACAAACGAAAGCACCGCGGCGACGGCGCCGATTAGGCAGCCGGCGGTCTTGGCGGCGTTATCGGCCTTGATCAGCAGAACCGAGGCGAGCGCACCGATGCACGAGACGGCAAGCGATGCGATAAACAGCGTCATGCTATCCATTGTTTACGCTCCCTTCTGCTTTCTCGGACAGGCCCTGGGCCACAGCGGTAACGTCGACGACCGGACCGTTTTCGATCGAGCGCAGGCGCTTGGCCTCGTCGAGCTCGCGATCGGCCGCGCCGCCCATGACGGTCAGCGCCTTGGTGGGGCACGCCGCCACACAATGCGGGCCGTCCGGATCGAAGGCGCACAGGTCGCACTTGACAGCGCAGGTGTACTGGCCAGGAGCCCACGTAAGCAGGCTGCTCAGGGACTTAGGATACGAAGGCGTCGGGTCGCACATGCCTGCGACACCGGCGATAGACGTGCCATCGGGATGGATGGCTCCGAAGGGGCACGCGATGGCGCACAGCCTGCACCCGATGCACTCCTGCTCCTTGACGTGGATGCGGTCGCCATCGTGCTCGATGGCATTCACCGGGCAGACCTCGGCGCAGGGGGCACCCTCGCAATGGTGGCAGGCAAGGGCGGCCGAAATACCGCCGGTCTTCACGAGCGCCAGGCGCGGCGTATCCTGAAGACCCTGCATCCGGTGGGCGTCGGCACAGGCGGACTGGCATGTTCCGCAGCCGATGCACCTCTCCGGGTTGATGTCGATGAAGCGGTTCATCCCCACTTCCTTTCAAAATAACGGGCCGGGCTCCCGAACGTACGGGACGCCCGGCCAAAAAAAGCCAACGAGAACGGGACTACACGATTTGGTTCACGTGCGTCTCGTCGTCGAACTTGGCGGCACCGGGCTCAACGTCCTGGGGAGCGGCGGCGTCCACCAGAGCCTGCTTGAGCTCGGTGTACTGACGCTCGACCTCGCCCTCGGCCCAGACCTGGTCGGCAATGGCGTCGACCTGGCAGGCGGAGAACTTGTCCTCGGGCGTGTGCGAGACCGGGTCGACCTTGTGCATGGTCAGCTCGTTGCACTTGCCGATCCACCACTGGTAGGTCATATAGACCGTGCCCTTGTTGATACGGTCGCTCACGTCGGCGCGGCTGTATACCTGGCCGCGGCGGCTGTGAATCGAGACGATGTCGCCGTTCTTGATGCCGCGCGCCTGGGCGTCCGCGGGATTCATGCGGACAAAACCGGGCTCGTCGGCAAGCAGCGCCAGCGTCTTGCAGTTGCCGGTCATCGAACGGCAGCTGTAGTGGCCGACCTCGCGGACGGTGCACAGGATGAGCGGGTACTCATCGTCGGGAAGCTCGGAGGGCGCCTCCCAGTCGTGCGCCATCAGGTTGGCGCGGCCGTCCTTGGTGGTGAACTTGCCACCAGCGAACATGTCGGGCGTACCGTGGTCGTTCACATCGGTGCTCTTGACGGGCCACTGGGCGTAGCCGCCCTCGGGAGCCATCTTCTCGTAGGTCGCGCCCACAAAGTTGGGGCACAGGCTAATGCACTCGTTCCAGATCTGCTCGGTGTTGTCGTAGTGCATGGGATAGCCCATGCGCGTGGACAGGTCCGCGAAGATCTCCCAGTCGTGACGGCACTCGCCCTTGGGCGGAACGGCCGCGTCAAAGTGCTGGAAGCTACGGTCGGATGCAGTAAAGACACCCTCGTGCTCGCCCCAAGAGGTAGCGGGCAGGATGACGTCGGCGAGCATGGTCGTCTGCGTCATAAAGATGTCCTGGCAAATGAACAGATCCAGCTCGGAGAGCGTCTTGCGCATACCGGCCGAATCGGGCTCGGTCTGCACCGGGTCCTCGCCGTAGTTGTAGAAGCAGTGCACCTTGCCCTCGTCGACCAGGTGGCCCAGGTCGGTGAGCTTGTAGCCCTCCTCGAGCGGGAGCTTTTCCTCGGGCACGCCCCAAGCCTTGGCAAACTTGGCACGCACCGCCGGGTCGGTGACCTTCTGGTAGCCAGGGTACAGGTTGGGCAGCATGCCCATATCGCAGGAGCCCTGGACGTTGTTCTGGCCACGCACGGGCGCGAGGCCGGAATTGGGTTTGCCGATCTGGCCGGCAACGCAGGCGATGGAGGCGATGGTGTGCACCGTCTTCAGGTTCTGCTTCTGCTGGCATACGCCCATACCCCAGCCAATGATGGCAGAGGGCTTCGCCGTGGCGTACATCTCGGCAGCTTGGTGGATCAACGCGGGCTCGACACCCGTGATGTCCTGTACGGATTCGGGAGTGTAGTTCTTGATGGTCTCCCACCATTCGTCAAAGCCGTTCGTGTGCTCGGCGACGAAATCCTTGTCGTAGAGGCCATCGTTGACCAAGCAGTTTGCAAAGGCGTTGAGGAACGCAACGTTGCAACCGTTCTTGATCGGAAGGTAGAGATCGGCGATACGCGCGGTTTCGATATGGCGCGGATCGGCGACGATGATCTTGCAACCCTTTTCTTTGGCTCGCACGATACGCCTTGCGACGATGGGGTGCGAATCGGCAGGGTTATAGCCGAAGAGGAAAATGCAGCCCGCATCCTCCATACCGGGGATGGAGCATGACATGCAACCTGAACCAACCGTGTCCATCAGACCGAGGACAGTAGGGCCGTGTCAAGTACGGGCGCAGTTGTCCACGCTGTGGGTGCCGATGCACGCACGCGTAAACTTCTGCATGACGTAGTTCGCCTCATTGCCGCCGCCTCGCGAAGAGCCGGTGGTCATGACAGCGTTAGGACCATATTCGTCAATTATGGCCTGCATCTTAGATGCGGTGAAATCCAGTGCCTCGTCCCAGCTTACGCGCTCAAGATCCGCGCCCTTAGTGCGGCGGATCATCGGGTGCAGTACGCGAGGAGTCAAGATCTTGGTGTCGTTGATGAAGTCGTAGCCGCTCATGCCCTTAAGGCACAGCTCGCTCTGGTTGGTGATGCCGTTGAGCGGTTCGGTGCCCACGACCTGGCCGTTTTGGACCAGGAGGTTAAACTGGCAACCGGCGCCGCAGTACGGGCAGATCACTTTATGCTTCTCCATGACACCCTCCTTCCTTTTTCTGCTACCGAATGCTCGGTACTTATTTGACAATCATTGGGCCTGTCGCCCGACGCTTACGCCTCGTTTTCGATGGTGGCGCGGGCACGCTCGGCAGTCAGTTCTGCCAGACGCTCCTCGTCTACCAGGGTGAGGCCCTTGGTCGGGCATGCCTCGGCACACGCCGGACCGCCGGGACGGTCCACGCACAGGTCGCACTTGAGCACGAAGCTCTTAGTCTGCGAACCGACGCGAACGTCACCCATCAAGACGGGGACCTGCGTGGTCGCCACGCTCACGGCGCCAAAGGGGCATGCCATGACGCAGCTCTTGCAGCCAATGCAGTTGTCCTCGTTGACGCCGATGCGATGGTTCTTTGGATCAAAGAACAAGGCGCCCGTAGGACAAGCCTTGGCGCACGGGGCATCCTCGCAGTGATGGCAAGCCACCGGTGCGGAGATCTCGTACGTACGCGTCACGCGCAGGCGCGGCGCGGCGATGTTGCCGGGAATATCGTGTGCCTCGATGCACGCCGCCATACAGGTTTGGCATCCAATGCAGCGTGAAGAATCAGCCACGACTCGTTTATTGCCCATGTTGTTCACTCCCTCCTGAATCCCATGCCGGAGAGACCCTGTCGACGTTGCCCCAAGCCGCCCGTGGCCTGGCGTCGGCATATCGAATGCATGCGGCGAAACAGACACTCGGTAGAATTTCTCCAACGGTATACAGGTTGAATATACGCAGTTGCAGGGGGCAAACTTGAGCATAACCCCTGCAATACGGGTGTATTGCAGGGGTTTTGGCAGGTTGGAATTATTCTCTAGAAGCTATAAAGGTGAGTGTATTACATGCGTACATCCAAGGGAGATTTCACGCTCGTTTCTGAAAGATGTAGTACGTTTGTAATATCGTTTACACTCAATTACTCTAGTGCAATAAAGTAGTGGTTTTAAGATTGGCTATTATTAGCCGATGTTGTATTTGACTATTCAAATTGCACGCTCATTAAGGGAGGCCAGTGATGTCATCGACTCAAAAACGAGCCATCCTGCAGGTGCGCATTCGCGAGGAAGACAAGCAGCATGCCGAGCGTCTCTACGACGCCATGGGCACATCGCTCGCCGAGGCTGTCCGTCTATTTGTCGCGCAGAGTATTTTGATGCGCAAGCTCCCATTTCAACCGGTCGCCGTGCGCTCCAAGGACGGCACGGCCGCCTATGGACTGCTCAAAGCATACGGGGACCCCAATCGCCGCTCCGAGGAGCGCAATGCCTGGATTGAATACCTAGCCACAGAAAGCGACGAGTCGGTTTTGGGTCCCGAGGAAGTAGATATCCATGAGTAGCACCATCATCGACGAGACCGTCATCCTTCGCTACCTGCTTAACGACGACGAGGTCCTGTCACCGCGCGCCGCCAAGGTCATCGCCACGCGCACCGCACGTGTCTACCCCGAAATCATCACGCGCGTCGTGGTCACGCTGCGCGACGTCTATAAGGTTCCCCGCGTTGAAATTGCTGCGGCCATGAAAAGGCTGCTCGATGACGTCATGGTCGACGAGCCCACCGTTGTCGCCCTTGCCGTCAAACTCTTCGGCAAGACCCATATGGACTTTACCGACTGCCTCCTCGCAGCCCGAACCGCCATCTACAACGATGATGTCGTGAGCTTTGGCAAGCCCATCATCCAAGGCATGATCGATTACCGCCGTAAACGCCAAACCGCCGCCGACGCTCGCGACCGCGCCGCCGAAGCCCGCAGCCGAAGCACCGACTCCACCATCGACAAGCTCCGCCATCACGGTCGCCACTAACCCCATCCCCACCTGAGTTGCGGTGAAATACGGACTGATGCCTTTAAAGGCCACAACAGTCCGTATTTCACCGCAACTTATTGAAGGTGGACCGCGAACGATTTCGCCATCGGGAGTCGGCGTAGGGTTTTATTGTCGGAATGCCGTAACCGCGCATCATGGCACCGAACGATTCTACGTCGTAGGTGTCCGAGAGTTTGAAATGAATGACGTTGTGGCCCATGGCGCGAAGGTTCGCGTCGCGCATGAGGGCCGCTCGATACGTTTTTGCCGCCGCCCGCTCTGGATCATTTTGAGCCTCGTCTTCAAACTTGCCTAGCCCATGCAGCTCTGCCAGCGTCCATGAGCCGTCTGGCATCTGCCAGCCATAATCTGCTAGATAATAGCCAGCGTTTCCCGGTCGCGTTATCTCAACTTGAAGCTCGGGCGCGGCAACCCCAGCGAGAATCATCGCTGCTCTCGCCTCAGACTCGCCGCCATTGTCTGACCTGCCGTCCATATACTCAAAAACGTCAAAAGCACGCGCGATGCCATGCAGCCCTCGACAATTTGCCTGCGCATATGCTCGCAGCTCTTCGCGTTCGACATCGTACTCACGGGCCAAGCCATCGACATAACCCAGCGCATAGCGAAAGGCGCTCGATCGCGCGATATCAACAACCGTTCGACACGGATCCGTCAGTGTAAACAGACCAAGCCGCCACACTTCGCCCGGGCGCCAGCGCTTGTATTCAACGAACTCATACGTATCACGCCTTGTAGACCGTGGCAGCAGCACTTGCACTTTATCCAGAAGCGTATACGCCGAGCCGATGCCGTAGAGCAACGCTGCTGTCGCTCCGCAAAACACAGCATCCGGTTCAACGACCGCAATAGCGGATGCCAGCTGAAAGATACGATCTTCAACCCCAAGATTATTCCAATAGACCGGATCCGCATACACATGGTTGTAAAGACGAAGCATGAGCTCTTCCTGCATAAGCTCGCGCGCACGGCGTTCATCCCAAGGATCAATTGTTATAAGCAGCTGTCCATCTTGATGAATTCCAACGGCCGAGAATAGCATCCTTGCATAGGACTGCGGAAAATGTTTGCCTTTATCGAGCATGGCCAACCCCATAACCATCACGGCGGAGAGAATACCATTACGCTATCGCATGCTTCCGTCCGCAGGCCTTGCCAAAAGCTGACCAAAAGCTTGACGTCGCAGGTCAGAGCTTCAAAAAATATTTCCACTCTCGGTAGACGGTCGCTACGATCCTCCCAACGGCATCAAAATCCAACCTTACAAATAGTTGCGGTGAAATACGGACTACATGGGCCATAAAAGCCGAAAACAGTCCGTATTTCACCGCAACTTAGGTGGGGATGTGGGGTCCCCGGCACGTTTACGAAAACGGCTCTGATCCCAAAGGGAATCAGAGCCGTTAAGCTATCTTGTGGAGCGGGCGACGGGAATCGAACCCGCGTCATCAGCTTGGAAGGCTGGGGTTCTACCATTGAACTACGCCCGCAAGATATGGTCGGGACGACAGGATTTGAACCTGCGACATCCTGCTCCCAAAGCAGGCGCGCTACCAAACTGCGCCACGTCCCGAAGGTGTTGAGCAGCTAAGGTCTAAACCTTGCGTGTCCCAAAGCGAAGGAAATTATAGGGGAGACTCCCCGCCTGTGCAAGCGCAGAAACCCTAGCTCCTCGAATGTGCGACAAACTTGCTGTGGAGCAGACCGATCACAAACGCCGCCACGGCAACCGGCGCCCACGCGGCACCGATATCCGCCAGCGGAAGAACATCAAACGGTAGCCACGCGCCCGCAAAGAACGCATCGCGGACCGAGGTGATCACACTCTGCACAGCAACCACGCCGCCGACCCACACCCACACCTGCGGATGAGCGTCGCAAAAGCCGTGCACCAGGCCCATCAGTACCAGTACGATGGCAACGGGATACAAGGCGTTGAGCATAGGCACCGAGAACATGAGGATCACGTCGAGGCCCACGTTGGAGAGCAGGCACGAAAACGCCGCGAACACAAAGGCGAGGATCGCGAAGGGGCGGCGCATGGCCTCCTCGGAGGCCTCCGCTCCCCCTTCAACCACGTACGTCTCACAGAAATAGCGCGCGCAGCAACTAATGAGGCCAATGCACACGTTCATGCAGGCGAGGAAGAAGATGGCGAAGACCACGACCGTGCCGGCAAGGCCAAAGTGCATGGAGGCCGAGCGAGCAAGGATTGCAGCGCCGTTGGTGGCGTCGGGCATCACGGTGCCGAGCTGCATACCGGCAAGGGCCAAGCCGCAATAGATAATGGCCATGAGCACGCCGGCGATCACACCGGAACGCGAAATCTCGAAGGCCACGCGCTTGTCATCGGTAACGCCCAGTTCGTGAATGGTCTCGGCGATGATAATGCCAAAGGCGAGCGATGCGAGCAGGTCCATGGTCTGATAGCCAGTCAGAAAGCCCTGCACGGCGGCGCCTGCATCGTAGGGAGCCTGAGGCGCGGCAGCCGGTCCCAGTGGCGAGATCACGGCAGCACCCACGACCAGTACGATGAGCGCAATGAGCGCGGGGCCCGTAATGCGACCGAGTACGCGTGTAATGACACCCGGGCACAGCGTGAGCGCAAACGCGATGATGAAGAACCCGATGGCAAACGCCAGACGTGCCGTGCCGAGCGAAACGCCCTCGGGCAGCAGCGGCACCAGCATCTCGAAGGCCGTGGAGCTTGTGCGCGGAATAGCCAGGCACGGGCCGATGGCCAGGTAGACCGCCGCAACGAAGAATTCGCCAAACTTAGGATGCACGCGGCCGGCAAGCTCGCGCGCCGTTCCGGCAAGTGCCACGGCGATAAAACCCATGACGGGCAGGCCGATGGCGGCAATCAGAAAGCCGAGCATGGCGACCGGCGTGGCAGAACCAGCCTGCAGCGCCAGCAGCGGCGGAATAATGAGGTTGCCGGCGCCAAAGAGCATCGAGAACAGCGCAATGCCGACGGTAACGACATGGTCGGAGCGCAAACCGCGCGGAGCGGATGAGGCCATATGCACACCTTTCGGGTCGAAACAAAAACGGGACGGGCAAAAGACCCGTCCCGCAAGTATATACGCTCTAGCAGGCTAAATCGCGCAAAGCGTCAATCGCGGTGTCGACTTCCTCGTCCGTGTTGAAATACCCAAACGAGAAGCGGACGACGCCCTGGCGCTCGGTCCCCAGCGCGCGGTGCATGAGCGGAGCGCAATGGGCACCGGGGCGCGTCGCAATCCCCCACCCTTGCATGAGCGCGTCCGAAATCTCGGCAGAGTCGATATCGGCTACGTTGAGCGACACAATCGCAGAGCGCGCCTGCTGGTCAAAGGCACCGTAGAGCTTAATCCCCGGAATCTTGCGCACACCGGCAAGGAAGCGATCAGCGAGCGCACGCTCGTGGGCAGCAATCGCCTCGACCCCACCCTGGGCCTCGATAAAGTCGAGACCAGCGGAAAGTCCCGCGATGCCATGACCGTTGAGCGTGCCCGCCTCAAGGCGCGTGGGCCACTCAAGCGGCTGCAGCGCATCGAAGCTGTGCACGCCCGTGCCGCCCATGGCCCACGGAGCCACGTCAATGCCCTCCGCCACGGCCAGGCCGCCGGTGCCTTGAGGTCCCATGAGCCCCTTATGGCCGGTAAAGCACACAATGTCGAGCCCCATGGCCTGCATATCGATATGCATCGCGCCGGCAGACTGCGAGGCGTCGACGATCACCAGCGCGCCGGCCGCATGCGCGATGGCAGCCACGCGCGCAATGTCGACCGCGTTGCCGGTCACATTGGAGGCGTGCGTCACCACCACGGCACGCGTGCCCGGCGTGACCAACCGCTCGAGCTCGTCGTAGTCGAGCACACCGTTCGCGTCGCAGCCCGCATGCTCAACGGTCACGCCCTGCTCTGCCGCCAAGCGGTTGAGCGGACGTAGCACCGAGTTGTGCTCAAGCACCGTCGTGACCACGCGGTCGCCGGGGCGCACCACGCCATTGATAACGGTGTTGAGCGCCGCGGTGGAGTTGGGCGTAAAACAAACATGGTCAGCACGCGGGCAGCCCAGCAAGCGCGCAAGCTTGGCGCGGCAGCCGTGGATGGTACGTGCCGCATCGAGCGCACCCGAGGTGGCACCGCGCCCAGCATTGCCGAGCGAGCACATCGCTTGCGTCACGGCGTCGATGACCGCCTGCGGCTTGTGCATGGTCGTCGCCGCGTTATCCAGGTAGATCATCGCACGACCTCCCACATGTCGATCACCGTAAAGCCCTCGGTGGGAACGCCCGCCGCGGCGAGTTCGCCGCGCAGCAGCTCCTCATCGGCAGGCAACGCCTTCCACGCCAAACCGCAGCCGGCAGCGACCTCCCCGGGCACGGGAATCGTCCGCCCGGGAAGACCGCGCTCGATGCACAGGGACTCGCAACCCATGGCGGCCGCCGTGGTGGGAAACGTGATGACAAGCGCCGGGCGCTTCTCCCTCATGGCAACTCCAACCAATACGCTACGGGCGCACGACGCGCGCGGCCTGCTCCATCTTCTCCACGATCACGTACATGTTGGTGACCTCGCCCACCGCAAGCTGGTCTTTAATGCCATAGTGGTCGAGGCAGGTACCGCAGGTGAGAATCTCGACACCCTGCTCCGCCAAGCCCTTCAGGTCATCGAGCACCGGCGAGCCCTCGACGGTGAGCTTGGCACCGCCGTTGTAGAAAAGCATAGTCGCGGGCAGCTCCTCCTGCTGCGTCACGGCAAAGACAAACGCCTTCATGAGCTTGTGGCCCAGCTCGTCGTCGCCACGGCCCATGCAATCGGTATAGACGGAAATGACAAGTTTGCCCTTGCCGGCGCTGGCGTCGCAGAAAGCAGCGCCGTCCTGCTCGGGGTCCGCAACGGCCACGGCACCGGCGGTCGCGACGGTCACGCGCCACTCAGCGTCAGAAACCTTCTCGACTGAGGCCGTGCAGCCCTTCTCCTGCGCCATCTTGGAGATGTTCTTGACGGCGGTCTCGTTGTCGACCGAGGTCACGACTGTGCCCTCGCCATCGAGCTGCTTCAGGGCTTTGAGCGTCTTGACGACGGGCAGCGGGCAGGCATCGCCCATGGCATTGACTTCAATTTTGGTAGACATAGTAAATTCCTTTCGAAAGAACCGTTCTAGAGAACGGTAAACAGTTACATAAACGTGCGGGTTAGCGAACAACGCGAACAGCAGGACCGCCCGGCACCGGCTCGCACACGCGGCCGATTGTGGCGGCAACGCGCCCCTCAGCGTGCAGACGACGCGCAAGCTCATCCACATCCGCCGCGGGCGCCGCAATTAGCAAACCGCCCGAGGTCTGCGGATCGTACAGCGCATCCAGCATTCCCGGCTCCAAGTCATCGTCAGCTGTCACGCGCGGGCCAAAGAAGTCCTGGTTGCGGTAGGAGCCCGCGGGGATAATGCCCAGACGCGCCATGTCAAGCACCTGATCAAAGAGCGGCACCGCCCCCGACGCAAGCTCAATCTGCACGCCCGAGCCCTCGGCCATCTCGCACGCATGCCCGATCAGGCCAAAGCCCGTAATGTCGGTGCAGCCGTGAAGCTCAAGTCCCTCGGCCAAACGAATCGGAGCCTCGTTGAGGGTGCGCATCGAGTCAAACATGGCCGCGGCCTCATCTTGCTCGATAAGCTCGCCCTTAATGGCCGTGGTGATGATGCCCGAGCCGATCGCCTTGGTCAGCAACAGGACGTCGCCCACGCGCGCGCCGCTATTGGCAAGCATACGATCGAGCGCGACAAAGCCGCTCACGGACAGGCCGTACTTGGGCTCGTCGTCGTTGATGGTGTGGCCGCCCGCGATGGAGCAACCCGCCTCGACGCACTTGTCGGCGCCGCCCGCCAGAATCTGACCTGCGACCTCGACGCCCAGGCAACTGGGAATGCACAGCAGGTTCATGGCATGGCTCGGCCGCCCGCCCATGGCGTAGATGTCCGACAGCGAATTGGCCGCGGCGATCTGGCCAAACAGAAACGGGTCGTCGACCATCGGCGGGAAGAAGTCGACGGACTGAACGAGGCCCAGGTTATCGCCGACGCGAAGGACGCTCGCATCGTCGGAGGTATCGAACCCCACGAGCAAGTTGTCGTTATGCACATTTGGCAAATCGCCCAGGACCTGGGCGAGGGCTCCGGGAGCCAACTTAGCGGCTCAACCGCTCGCGGCAGTCATAGACGTAAGCTTAATCTGATCGTCAGCCATCGATACCTCCTCTCATCGGTCAATCATTTTCTCCCAGTATACGCATGAATGCGAGCCTACGGCGGATGCATTAATTGAGCGCCTGTGCGCGAATCGCCGCGCCGATGGCACCGGCGAAGCGGGCCTGGGGCGAGGTGGTGACCGGCGACCCCAGCAGCGCCGCCAGCCGCTCCACAACGTAAGCGTTCTCGCACAAGCCTCCCGTCAGGTAGTACGGAGCACCCGTCGCCTGCCCGGCCATAGTGGCCACGCGCGAGACCACGCTGTCGATCACGCCACGCGCAATGTTCTCGCGCAGCTCACCGCGACCGATCAGGCTGATAACCTCGCTTTCGGCAAACACCGTGCACATGCTGCTGATCTTGGTGGGCTCGCCGGAACGCGCCAGGTCGGCCATCTGCTGCTGGGAAATGCCCAGGCGGTCGGCCATGATCTCCAAAAAGCGCCCCGTGCCGGCGGCGCACTTGTCGTTCATGGCAAACTTGGCCACGCGGCCACTTTTAAGCTGAATGACCTTGGTGTCCTGACCGCCCACGTCGATCACGGTGCCGTGGTCGCCAAACAGACGCACGGCACCGGTGCCGTGGCAGGTAATCTCGGTCACGACCTTGTGCGCATAGGGCACGGCGACACGACCGTAGCCGGTCGCGATCACACGCACGTCGTCGGCAGCCACGTCATAACCCGCCGCTGCCAGTGCCTCGCGCAGCCGCTCGGCAGCATCGACCGAGGAGAACCCGGTTGGCTGCACGCACGTCCACGACACCGAACCCTCCCCGTCGACCACAGCAGCCTTAGCCGCCGTAGACCCGATATCGATCCCGATCCTTATCATGGCTCTCTCCCAATCTAAACATCAAAGGTAGCGGCGCGTTCAGGCGCCTTAGCTCTAGGTTTCTCAGGTGCCGGAGATTGCCCCGAAAGAGGAGCGCAGCGTACTTTGGGTACGCAAGCGACGGTTTGAGGAGCAAGATCCGGTGCCTGAGGAAGCTAGAGAGTTTCGATGAAGGCGACGATGCGCGTCTCGATCTGGCCCATGTCGCCGTTGCTGTAGTCGGTCTCGATCTTCATATACGGAATACCCGCACCCTCGACAGCCTCCTGCATGCGCGCACTCTCCACGTTAAAGGTGTGACACGCCTGGAGCACGCTCTCCACTACGCCATCGACGTGATACTTCTCGCACATGGCCAGCGTGTTTTCCATACGACCGTCGCTGGGCGTCATGACCGAGCAGTTGATATCCAGGTAGCGGTCGGCGATGGCGCGAAGGATGTCGGGAGCCTCCGGGTCGATCATCATGGCCGCCGTGCGCTCGCCCGAGCAGTCGTCCATGCACACGACCACGCCGCCGTTGGACTCGATGGTGCGACCGATCTTGTTGATCACGCCGCCCACCGGGCAGCCGGTGATCAGAATGCGCTTGGCATCCGCCGCGATCGGGCGCTCGCCTGCATCATAGGCCTCGCGCAGCTTGGCGACCTTTTGCTCCAGCTGCTGCGTATAGGCCTCGATATCAAAGCTGAACGTACCGGCAAACATGGTGCTCATCAGGTCGACGCCGCTCATGGCCGCCGGCTGGTTGGCCTGCAGCGCAAACATCTCGAGCTGGGCCGCACGCAAGCGGTTGCGACGACGGACGGCAGCGCGCAGGTCATCGTCGGTAATCGTGATGCCGTAGAAGCCCTCGAGCTCCTCCTTGAGCAGGCAGCACTCCTCGTACCAGCCCTCGCGCTCGTAGGCACGGTCGCGACCCTGCGGAAGATGCAGAATGTGCGTGCGCTTGAGCTCGTTGAGCAGCTCGTACATCTTCTTTTTGCCGTCGCAGGTGGTCTCGCCGATGATCATGTCGCTAAAGTACGTAAACGGGCACTTTTGCGAGTAGGCAAAGCCATAGGTCGACTTGATGAGCGGGCAAAGATTTGCCGGCAGCACCTTCTCGGCCTCGGGAATCACCTCATCGGACGTACCGCACAGAGCCACGCTCGAGGCGCCCGCGGCATCGATAATCTCGAGCGGCGTGTAGCTGCACAGAAAACCGATCAGGCGATTACCGGCCTGCTTGTAATCCTTGACGCGAATAAACGCCGCCTTGCGCTGCTCGTTGAACTCCTCAAACGTGGACGGCAACGGCTGCTCAATATATTCCGGCATATAGCTCCTTAACAAACCTTTTAACCAACCAAGGAAACGGCTTTCCCAGGTGCCCGAGGTTGCCGTGAAAGAGAAGCGCCGCGTACTTTGGTACGCAAGCGACGGTTTGAACGGCAAGACCGGGTGCCTGGGGAAGCCGCCGAGACGGATAGCTCTAAATGGTTTCCAAGAAAGCCTCGATCCTGGTTTGCAGCTGACCTGCGTCCTCGCCGGCGTAGTCGGTCGTGATGTGCATAAACGGAATGCCGGCCTCCTCGGCGGCCTTCTCCACGGCAAACGACTCCATCTCGTAGAGCGTGCAGAACTGCAGAGCCACGTCGACGATGCCGTCGGCATGCAGGTCCTTGGCCATCTGGACAATGTCCTTCATACGCTGGTCGTTGGGCGTAAAGACGGCGCAGTTGATCCTAAAGTAGCGCTCGGCGATGGCATCGAGCATCTCGTCGACCGTCTCGCCGGACTCGTCGACCAGGTCCTTGTAGTAGCGCGAGCCCGTGCAGGACTCCTCGCCTACCACAACGCCGCCGGCCTTCTCGATAAGGTTGAACAGCTTCCAGTTGGGCACGGCCATGGGCGTACCGGTGTACAGGATGCGCTTGGTCCCCTTGGGTGCCACGCCCTCGCCGGCCTCGACACGCTGCTCGCACTCAGCCGCCATATCGTTGATGGCTCCGGTCAGACGCGGTGTGTCGTCCATAAAGGCGGCCTGAACGGTCAGCAGGCTGTCGAGACCGCTGATGGGCGCAGGGTCGGCAGCGCGGGTCGCAGCGAGGCGCTGCAGGGCGCGGCGCTTCTCATTGACGGCGTGGATGGCAGCCTTCAGGCCCTCGGGCGTAATCTTGACGCCGCACTCGTCCTCGATCTTGGCGGCGAGCTTCTTGACCTCGGCCTTCCAGGTCACGAGCGTCGACTCGTCGCGCACGTTGGGAATATCCATGACGTACATGTTCTTTTGCGTGGCAAAGAACTCGTAGGCTTTCTTCTTACCGTCGCAGGTGTTCTCGCCTACCACCAGGTCACTCGACTCAATGTAGGGGCAGACCTCGCCCAGCTTAAAGCCGGCAAAGCTCTTGATAAGCGGGCAGGTGTTGCGCGGCAGGTGCTCCTCGACCTTATCGGTTGCCCAATCGGCACCCGAGCACAGGCCCACGGGAATGCCGTCACAGGCAAGCACGATCTCCTCGGGCACGTACACGCAGAACGAGCCGACGATCTTGGTGGCCTCGCCGGCCTCCTTCTTGTCGAGCATCTCCTTAATACGGCCGCTGTGGATGTTGGTGGCGACAAAATCCAGATAGGACGTGGACTTGGGGCGATTGTTCTGCGTCAGGAACATATCGCCGTACATCTGGCCCACGGCGCCCAGCAGCATGTCGTGGTCGGCAAGATTCATGCCGAGGCTCTCCCACATCGGATGGAAATCGAATTCTTCAGCCATGACGGTTCCCCTCTCGAACCAAATACGGATAACTACGGTATTGCTGCACGGTGGGTGGCGAAAACCCAGCCGTGCTCAAACCCGGAATTTTGGGGAACCTGCTTTGCAGCTGATTATTTAGCTGTGCGTCGTCTCTCCCGGAGCCGTGAACATACCTGCTCATATGCGGCTCCGAGCCATATACAGGGCGCGCACGGCAACGCGACGCGAATATGTCTTATGCGGCATCGGCGCGCCCTCCTTTTCTCGTCGAAGGTAACTATATCAAAGGTTGTCGTCCAGACGAACACCGCCGACATTCGTACGACAGCGTCGTGTACCGACGTTTAATAAATAATTATCTTGATTGATAAGAGTTTGTCATCCCCCATTCGGCAAACAGCAAGACAAAGCCGCCGGGGCTTATATCCCCGACGGCATTACCCGGCGCTACCGACAAACCAAATGAATCTTATTCGCATCGAAGTGCATGCGCAGCGTCTCGCCTGCTTGCGGCAGCTCGTCGACAGCTACGTTCACCTTGTTGACCTTCCACTGCAGACGCGTGGGCGCATCAGCACGCGGCACGTCTAACAGCACCAGCCGCTCAAAGCGCGAATCGCTCACTCGGGCCACATGCAGGTCGTAGCTGTTACGACCCCGCTCAGCACGGTTGTCCACATGGAAGTAGCTTGCGCGAATGCCCAGGTATGCCACGTCATCGGGAACCTCGCGGCCCACGTTGAAGGTCATGCCCCAGTCGAGGGCCTCAACTTCTTCGTCGCCGATCTTGCGCGCCCGGCTTGTGTTCTTGCAGCCCGTCAGGCGCAGCGCCGCCAGCGTCTGCGGGCGGCGAACCACGTCCTCGACGGAGCCGATCTCCTCCACATGCCCGTCGTGCATCACGCAGATTCGCTGGCACAGGCGGCACGCTTCGTCGATGTCGTGGCTCACGTAGAGTACGGTGCGGTTGCACACATCGAACAGGTCGAGCATGTTCTGCTCGAGGGCGCTCTTAAGATAGGAATCGAGTGCGCTCATGGGCTCGTCGAACATAAAAATGCCCGGATGCGCCGCCACCATGCGGGCAAGTGCCACGCGCTGCTGCTGCCCGCCCGAGAGTCGTGCGGGATAGCGGTCGACAAAATCGGCCAGACCGAAAATGCTCAGATAGCGCTCGGCGAGCTTTTTGCGCGCGGCGGCGTCACCCGCGTCCTTTACACCGGCGCATACGTTATCGGCCACTGTCATGTTAGGAAACAGCTGATAGTTTTGGAACAGCAGAGCGCATTTGCGCGCCTGGGGCGACAGGTTGATGCCCGCCGCCGAGTCAAAAAAGGTCACGCCGTTGACGACAATCTTGCCCTCGTCGGGCGTCTCCACACCGGCGATGCAGCGCAGCGTACAGCTCTTGCCGCAACCCGAGGCGCCCAGCAGGGCCACGCGCTCCTCGCCGGCCTCAAGCTGCATGTCGAGCACAAACCCGGGATAACGTTTCTTAATATCCAAAACGAGCGACATAGCTTATCGACCTCCCCGCGGCGCCGCATCATCACGCATGAGCTCGGCCAGCGCCTCGCGATCGATACGCAGCGCATCGCCGCCGACTGGGTCGAGCGAATCGCCCTGTCCGGCGAGACCTTTGGCCTGTTTGCGCTCCGCACGGGAAAGGCCACGTTCGCGATACTTTTGCGAATGCGCCGTGTACATATTGATGAACAGAATGACCAGGAAGCTGAACGCGATTACGACCACGACCCAAAAGAGGGCCACCGACGTATTGCCGCCCATCCACTCAAAGTAAATCGCAATGGGAATGGTCTGCGTAATACCGGCGTAGTTGCCCGCAAAGAACAGGGTGCAGCCAAACTCGCCCATCGCGCGGGCAAAGGCGAGCACCGTGCCGGCGGCAATCGAGGGCCAGCCAAGCGGCATCATGAGCTTGGCAAAGATGCGACGCTCGGACCATCCCAGGGTTCGCGCGGCGTCGAGCATCTGCGCGTCAAGACTCTCGAAGGCTCCGAGCGCCGTGCGGTAAACCAGCGGAAACGACACGACGACGGCCGAAATGACCGCCGCGGGCCACGTAAAGACGATCGAGATGCCGTGTGCGATCAGCCACTGGCCCACCCCGGTCGAGCGGCCAAACAGCATGAGGAGCAAAAAGCCGCAGACCGTGGGCGGCAGCACCATAGGGATGGTAAAGACCGAATCGAGCAAACCCTTCACGCGGCTCGTGGTACCCATGGTCTTCCACGCGGCAAACAGGCCCAGCGCAAACACGATCACCAGGGCAAGGCCGCTCGTTTTTATGGACACCCAAAACGGGCGATAGTCGATGCCGCCCAATAAGGAGGCCAGAGAGGCCAAGGGGCCCTGCTCATCCCGCAACACGACAGACGATGCCTCTACCATTTGAGCGCTATCAAGCCAACGCGCGCCGCCCTTGGCATCACCCGAGGCTGATGCAATCACCACATAGCGGTCCCCATCCGCACCGCGCTCGTCAAAGCCATAGGTATACCCGCCGGCATCAAACGTTGTTTCCGCCGTGACATACCAAGGGAGATCCACGTCCCCTAGCTGCGCGCCTCCCATGCAGTTTGCGCTGTCGAGCTCACAGACGAGGGCCTTGAGACCCGATACGGACTCGTTATCCTGCGGATCCAATCCATACTTCTCGACCGCCTTGGGCGATATCCACACCACAACGCGGTCGGCAGCGAGCGCCGCTACAAGGTCCACGTCCTCGTCAACGGGAAACCGGTAGCCCTCAGGCTGGCCCTCCATGTCACGAGCGGTCCCCTTGGCCAACCGCTCAAAACCCTCGATCCCATAGGAAAGCCCATGAGCGGTCGCAGCAACCTGGGCCCCGTCCTCAGCGTTCCCAGCAAACGCAAATCCCGGCACCCAGCAAAGCGCGAAGGTCAAAGCGCAGGCGACAAGCATGCGGAATCTATTAAGCACGAAAAGCTCCAAGCGAATACAAGGACGGAGTGAAACACAAAACGATGGAATTATCGCGCCAAGCCGCACTACGCGGAAAGCTCAAAGCCGTACTTAGCCCAAATCTTCTGAACCTTCTTGTTGGACAGGCAAAAGTCGATAAACGCCTTGGCCTCGTCGGCATGCTCGGAGCTTTCGGCAACGGCGCCCGGGTACACGATGGGCTTGTGCGAATCCTCGGGGCACACGAAGGCCTCCTCGATGCCGTCGTAGCGGAAGATGTCGGAGCTGTAGACAAAACCGGCCACGCAGTCGCCTGTGGACACATAAGCGGCGGCGGTGCCCACCTTATCGGCCAGTGCGACCTTGTCGGCGATCTCGGGAGCATACTCGCCGTCGTCGCCCTCGGTGCCGGTGTAGAGGCCCACGGAAGCCAGGGCCTGGTTGGCGTACTTGCCGGCGGGGACGGTCTTGGCGTCGCCAATGGCGATCTTGCCGTCCAGATTCGCGACGTCGGCGATGGCCTCGACCTTGGTGTCAGAGCCCTCGGCGCGGATGATCACGAGGTCGTTGACGAACATATCCTCACGTGTGTCGGCATCGACGAGCTCGGCGGCTTCGGCGTCGTCCATGGTGCCCTTGGAGGCCGTGATGAGCACGTCGACGGCGGCACCGGCGCGCATCTGCTCGACAAGGTCGCCAGACGCCTTAAACTGCGTGTCGGCAAACGTGGTGCCGGTCTGCTCGGTGTAGAGCTCCTGAACCTCGGGCAGAGCTTTCTCGAGCGAGTTAGCGGCAAAGACCTGCAGCTCGACAGCCTTCTTCTTAGAGGAAGACTTGACGGAGCCGGCATCGGAACCAGCGGGCTCGGACGTCTTGTTGCCCGAGCAGCCGGCAAGGCCAAGGCCGGCGGCAGAGGCAGCAGAAAGCGAGACAAAACCGCGGCGTGAAACCATATCGAACATATTCAACCCTTTCGAACGCTATGCCCGGGCACCCCGCCGCAGGCTTTATTCTGTTACTAGATTATACTTCCGCGCGAATAATGATAATGAGAAATTATTCTCGCTAGAGAATATAGTTTCGAGTTGCCGTGCACCTCGGCGTCGCTTCGGCGGAAAACAAAGGCGGAGCAGCCGTTCAGGTCGCCCCGCCGCAGGTAAACCGCTTATTTGGTATGTCCGCCGCCCGCCGTCATTTGGGCCGCATGCTCCAGCTGATCGCTCACGGCCTCCCAGCTTTCGCGGGCCGCTTTCGTGGATCCCGGAAAGTTGATGACAAGCGTATGCCCACGCTGCATGCACACGGCGCGCGAGAGCATAGCGCGGCGCGTCTTGGTCATGGAGTACGCGCGGATTGCCTCTGCAATACCCGGCACATCGCGGTCGCAGACGGCACGCGTCGCCTCGGGCGTCACGTCGCGCATCGAAAGTCCCGTGCCGCCACAGGTGAGCACGACATTGGCGTGGCACTCATCGGCAGCTTCCACAATGGCATCACCGATCTCGCTGGCGTCGTCGCGCACGACCACATGTGAGACGACCGTCCAGCCCTGCGCCTCGATAAGTTCCTCGAGTGCGGCTCCAGCCTCGTCCTGAGCAAGATCGCGCGTATCCGAGCACGTCACGATCGAAATCTTCAACTCCATAGTCTTCCTCCTACAACACCGTGCCCTCGGGCAGGTCGACACGCACGACATCCACGACGTCGCCCGCCTTGAGCTCGCACGGTCCTTCGTCAATACGCAGCAGGCAGTTGGACCGCTGCATCGTGCCGAGCAGCGCCGAATTCTGCGTCTTGGCCTCGGTCACCAACAGCTCACTGGTCTCGGGGTCGCGCAAAACCGTGGCGCGATCGAAGAAGCGTCGGTCCTGGCGCTTTTTCACGCCGTGCGTGAGCGTCGCCTGCTGCACGGGACGCACGCCCTCGGCAAAGCCGCGCATCTTGCGAATCGCCGGACGGGCAAGCATCTCAAAGCCCACATACGCCGCGGCCGGATTGCCTGAAAGCCCTAGGTAGGGCTTGCCCCCGAGTAAGCCAAACGTGATGGCCTTGCCCGGACGCATCGAGATGCGATCGAACAGCACCACGCCCTCGCGCCGGACGAGCGCCGTCACGTAGTCGTAATCGCCCGCCGAGGCGCCGCCGCTCGTAATGACAAAATCGCACTCTCGCGTGGCGCGATGCACCAGCTCGCCAATCGCCCGCTCATCGTCGGGCGCAATACCGTAGAACACGGGCTCGGCGCCGGCATCGAGCGCCTCGGCCATCAGCGCCGAGGAGTTGGAATCGCGAATCTGACCGCGCGCCGGTACCTTACTCGGTGCGACCAGTTCCGTGCCCAGCGAGATGATGCCCACACGTGGGACAGCGTGCACCTTCACGCTCGCGTATCCGGCGCTTGCCAGCAAGCCGGCGCCCGCCGGAGTCACAACCTCACCAGCACGCATCACGACTTCGCCGGCATGGGCCTCCTCGGCGGCAGAGCGAACGTTCTCCCCCACCTTGGCCGGCGCCGAAAACCTCACACGCGAGCCCTCGTTGCCGTCACCGTCGAGCACATCGACGATCTCGTACTTCACCACGGCATCGGCACCCTCGGGCACCGGCGCGCCCGTCATGATGCGGACCGTCTCGCCCGCGCCGATTGCGTCCCCAAACACATGACCCGCGGCCTCATGTCCGATAACATCGAGCGTCACCGGCGCCTCGCCAGATGCCTGCGCCAAGTCCGCCGAGCGCACGGCATATCCGTCCATAGCGCTGTTGGCAAACGGCGAGATGTCGATATCGGCCACCGCGTCCTCGGCCAGGGGAAGACCGGCGGCCTGCCACACGGGAATCTCGACGAGATCGGTCGGAGCAACGTGCGACAGGACAATCGACTGTGCGTCATCCAGCGGAATGAGTTTCTCTGCCATATGCACCTCTTAATGCCACGGCGCACAACAGGGGCGCCGATTCTTTATGCTTGTCTCAGTATAATCCCCCGTCGCACGACCGCGACTCGGCCTGTACCAGTAAATACACCTGTCGGCCGCAAGCCGCGAAACAGAATGGAAACCAACCCACCGGCTCGTCGCGTTTGCCGCGTTTTATAATGCTTGCGTTGCAACCTAAAAGAGGAACGTATGGCTCATAACGACAAACCCGAAAGCGCAAACGAAACGCAGGATCATTCCCAGCCGCTCGACGATGGCGGCTTTTTCTCCCTGAACGACGTCATCACGGCAGGCAGGCATAAACTTACCCGCTCCGAGCATCTCTTGGCTGCCGACACGCGCCGCAACGCCCGCAACCTACTCGCGAGCGCCAAGTTGCTCGCGCTCGTCGTCATTGTCTCGCTCGCCATGGGCGTTGCCGCTTGGGCGTTTTTGGCCTCGCTGAATATCGCCACCGACTATCGCGAGCACCATGTGTGGGTCTACGCCTTGCTTCCCGTTGTGGGCGTTGCCACCGCATGGGTGTACAAAAACCACGGTCTTGCCGCCAAACGCGGTAACAACCTGGTCATCGACTCCGCTCTGGGCACACGCCTCATCCATATGCGCATGGCCGTCCTCACCTTCGTCTGCTCCACGCTCACGCACCTAACGGGCGGATCGGCCGGTCGCGAGGGAGCCGCGGTGCAGATTGGCGGCACCATCGCCAGCAACATCTCGAGCCTCGCCCACCTCAAAAAGCATGACCACCACGACCTCATGCTCGCCGGCATCTCGTCGGCCTTTGGCGCCGTATTCGGCTCGCCCCTTGCCGGGGCTTTCTTTGGCATGGAGATGTGCTTTATCGGCAAGATCGACTACACCGCGGGCATCTACTGCCTGGTCGCCTCGTTTACCGGCTACTTTACATCACTCGCCCTAGGTACCGAGTACGAGGCGAATGTTATCGCCAGCGTTCCCAACATGACACCACGGACGGTTGTCATCGTTGTTATCAGCGCCATTATCTTCGGTCTGACGGCACGCCTCTTTGCCTGGTCAGTTCGAACCGTCAAGAGCCTGTACGGTCGCTTTATCACCAATTATCTTATTCGCGCACTCATAGGTGCACTCGTGGTTTTGGCCGCCTATGCCCTTCTCGACGCTTGGAACTACGCCGGCCTTTCCACGTGGCTTTCCGGCGCCGGATTTGCCGGCAACACCACCCTGGCGGACGCAGCCATCAAGTTGGTCGTCACAGCGCTCACCCTGGGCGCCGGCTTCCAAGGCGGCGAGGTCACGCCCCTGTTTGGTATCGGTGCGGCGCTCGGCGGCTGGATCGGTTGCCTCGTCGGAATCGACCCCAGCTTTCTGGCAGCGCTGGGCATGCTCGGCGTGTTCTGCGCCGGCCTCAACGTGCCCATCACCACCTGTATGATGGCCATCGACCTGTTCCACGGCACGGCAGCCGGGTTCTTTGTCATCGTGGCCTTTATCAGCTACCTAACCGCCGGACACCGCGGCGTGTACCCCGCCCAGCGCATCATCTCGCCCAAGCGCCGTTCGCTTATTGTAGATGAGGGCGGTACGGTAGCGGATGCTATCGAGCGCCACAACGACCTGATAGAGTAGACGTAAGTATTCGACGTGCAGCCACAATCGGGGGCAATTCGACCTGAGCGCGACCGCACCGTCACGTCATACGCCGGGAGTCGCCCCATGCACGCAACTGATTTTGGCCGCACGCTCATCATCGCCAACCCAGCCGCCCAGTCGGGTGCGGCGCACGAAGTTGCCGAGCGCCTGCAACGCTTTTTGGATATGACCGCGCGCGCATCCCAGTTTGACCTGGTGCTGACCGAGCGCATGGGACACGCCAAGGAGCTGGCCGCACAGGTCGAGGGCTATCGCACCGTTATCGCTCTTGGCGGCGACGGCGTGATCCACGAGGTCGTCAACGGACTTATGGCGCAAGAGGAGGACGCCCGCCCCGCTCTTGCCGTCCTACCCGTGGGCTCTGGCAACGATTTTGCCCAAACGCTCGGCATCGACGATTTCTCCGGTAAGGATTTTGGCGCGCTGCTCACCTGCGAGCTGCAGCGTCAGGACATCGGGCGCATTCGCTCGTGGAGCCCTGCGAGCGGCAGCGGCGAGGCTACCGTTGAGTACTACGACCAGACGCTTTCGGTCGGCATCGATGCCGCCATCGGCCTTGGCACCACCGAGCTGCGCAAAAAGACGGGCCTCGCCGGCGCTCCGCTCTACACCCTCTCGGGCCTTGAGCAGTTTGGCCTGCGCTACCGCAACTATCCCATGACGGTGAGCTTTGACGGTGCGCCCGCCGAGCGCGTGCGGGCGATTATCATGGCGATTCAGCTGGGCCCCACCTATGGTTCGGGCTATCGCATCTGCCCCGACGCCGACCCGTGCGACGGCATACTCGACGTCTGCTACGCCTGCGGCCCCGTTCCGCGCGCGGTCGCGCTTCCCATGTTCCTTTCGGCCAAAGATGGCCACCATACCAAGCTGCCACCGGTTCGCATGTGCCGCTGTCGCCATGCCGAGCTCACCCTTGAGGAGCCCGACTACCCCATCCAGGCCGACGGCGAGCCCGTTGTCGCCTCGCGCATCGAGGTCGACATCCTCGCCGGCGCCCTCCACGTCTGGCACCCCACCCGCTAACCCCACCTAAGTTGCGGTGAAATAGGGACTGTTTATGCATCTAAAGCCGCAAAACAGTCCCTATTTCACCGCAACTTATGAGGAGGCTATTCGTCGCTGCCCGGTTTGCGACGGTTGGCCTTTTTAATGGCGTTGAAGTGCTTGTCATTAAGCCTGCGCTGGCGAGAGCGCTGAGGCACCTTGGTCTTTACGCGTCGACGCGGTGGACACCCGCGACGCTCAAGCTCAGCGCGCAGCTTACGCAGGCAGCTCGCGCGATTCTGAAACTGGCTGCGGCTCTCACGCGCCGTCACGACAATCCCCGTGGGCCCATGTTTCATGCGCACCGCAGAGTCCGTCGTGTTCACGCCCTGCCCGCCCGGACCCGTCGCGCGAAACACCTGTACCTCGCAATCGCGCGCCAGCTCCTCGACCGACATCTCGGCATAGCGCGCATACTCACGCCATCCCATCTTGTTCTCATCCATATCAGCACCTCCCCTCATACAAAAAATGTGACAAAGGGACAGTCCCTTTGTCACATCGCATACCAATCGCTTGTGTTGCGCGCTTAGGCGAAGGTGATCTCGCCGTTCTCGCAGTCCATATCGGCGATACGGGCCAGGCTCTCAACGCGGAAGCCGCGTTTACGGAGCTTATCGCCGCCGCCCTGGAAGCCCTTCTCAACGGCAATGCCAATGCCGGCAACTTCGGCACCCGCAGCCTCGCAGATCTTAATAAGGCCCTCAAGCGCGCAGCCGTTGGCCAGGAAGTCGTCGATAATCAGGACCTTATCGCCCTCGGACAGAAAGCGCTTGCCGACAATGACCGGGTACTCCTTCTGCTTGGTAAAGGAATAGATGGTCGTGGCATACTGCTCGCCGTCAAGGTTGATGGACTGGGCCTTCTTTGCAAAGACCACCGGCACGCCGCCAAAATGCTGAGCTGCGATGCAGGCCATACCAATACCCGAAGCCTCAATCGTCAGGATCTTGTTGATCTCGACACCCTCGAACAGACGGGCCCATTCGGCGCCCATGTGGTCGAACAGCTCAACGTCGCACTGGTGGTTGAGGAAGGCATCAACCTTAAGGACGTTACCGGCCTTTACGATGCCGTCATGGCGAATACGATCCTCAAGCTCCTGCATGGCGCAACCCCTTCTCGCGGCAACGATACCGCGCGATTAATAAACGTTGTTCGATAGTCTACCACGGACCGACCCCCGCCCGCCCCACAAGCCGCATCGCACCACAAACCAGTCTTTTTGGGACAACGCAAATCGTGGCAGACAGCCTCCCAACGCACTAATGGCGGGCGCGCATCTTCACCAAACGCACCATGGCGAGCGCAAAGCCCACAGCGGCCACAGCCATAAGCACGTAGAACACCGAGCGAAAGCCGAACAGGAACACATCCGGACGGCCTGCAACAATACTGGTCACGGCCTCGCCCATCGCCACGCTCATCTGCCCATAGAGGATATGCGAACCTGCCGTAATACCCAGCGCCATGCCCGCATAGCGCGCCAAGCTGCCCAAGCTACCTGCAAAGCCAAGTGCCTCGCGCGGAGCCGAGCCCATATACAGCGAGTTATTGGGACTCTGGAAAATCGACGTACCGCACGACATAAACGCGACGCAACACACGATCACAGGGATAGAAGAGTGCTCGTCGAGCGTGCTTACCGCAAAGAGACCGCACACGTACAAGCCCAGACCGACCGCCGTGGGGCCCTCGCAGCCAACGCGGTCCGAAACCGTACCCGAAAGCGGCCCGATAAAGGCATTCACCATCGGCAGCGCCAAAAAGAGCAATCCGGAAATGTCGGAACCAAAGCCGTGGGCGTCCTGAAAATAGAACGGCAGGATAAACTCGGATGCGCCAATACCAACGAACACGATGAGCATGCAGGCAAGGTTGATGGTGAAGGCCGAATTTGCCAAGCAGCGACGAGTAGCCTCAATCAAGGACATGGGGCGCTCGCCGGCCTCCGGCTTAACATGCGGCAGCGTGTAGAGCCCCACGATAAACGAGATTATGCCAATAGGCAGGTTGATGAGGAAGATACTCTCCCAGGGAAAGCTTGCCACCAGCATGCCGCCGAGCACGGGGCCACACATCATGCCGAGGGCCACAAAGGTCGCGAGAATACCCATGGCACGGCCTCGTTCGCGCGCCGGAAACGACTCGGTGATGATACCCATGTTGTTAGCCATGGCCGCCGCGCAACCGATGCCCTGAACAATGCGTGCCAGGATAAGAACCTCGAGCGAGGCCGAAAGGCCGCACAGCAGCGAACCGACCGAAAAGACGATGACGCCCAGCTGGAACACATTCACCTTGCCACGCACGTCGCCCAGACGGCCAAACGGCAACATAGCCACGCATGTCGCAAGCAGGTACACCGAACTCACCAGCTGAATGCGATCGAGGCCCACGCCCAGCTCCTTTTGCATCACGGGCAGCGCCACGGTCACGACGGTCGAATCCAGACACACCATAAACGTCATGATGAGCACGGTAAACAGAATCGCCCACTTGTTCTTGCCATGGGTGTCGCCCTCTAGGGCAATGTGCTCGCGGCGCAGCTGCTCTGCGGTTTTCTCCATATCCATCCTTTCGAGTGGCGCAACGCAAAAACGGGGCCCCAATCGCCTGCAAACTGCCGCGATTGGGGTCCCGCCTACGGAATCGGAACGAAAGGTCGCCGAAGCTTTCTGCCAGCATCGGCGCCTTGTACGGAGCTAGCCTAGCACTGCTCGAGTGCCTGCTCAAGGTCGGCAATCAAGTCGGCCGTGTCCTCGAGGCCGCACGACAGGCGCACCATGTCGGCGGAGATGCCACAGGCGATGAGCTCCTCATCGTTCATCTGGCGATGTGTGGCATTAGCGGGATGCAGGCAGCAAGTGCGGGCGTCGGCCACGTGCGTGGCGATCTGGGCGAGCTTGAGGCTCTTCATAAAGGTCTCGGCCGCCGCGCGACCACCGTTAAAGCCAAAGCTCACAACGCCGCAGGTACCGTTGGGCATGTATTTCTGAGCGATGTCGTAGTACTTATCGCCCTCCAGGCCCGGATAGCTCACGAAGCGTACCTTGGGATGACTCTGCAGGAACTTGGCAACGGCCAGGCCGTTCTCGCAATGACGCGGCATGCGCACATGCAGGCTCTCGAGCGAGCTGTTCAAGAAGAAGGCCGCCTGAGGGTTCTGCATGGGGCCGAGGTCGCGCATGAGCTGAGCGGTTGCCTTGGTAATGAAGGCGCCCTCACGACCGAACTTCTCGGCATAGGTCACGCCGTGGTAGCTCTCGTCGGGCGTGGTGAGACCCGGGAACTTATCCGCATGGGCCATCCAGTCAAACTGGCCGTGGTCGACGATCACGCCGCCCAGGTAGGCAGCGTGTCCATCCATGTACTTGGTGGTAGAGTGCGTAACGATGTCGGCGCCCCACTCAAAGGGACGGCACATCACGGGCGTCGGGAAGGTGTTGTCGACCATCAGCGGCACGCCATGGTCATGCGCGGCCTTGGCAAAGCGCTCAATATCGAGCACGGCAAGGGCGGGGTTGGCGATGGTCTCGCCAAAGACGAGCTTGGTGTTGGGGCGGAAGGCAGCCTCGAGCTCCTCATCGGTGCAGTCAGGGGCCACAAACGTGCAAGTCAGACCCATACGACCCATGGTATGGGCGAGCAGGTTGTAGGTACCGCCATAGATGGCAGAACTGGCGACCACGTGATCGCCGGCGCCGGCCACGTTAAAGATCGCAAGGAAGTTCGCAGCCATGCCCGAACTCGTGAGCATCGCAGCGGTACCACCCTCCATCTCGCAGATCTTGGCGGCAACCAGATCGCACGTGGGATTCTGCAGACGGCTGTAGAAGTAGCCCGATTCCTCCAGGTCAAAAAGCTTGCCCATGTGCTCGGACGTGTCGTACTTCCACGTGGTGGACTGGTAGATGGGCACCTGGCGCGGCTCCGCATCGCCCGGGCGATAACCGCCCTGAACACACGTGGTACCGATGGTCTGCTCGCTCATATCCAACTCCCTTACTTGGGTTTTGTTTTATTCGGTTCACGATACCGCTACCCCGCACCCCTCTCAACCCATCCCGCCAATAGGTTATGGGACAAATTAATCAGGTTTATTTGTCCCAAATCTTAAGAAAGCGTTCGATGGCGAAAAACAATAAGATATGCGCTGGGGTCTCGATGAGTGAGTGCGCCAGCAAGGGTACCATAGGCGGGTACACCGTGATCAAGGAGACAACGATGAAGCAAATCGATACTGCCCAGCTCGACGCCGCCGCCTGCCAAGCTCAGGCTGCCGAATACCACGCCCGCGGTTTTAACTGCGCACAGGCCGTCGCCTGCACGCTCGCGCCTGCCGTCGGACTCGACCCCCAGGTCGCCTTTACCCTCACCGAGGGCTTTGGCGCCGGCATGGGCGGTATGACCGAAACCTGCGGCGCCATCTCGGGCGCCGTGGCCATCATGGGCTTTGTAATGAGCGACGGCATGGAGAACCCCAAGACCAAGGGCAAGACCTACAAGCTGTCGCGCGAGATCGCCAAGCGTTTTGGCGAGAAGAACACGACGACTGTCTGCGGCACGCTCAAGGGCATCGGATCGGATAAGGGTCCGCTCCGCAGCTGCCCCGGCTGCATCGACGATGCCGTCGAGATCGCCTGCGATATGCTAAAGCAGCTCGCCGAGTAAACGGCAGCAACAGAAAACGACGGCCGGCACGCTTGGGATCCATCCAAAAGCACGCCGGCCGTCGCCGTTAGAACTCAGCAAATTCGGGAACGCCGACTTCGATCTCCTCGCGACCGGCCATAAGCTCGCGCATCTTGGCGCAAAACGACTCCTGCTCCCCCGCCTTAAACATCAAATGAATCGTCACGGCATCCGCGTAATCGGTATCCGAAACCTTGGCACCACAATCCTGCGCCAAGCGAAGCACCTGCTCATACTGCGGATAGGCCACACGCACGTCAACAGGCACGACACTCGTCATCTCGACGATCTGCCCGGACTCCTGAGCCGCTGCCACCGCCGCCTGCGTCGCCGCGGTATAGGCGCGCACCAAGCCACCAGGCCCCAGCAGCGTGCCACCAAAATAGCGCGTTACCACGCAGCAAACATTTTTGAGCCCAGCACTGCGAAGCACCTCGAGCGTCGGCATGCCGCTGGTTCGACTCGGTTCACCGTCGTCGCTCTGACGCTCGCGTCCATCGACCAAAATCCAAGCGGGAACATTGTGTCGAGCATCGTAATGACGCTTGCGGACCATCTCGATAAAGGTATTCGCCTCATCCTCAGACTCAATATGGACCAGCTGGGCAATAAACCGGCTCTTACGGTCCACAAACTCGCCCGAAGCCTCAATATTCGATTGCAGAGTAAAATAGCTGTCCAACAAAGCCCCTCAACAACAAGCAAAGCAACAAACAGCCTCAATAATACGGCAAAGGCCGTACCGTTTACCCCGGTAAATAGAACGGCGACACCGATGACCAGGCAAAAACAGCGAGACGGCGTCAGCTGAGTCGATTTGGCCCGAAAGAGGAGGGAGCACGCCTTATGACGGCGACCGACGAATGAGCGTCAAATCGGCCAGCTGACGCCGTCGAAGGCGAGAACCCGTCAGCGCGAGCAAGGTGCCTTGAAAGCTGAGGGCATTGACCTTATGGTCATGCCCGAAGGCTTGAAAGGCAGATTGCCGCGCTGACGGGTTCGCAGCGTCAACAAAGTGCTGAGTGGGCCTATAAGCCGGGTTCTGTCGTGAACGGTCATTTATCTTGTCTGCACGTTACCGTGCAGCTCCACGCACGCTACCCGAACGCGGACCGGGCCGGCCCATAGCGTTCCTATTCGCGCTTGCTCCGGATGGGGCTTGCCAAGCCGCCGTGTTGCCACGACGCTGGTGGTCTCTTACACCACCGTTTCAGCTTTTCCCTTTACGCCTTGCGGCGCAGGTGGGAGTCTTCTTTTCTGCGGCGCTTTCCGTCGGATCACTCCGCCCGGCCGTTAGCCGGCATCCCGCCCTCTGGAGCCCGGACTTTCCTCACGCGTGCTGCAAGCAGCACATCGCGCGACCGTCTGGCCCACTCAGCAGTGCAAGAGTGTAGCACACCGTCAGCATAGGCAGCGGCACAACACAAGCGCTCGACACGATAAACCAAGAACCATGTCATGCAGTACAATAGGAACGCCGATGGGCAACGTCGTCAGTCGAGACGCGACCGCGCTCCGCACCCCTCCGTCTACTCGGTGCGTTCCCGCCTCCTCCCCGAGGCGGGATGTCGGCGTTTTTTCATGCACCGACAACTCAATAGCAAGCGAATAGCCCAAGCAGCGTTACGCGCAGGCACTACCGAACATCTCGGCAGTAAATGCAAAAAGGGACCCGTCCATTACGGACGGATCCCTTAAAACAAGTGATCGTCAAACCGATTTACTCGGCGTCGGTCTCCTCGTCCTTCTTCTCGGAAGGCAGCGGGGTAACCTCGATCTCGACGCCCAGAGTCTCAGCAGCGGACTTCATGGACAGGGAGATACGACGACGGTCGAGGTCGATCTCCATGACCTTGACCTGAACCTTGTCGCCCACGTGGGTGACCTGAGAAGGCTGATCGACGTGCTTGTTGGCCATCTCGGAGATATGCACCAGGCCCTCGATGCCCTCGCCCAGGTCGACGAAAGCGCCGAACGGAACAAGCTTGGTCACCGTGCCCTCGACGATAGCGCCGACGGGGTACTTCTTGACCAGTGCGCGCCACGGATCCTCGGTGGTCTGCTTGAGACCCAGGGAGATGCGCTCGCGGTTGAGATCGACGTCGAGAACCTCGACCTCGACCTCCTGGCCGACCTTGACAACCTCGGAAGGATGGTTGACGTGGTTCCAGGAGAGCTCGGAGATGTGGATGAGGCCGTCGATACCGCCGAGGTCGACGAAGGCGCCGAAGTCGACGATGGAGGAAACGGTGCCCTGGAGACGCATGCCAGACTTGAGCTTGGACAGGATCTCGGAGCGCTCGGCCTTACGGGACTCCTCGAGCACGACGCGACGGGAGAGGACGACGTTGTTGCGGTTGCGGTCCATCTCGATGACGCGGGCCTCGATGCGGGTGCCCATGTAGGAGGTGAGGTCCTTGACGCGACGGAGGTCGACGAGGGAAGCGGGCAGGAAGCCGCGCAGGCCGATGTCGAGGATCAGGCCACCCTTGACAACCTCGATAACCTCGCCCTCGACGTTCTCGCCGGAGTTGAACTTCTCCTCGATGCGGTTCCAAGCACGCTCGTACTCGGCACGCTTCTTGGACAGGACCAGACGACCGTCCTTGTCCTCCTTCTGGAGAACCAGGGCCTCGATGGGATCACCGAGTGCAACGATGTCTGCAGGGTTAGCGTCCTTGCGGATGGACAGCTCGCGGACCGGGATAACGCCCTCGGACTTGAATCCGATGTCAACGAGCACCTCGTCATGCTCGATCTTAACGACAGTGCCGTTAACGAGATCGCCCTCATCAAAGTCGGTAATCGTACCGTCGATGAGGTTGTTCATCTCCTCCTCGTTGACATCGTCAAGAGAGAAAATGGACGAGTTCTGAATCTCACTCAAAGGTGGACCCCTTTCGAACTACGGGGCCCCGATTGCTAGGACCTACAGATGGGTGCGACAAGCACACAACGTTTAGGAACACTCGGGAGCCGACAGATACTGATGTGACGCTTATGCAATCACGTCCGTATAGATTACGGGGAAATCGCTTCGATTTCAAGCGTGAACTGCGATTTTTTACTCGTATGGAGACTTTTTCGCAATCTTGTGAACGACTGTCTCCACAAGTTGACGATGAGCAGCTAGGCACACTGCTTTGGGGTAAAGTATCCCAGACATACGATTCTGGAACGATTTTTCGAGAAAGGTGCCCGCGTGCTCAAAGCAGTCGTTTTCGATATGGACGAGACGCTTCTTAGCATCAACCTCAACGCGTTCATCCTTCGCTATTTTAAGGATGTCTCGTCGATGCTCGCGGATATCGGACGTCGCAGCCGCGGGGGCACGATGGCGCGCCTCGGCACCATCCTGGTCGACCTCAACGCCAATCGCCGCAGCAGCACGGACAATCGCACCAATCTTGAGTTCTACCAGGAAGAGGTTGAGCGCCGGTGTGGCATCTGCCTCTCCGACCCCCTCATCTACGAGGCGTTTACCTACTACGATCACGAAGTTCTGCCGTACAAGAACGATGACATGATCAACGCAAAAGCCATGCCGGGTGCGCACGCCGCGCTTCAAGCCGTACAGGACGCGGGGCTGCGCTGTGCGCTCTTCACCAACCCCAGCTTTCCCCAAGGGGCCATCGAGTGCCGCATGGGCTGGGGCGAGCTGACAGACGCGCCCTTCGAGCTCGTAACGCACATGGGCAACGCCACGCGCTGCAAGCCCGATGCCACATATTATCTAGAGCAGCTGCAGGTCATGGGGCTCGAGCCGCACGAGGTCCTTATGGTGGGCAACGATCCCAAGCGCGATTTCCCCAGCCCCGCCTGCGGCATTCAAACCGCCTATGTGGGCCAAGGAAAGCCCGGCCGAGCCACCTGGCGTGGAACCATGGAAGACTTCGCCCGCGACTTTAACGCCGTAGTAGAAGCCTTCTACGAGCACCAAATAGCCGACGAACTAAGCTAGTCCCCAAATCAGGAATGGGGCGCACGTTTGCCCCACGCTTCGTTACGTGGGCAACGGCTTGAGGGCAAGATGCGATGCCCCAGTGTCCTAGGCCGTGATCATTTTGACGCGTTCGCCGATTTTGGAGTCGCGCCTGTCGGAAATTAACAGTAAAGCCCTCCAGGTCGCACACCTTTACATTTGAAAACACGTGGAACTTGGAGCTATCGGCGAGTACGTAACTCGCCTGGGAATTCTGCATCACGATACGTTTTTTGATAGCCTCGGGATAACCTGGCGTCATGATACCGCGGTCCTCGTCCACCGCGTTGACACCTATAAACGCCCGGTCAAAGTACAGCTCGCGCAGCGCGCTCTCAACCATAGGACCGGTGAGCGAGCAGGTAACGGGGTTGAAGTCGCCGCCAATTACCACCACCTTAGCAGCAAGCTCGCCCGTAAACCGACATGCATAGCCGTTGGTGGTGTAGATAGTCACCGGCTTGTCGACGAGCAGGCTCAGGAGCGCCGTCGCGGTGGTACCGGAGTCGACAGCGAGATGAGACCGTCACGCCCGAAGACCCCGCTTTCGCCGCCGAGGAGCGCGCGGCGCACGTGGCCCATGAGGAGCGGCTCGAGCATATCGAGGGGCTCCTTCCCAAGAAGGGAAACGGCCCTGCGGGACGACACGGCGAAAACCATCGTTGATTCCGGCAAGAGACGCCGTTTCTCTGGTAGCTTCATCTTCAACCAAGACCGACAATGCCGGCCAGGCACTCAACCCAAAAGGAGACAGCATGCCCAACGAGCTCAGCTATGAGGTCAGCCTCGAGCGCAGCAACCAGATCCGCGCCGACCTGCCGCAGCACCCCGAGAAGTTCACCATGCTCACCGGCGACCGCCCCACCGGCCGTCTGCACCTGGGCCACTACTTCGGTACCCTCAAGGGCCGTGTTGAGCTGCAGGACATGGGCGCCAAGACCAACGTGCTCATCGCC